>CAYYTT010000022.1:0-34583 GCA_964474635.1 uncultured Alphaproteobacteria bacterium | reverse complement strand
TTTTGAGACGGACCCCAAAGTCTCCCCCCAGGGCAGCTTCGTGTCCTATGTGCGCGGCGACGAGGTGTTTGTCTATGACCGTGAGGCGGGCAAGGAAACGCAAGTGACGAGCGGCGCGGGCGGCACCGTGCGCAACGGCGTGGCCGAGTTCGTGGCCCAGGAAGAACTCGACCGTGACACAGGGTATTGGTGGGCGCCGGACGAGGAGCGCATCGCCTTCACCCAGATTGACGAGAGCCCAGTCGCCATCGCCGAGCGGCTGGATTTTGGTCCCGGTGGGGCCAAGACGATCCGGCAACGCTATCCCTTTGCCGGCACCGCCAACGTGACCATCAAGCTCGGCGTGGTGCCGGTCACCGGGGGCGCGCCGACCTGGATGGACCTGGGCGCGGATCCGGACATCTACATCGCCAATGTCCATTGGTCGTCAGACGGACAGAGTGTCTATGTGGAGCGCCTGTCCCGGGATCAAAAGCGGCTTGATCTGCTGAAGGCGGACGCGTCGACGGGGGCCTCCACGGTCGTGCTGTCGGAAACCTCCGAGACTTGGATCAATGTGAACGATGCCTTCACCGCACTCACCGATGGCGGATTTCTGTGGGGCTCGGAGCGCTCCGGCTATATGCATTTGTATCGCTATGATGCGGCCGGACAGCTCAAAGGCGCGGTGACGAGCGGCACTTGGCCGGTTTTGTCCGTGTCCTGCGTGGATGAGACCTACGGCATGGTCTATTTCGAGGGCTGGACGCAGAGCGCTCTGGAGCGGCACATTTTCCGAACTTCCCTCACCGGCGCCGCAAGTGCCGCGCCTGAACGCATCAGCAAGACACCGGGGCGGCACTTCGCCAGTTTTGCCGGCGACTGCTCGGCGTATATCGGCCGGTCCTCAAGTCCCAATCAGCCGGCCCAGGTCGCCGTCTACACGCCCGCCGGGGAGCGCATCCGCTGGCTGAACGAAAACGCCCTCAATGAGGCTCATCCCTATGCGCCCTATCTCGCCTCCCATGTGACTCCGGAGTTCGGCACCCTGGAGGCCGAGGACGGCACGCCCCTCGACTACAAGCTTTTGAAGCCGGCCGACCTTGCGCCCGGCGAGCAGCGCCCGGCCATCGTCCTCGTCTATGGCGGGCCCCACGCCCAGCGGGTCCACAAGGGATGGGGCGGCGCCTTCGAACAGCTCCTGGTGGACCAGGGCTATGTGGTCTTCCTGCTGGACAATCGCGGCGCGGGCAATCGTGGCAAGGCCTTTGAGGATCCGCTTTACCGGCGCATGGGCCATCCGGAGGTGGCCGACCAGGCCATCGGCACGCGCTGGCTGGCCTCCCAGGACTTCGTGGATGCGTCCCGGATTGGCGTCTATGGCTGGTCCTATGGCGGTTACATGACGCTGCATATGCTCGGTCAGCATCCGGAGCTTTATGCGGCGGGTGTGTCCGGTGCGCCAGTCACAGAATGGCGCCTCTATGATACGGCCTATACGGAGCGCTATATGGGTCATCCCGATGCGGAGCGGGACGGACCGGCCTACGATGCCAGCGCCGTTTTCGCCCATATTGATGGCATTCCGGGCAAAGGCGAATTGCTCCTGATCCACGGCATGGCCGATGACAATGTGGTGTTCCTGAATTCGATTCAGCTGATGGATGCGCTGCAAAAGCAGGGCAAGACCTTCGAACTGATGACCTATCCGGGCGAAAAGCACGGCTTCCGGGCCACCACAAGCCGCATGCACCGCGACCGGCTGATCCTCGATTTCTTCGCCCGAAAACTCGGCTCCGGCCAGTAAGCCTGGCGCTGTGGCTGGCCACGGGGCCGGCATCTGGCTCCGGACGCCGCGAAGCCCGTCGCTCAATCTGTGGATCGGCGCCTGAAAAGTGGACGCCGATCCAGGCCTGGCCCAGGAGTAGGATCGGGCGCTTGACAACCATGGGCCCCCCTGTCAGCACAAGAACTCCAGTACCGCGGGCTGAGTCGGATTTCGGCCAGCCCCCGCCGGGCGGCCCATGCCACTTCCGCTCGAATTGGCCCACGGCGCCGCCGAGTACCCGATCCGTGGCGGGCGCGGCCCTCAAGAACCCGACGGGTGAGAGCGCCGGCTTTGAAGACCCTCGCACCGCCCTGGCAAAACGCGGCACCATCCGTGTTTTTGCCGTCCTGTTGCGCACTATGACGTCCTTCAAGCACCGTCTTGCCACTTCGCCGATGGATGGTGCTCTTGATCTTCACACCATGGGCGGTCTGACCGGACGTGCCCCCCCTTATCGGTCCCGAACGCCCAGTCTGGCGGGCTGTCCATCCTGCCCGCCCACGGATTTTCGATCATCATTCCCGCGACGAACCGGACGGAAACACCATGAACGTCTCACCGAACACCGACATCGCCTCCTCCCTCAGCGAAGCCGAGCTCGACGCGCGCGTGCGGGAGACGGAACACAAGATCCGCGCCATGGCGGACTGGTATGACGATCACATTCCCCAGTGGCGCAAGTGGTCCTTCCAGATCCGCGCCGCCGTCATCGTGCTGGTGGCCCTTGGGGTGCTGCTGCCGATCCTGGGCGGGCCCATCCCCACCCAGCGCGCCTTCGCCTGCATCGCGCTTGCCGGTGTGATCGTGGGGCTGGACCGGTGGTTCCTGATTTCGCACCGGTGGGCCGCCTATGCGGAAGCCCAGAACAGTCTGCTGCGCATCGCTGAGTCCCTTCTGGCCGATTACCAGAAGCGCAAACTGACCTGGGACGGCGTGCCGAGCGTGCAGGACGGCATGGCTGTGATCGCCGTATGCGAACAGAAAATGATGCAGGCCTTCGATGAGCGCGATCAGGAAATCGGCTCCTGGACCGGCGGCATGCTGGATGCCTTTGCCGGCCTGCGTGGGCGCCTGTCCCGGGGCGAGTCCGGCGGCCGGCGGTCGGCGCGCACCGGCGCCGAGGGCGGGGTTCAGCTCAATCTGTCGAATGTCCAGGTCTATGAGCGTTTGACCCTGACCACCGATGATGGCGTGAAGCGGGAAATCAGCCACGGGCCGCTGCCCCGTGAAATCGCCCTCAATGGCGTGAAGGCCGGGATGCGCCGGCTTGAATTCGTCTTCGAACAGGATGGCCACACCACCGAGGCGTCTCGCCTTGTGATGGTGAAGCCGGACGAAATCACGACGGTGGATTTCACCGCTGAAGCGGCCTGATCAAACGACTGATCAAGTCAGGGTCCCATCCCTCAGGCGGGCGGATCGGTCTGGTCCGCCGCGGCCGTGAAGGCGAAGATCTGCGCCCCGAAGCCGGGCTCATAGGCCCCTTCGGGATCGGCGCGCACGGCATGGTCGATGGCGTGGGCGTCGGGGCCCACGAGAATGCGCCAGCGTTCCTCTCGCACCCCTTGCAGGATGATCCGCGCCGCATCCGCGGCCGTCGTCGCGGCGTTGTCGCGAAACCAGGCGCCAAACGCCTCCGCCTCTTCCTTGTCCGCATCCGGAACGCCGAACTCCCGCTGGGTGTTCAGCGCAATCGACGTGCCGATATGGCCCGGCATCACGACGCTTGCCTTCACATGGGGCGCATGGACCGCCAGATCCGTGATCAGTGCCTCCGTAAAGCCCTTCACGGCAAATTTGGCCGCTGAATAGGCGGTGTGGGGTGTTCCGGCGCCAAGGCTTGCCCAAAATCCGTTTACGGAACTCACATTGACGATGTGGGCCTCCGGCGCCCGGACGAGCAGGGGCATGAAGGCCCGGGCCGTGTTGTACACACCGAACCAGCAGACCCCGAAGGTCCGCTCCCACATGTCCCGGGGGCCCGCCACGAAGCTGCCGCCGCCGCCAATGCCGGCATTATTGAACAGAAGATCGATGTGGTCGGTGTCGTGGGCGCGCAGGACATCGGTCTTGAAGCCCTCGATATCGCCCTCCTGGGACACGTCGGCGGCAAAGCTCGTCACGCGCACGCCCTGGGGGGCGCCGGACAGCGCAAGGGCACGGGTTTCGACCATGCCTTTTCCAGAAATGTCGCAAAAGGCCACCGAGCAGCCCTCGGCCGCCAATTGGCGCACCAGTTCGCGCCCGATCCCCGAAGCGCCGCCGGTCACGACCGCCAGCTTGCCGCTGAAATCCTTCATGCCCGTCCGTCCCTTTCCATTTCCGTCGGTCACGGATCGAGCCTAGCGCAGTTGCGGCGCCGTGTTTGGGCCGCGTTGGCGCACGGCGGCGATCAGCGGCGGCGCAGGAGGCTGATCAGGAACAGGAGCAGCGCGCCGCCGATAAAGGCCGCGAGGATCGAATAGAGCAGACCGCCGCCCACCACGGCGAGGGTGCCAAGCACGAAATAGCCAATGCCGCCGCCGAACACGCCGACAACCGTGTTCCACACAAATCCAAGGCTGCGCGAGGCGAGCACCAGTCCGGCCAGATTGCCGCCGATGGCGCCGATGACGAGCGTGATGAGCAGGGCTTGAAGATCGATGGTCATGGGGGCTGCCTCCCAAAAGCAATGAACGGGTTAAACCCGCGCGTTTGAAAGCCCGTGGCGGCACTTCGAAGGGCCAAAAGCCGCCGGTTGATGGGCGTAACCGGCACCCTAGGGGCCGAGAGGGCCGGTGAACAGGGGCCGCGGCCCGTTAACTCTGTCTTTTAACCGCGTTCTTACAGCGTATGTGGCATCTCTGCCCCGGGGCGGAGCGATTTGAGGGGAACGCGACCATGAAGCGCCTTTGGATTGTGGGGGCTGGCGGGTTCGGCCGTGAGGTTCTCAACCACGCGCGGGACATCCAGGCCGCCGGACCGGTGGACTGGGAGATTGCGGGCTTTCTCGATGACCGGGACTGGATCCTGGACCGTTACGACACCCATCCGGGGATCAAGGGCACTGTGGAGCAAGCCCGTCCCGAAGCCGATGACCGCTATGTTCTCGCCATTGGCGACCCGCAAGCCAAACTGCGCTATGCCCGCGCCTTGAAAGAACGCGGCGCGCAGTTTGAAACGCTGATCCACCCCACCGCGACCGTCGGCGAGCGTGTGGCGATCGGCGAGGGCTGCCTGTTTTGTCCGTTCAGCGGCACAACATGCGATTCGCGGATCGGCGATTTCGTGTCCTTCAACTCAAAGTCGGGCGTGGGCCACGACACCGTCATCGGCGACGGCTGCACGCTTGCGGCCCTGTCGGAGGTGACGGGCAATGCAAAGCTTGGCGACGGGGTCTTTCTTGGGGCCCATGCGGTGGTTTTGCCGGGCATCAGTGTGGGGATGAACGCCCACATCTTCGCCGGCGCCGTGGTCGCCCGTGATGTCCCGGACCACGCCCGCTATGGCGGCAACCCGGCCCGCCGCGTGGCCTGATCGGAGCGCGGGGCGATAATCCGCACCGCGCCAAAGGCCGCGACCGTGACAAGGCGCCGTTGCGCCGCCCCCGCAGGAGCCCCACAAAAGGTCCGATTGGGGGCGCGTCAGCGCGAAGAAACAAAGCGCACCGGTGCGCCGAAGCCAGACTGATCCAGATTTCCCGCCCGTTGCTTAAAGAGCGGTATCAGATCGCGCCGAGGCCTCCGTCGGGCGTGAGGATCGTGCCCGTGATCCAGCGGCCCGTATCGGCCAGCAGATAGGCCGCCGCGCCGGCCACATCGTCCGGCGTGCCCAGACCCAGGGGAATGGCGTCGGCCAGGGCCTGTGCATGGGCCGCGTCGACGGCGCGGTTAGAGGCATCCACCCCCTCGGTAGGCACAAGGGCGGGCGCGATGCAATTAACCCGGATGTCATCGGCCACGAACTCGATGGACAAGGCCTTGGTGGCCGAGATGAGCGCGCCCTTGGTCGCTCCGTAGAGGGATTGCCCCTTCATGCCCTTTCGGGCGGCCACGGAGGATATGAAAATGAGGCCCGCGCCCGGCCGATGGGCGCGCCTTTTGCGAAAGGCCCGGGCGAGCACGAAGGCCGAGGACAGGTTGATCCGCACCACGTCTTCAATGCGCGCCGTCGCCATGGCTTTCACCGGCACGACGGCGATCTGGCCGGCAAAGTGCACGGCCCCGTCGAGGGGGCCGTGATCGGCCGTAAGAGCGCTGACCCAGGGCTCGATGGCGTCAAGATCTGAAAAATCCAAGGGCTCAGCCACGTGAGCGTCCCCGCAGAGCGCGGCACGCGTCTCGTCAAGCCGGGCCCGGTCGCGCCCGGTGATGTAAAGGCGCGCGCCCAGGCGGCTGAGGTACAAAGCGGTCGCCCGGCCCAGGCCCGACGTGGCGCCCGTCACCAGGATCGTCCGCCCCGTGAGGTCCATGGGGTTGAAGAGGGCGCGAGACGGAGCACTCACGCGGCCGCGTCCCGCTGCGCCGCATTTTGCGTCTCCAGGGGGCCAAGCTCCACCAGGCGCGGGGTCGGGATGGGGCCGACCGTGACGGCCGCCGAGGCCCAGGACCAGCCCACGCCGAAGCCTGACAGCAGCAGCCGGCAGGGGCGCTCATGAAGGTCCTGCGCCATGGCCGTCACCATGGTGAGGGGCAGGGTTGCCGAACTTGTGTTGCCGAAGGCCTCAAGTGAAAACTTGATCCGGTCCGCGGGCAATTTGCTCCGCTTGGCGATGTAATCGAGCATAAAGCGGTTCGCCTGGTGCAGGATGATGCCGTCGACACGGTCCTGCGCCTCCGGCTCATAACGCCAGCCCGCCGCCGCGCGGGCCGCCTCGATGCTGCGCGGTACTTCACGCAAGGTAAAGGCGAAGACCTGCGGTCCATCCATGAACAGGTTCGTGTCCGCCCGCAGGTGCCCGTCCTTGCCGGGCTTGGCCGTGGCCGCCTCCGGGGTCGCGGGATATCGGCACTGGCCGGCCGGAATGATCAGATGCTGGCCGCCGCGCCCGTCCGTCCCCAGATTGAACATCATGGGCGGACAGTCGAGGCTGTGATCCTTGCGCAGCAGCGTTGCTGTTCCGCAATCGCCGAACAGCGCGACGGTGGCCTTGTCCGTGGGTGCCACCTGATGGGTCGCGACTTCACCAACCAGCAGCAGGGCATAATCGGTGTCGAGGCTGTTCAGAAGGCTTGCCGCCTGCCACAGCCCGTAGGTGTAGCCCGAGCACCCCAGACTGACATCGAAGGCGGCACAGTCGGGCCCCAGGCCAAGGCGCTCCGTGAGTAGACAGGATGTGGCGGGGAGGAAGTAGTCGGGTGTCTGGGAGACGAAAACGACAAGGCCGATGTCGTCCCGCGCGATCCTCGTGTCTTCCAAAACGGCTTCGGCCGCCGCCGCACACATATCGGACGTGCACATGCCCGGATGCACCATGCGCCGTTCGCGAATGCCGGTGGTCTCGATCAATTTACGCCGTTCGTCCTTGGAGAAAATCTCAAGCTCGGCGTTTTTGACCACCCGATCCGGCACGGCGGCCGCGAGGCCGGCAATGCGCACCTGGCCGATATGGGCTTGAACCATGGGACCTGCCCTCAAGCCGCCTGGGCCGGTCGCAGCAGAGAGAACAGGCCGGCCACCGTCTCGCAGTTTGCGACCGCGTCCGGATCGATGGTGACCCCGTGGGTTTCATCCGCATAGACCATGAAGGATAGCTTGTTCACTGAATCCCAGTTTTCCAGGTCCTCAAGCCGCGTTTCGGCCGAGACCGACCCGGGCTCTTCTTCCAGCAAGTCTTCAAAATCGCGGACGAATTGCGATGATTCGATCATGGTTTCACTCCCTGCGTGCTCCGCCGCCGGGAGCGCAATCACGGTTTCCACAATGATCAGGCCCAGTACTTGAAGAAGCCTTACCGAGATGTCGAAACTGTGCGGCCATCCCGTAATCGAGCCTTAGGCATAGCGGGCGCACCACTGACCGTGCGCCGCTCAAGGCGCGACCAACAGGCGGCGGGAGACGGCGATGGCGCGGATCGTGTTCTTCAAGGGCAAGAACCAGTATAATGTGATCAGTGCACATATTGATTCTGATGCGGTCCTGCTGCGCGCGGCCGGCCATGATGTGGAAGTGGTCGATGACTTCAAGGATCCCGATCTCCTCACCCGTCTCAAGGCGGCGGATTTGATTGTGGGCTACCAGGGCTGGGGCTGGGAAATGCGTCTGTCGGACGGGCGCCTGCTGCTTGAGACCCTCAAGGCGCCTTTTGTGGCCATGCTGGGCGATCATCCGGCCTATCATTTGCCGCGGATCAAATGCATGGCCGCCCACCACCATGTTTTTGTCTGCTCCATGGCCAATGCACGGTTCGCGGCGGAAATTTTGGATGTTCCGGGCTCGGTCTATCTGGGGCTGCCCACCTATTCGAACCCGCCGGACTTTACCTGGCAGGGGCGGGACATTGACATTCTGGTGGCCGGCTCCATTGATGCACCCGAAACGATCCTCAAGGCGCCAGGGCTTGACGATGCGGGGCGCAAGATCATTCGGGACGGCTACCGGGTTTGGCGCCAGGAGGATCAGGGGCGGACGGATACCTTCGAGCTGTTTCTGACACGCCTCGGGGCGGACATGGTGGAGGGCAAGGGCTTCGACTATGCCCTGTCGGTCGCGGTCCTGTTCGACCAGTATTGCCGCCGGTCCTACCGGCTCGAAATGGTGCGCAAGCTCAAGGATTTTCCGCTTACGCTTGTGGGCTCTGGCTGGAAAAAGCTGTGCAAGGGGCTTGGCAAGAACTTCCGCTTCATCGAAACCCTGGGCTATGAAAAATACCATGCCCTCCTGAGGCGGAGCAAAATCGCCATCAATGTGCTTGCCCCCCATTTCGATTTCCATGAGCGCATTGTGGATGGGGCCGCGAATGGCGCCGCCGTCGTCACGCACCACAACCCGTCCGTGGCCGAAGCCTATCGGTTCGGCGAAGATCTGGTCGCTCTGCCGGGCATTGATGAAGGGGTTGCCGATGCCCTGGCGCCCTTGCTGAGCGCCCCGGACAGGGCCGAACCCGTGGCCCGCGCGGGCGCGCAGACGGTGCGCGAGACGTATTCGGCGCAAAACCGCATCGCGGCCTATCTGGAGATTTTGGAGAGGGGAACGGCGACCCGGGGGGCGGCCTATCGGCGCTATGACCACGCCTCGGGGGCGCAGGATCGGCCCGCGAAAGTGGCGTGAGGCGCCGCCAGGCTCTTAAACCCGGGGCGGGTCCAGCGTTGCCTTGGGCGACGTGGCCGCGCGGATTTCCGTCGGGGCCAGGATTTCGATCACGTCGGCAAGGACAAAGCCGTTTTGCTCCTTGAGCTGATTGCGCCGGCCATACAATTGGGGCGGCCCATCGAGGCCAAGCGCGCTTGCCATGGCCTCATCCGGGGTCACGGCGAAAAAATCCGTGGGCCGGCAGGTGAAGGCGATGCCGCAGCCGGCGAGAACTTGTCCGAACGGCCGGTCGCTGTGGCAGATCTGGTCTTGGGCGGCCTTGTCGAAACGGGTCAGGTCGATCCGGATCAGGGCGATCTGGGTCACGCGGCCGGTGCGCTCGCCTTCCATGGTGATCTTGCGCACATAGTGCTGACCGCCCCGGCGCTGGGCGAGTACCCGGATTTTCATGGGCTCGCCGAAATGGCCGGCCAGTGTGGGCGTCATTGGGCGATCATGGTCCAGAAGATCCTGGTACGGCGCCGGCAATGCGCCCGCGTCGAGCGCGGCTGTGGCGGGCTGGGGGGCGCCGTCCAGCGTCCAGTAGCTGCCCAAGGGCCCGAGCGGCCCTTCGTCCGGGCCCAGCCGTTGGCCGAGCAGGATTGGGCCCAGGTGCCGGGCGATGGCCGCGATGGAGGGCCCGTGAAGGATTTCGGCGTGCGCGCCGGGGACTTCGATGGTCTTGATGCGTCCGTGGGTCAGGCGATCCCAATCCCCATAAAGATTCAGTCCCCCGAAGGCCGGCGGAGGCGGCGTTTGTGCCTTGAAGAACAGGACTTCGCGCTGCTGGGCCTCGGGCATGTAGGCGCCCAAGGCCCGTTCGCAGGCCTGCACGGCGGGGTGTTCCCGGTCAAAGGGCATGTTCAGGCTGATCTCGTCCATGTCCTCTTTGCGCGAGAAGAAACTGGGCAACTGGTCGGCGAGGCCAAGGCGCACCTGCATGCGCCGCACGACGGCACGGGCAACCGTGCCCGGCGGACGGGTCCGGGCGAAGCGGAGCCAGCCCTGGACCACGTCGGACCGGGTGATCGGTCCAAGACGGCTGGGAGCATAACTGTCCAGCATGGCCGCGAGGGTCACCGTGCGGCCCGCGGCCTCCAGGCGCTTGGCAAGTTCAAAGACAAAAACGCCGCCAGCGGAATATCCGGCAAGGGCCACGGGGCCCGAGGGCGCGGCGCATTCGATCTGCTGCTGATATGTGTTCACGAGCGCATCGACCGTGTCGAGGGGGGGCGTGCGCCCGTCGAGGCCCGGCATCTCAAGGCCGTAGCAGGGCTGCGCGGGGCCGAGCAGCACTGAAAGTTCGCGCCAGCACAGAACATGTCCGCCCATGCCTGAAATGCAGAACAAGGGCACGGCATTAGGGTCGACGGCGCCCATGTCTTCATGGTGCAGAATGACCACGCCCGGGCACCGGTCCTTGCCCGTCTTGGCACGGATCACACCGGCAAGAGCCCGGGGTGTTGCGCTGTGGACGAGGGCCGAGGGGCTGATCGTGCTGCCGCAATGCTGTTCGATCAGCATGCACAGTTCCATGGCCCTTAGGGAATCGCCGCCTAGAAAGAAAAAATCTTCATCCGATCCCGCCGGGTCCGTATCGAGGACACGGCCGAAGAACTGACCGATCACTTCGGCGATCATGTCCCCGGGGCCTTCAGTTTTCGGCGCGCTGCGCGCCTCCTCGCGGCTCGGCGAGGGCAGGGCGGAGCGGTTGATCTTGCCGCTGATCGTGGTCGGCATCTGGGCCAGGCGAACGAAACGGCCGGGCACCTGATGGGGCGCCAGTCGGCGTGCCACGCGCCCGCGCAGCACCTCAAGGTCCAGGGGCGCGATACCGCTGCCGGTGACATAGGCGATCAGGACCGTCGTGTCGTCGGGCCCGGGTCGGGGGCTCACCACCGCCTCGCCAACCTCGGTGAAGGACAGAATGACGGTCTCAATTTCGGCCGGATCGACCCGCTGGCCGTTGATTTTCACCTGGGCGTCCGCCCGGCCCAGATGCACGAGCGTGCCGTCGGCGCGCCAGAGGCCCAGATCCCCGCTGCGGAACGTCCAGGGTCCGTCGGCGCCGCTTTCCTGTCGAAATCTGCCGTCGCCGCTCATGGGGCTGCGCCAGTAGCCCGCGGCGGTGAACGGGCTGGTGACCACGATTTCGCCGGGCACACCCTCCGGTGCCGGAACGCCGTCCGATCCCTCGATGCGCACGGCCATATCGTCATAGGGCAGACCGATGGGCACGGGACCATCCGTATAGCCACTGGTCGCGTCGATCGTGTGGCGGGTGACGCAGCTGGTCTCCGTCGTGCCCATGCCGTTGTAGAGCTTCGCGTGGTCCGCGAAATGCTGGCGGTAGAGCGCCACGTCATGGGCGAGAACCGGTTCGCCGGCCAGCTGGATCCAGCGCAGCCCGGTCAGATCGAGGCCGCGGCCGCCGCGCCGTTCCATGGCCTGGGACAGGCGGCGGAACAAGGTGGGCACGGCGTACAGGGAGGTGATCCGCTCCTCGCTGAGCCATTTGGCGACACCGGTCAGCGGCTGCGCGGTGAGATCGTAGAGCACGAGGCTCGCGCCGGTCAGGAACGCGCCAAAAATGCAGAATACGGACGGCGTGTAGCAGCAGGAAATAATGAGCGCGATGCGGTCCTCTGTCCCAATGTCGCAGTCCTCGACGAAGCACGTCGCGCTGCGCAAAAGGCTGCGCCGGCTGTGCGCCACACCGCGCGGCTCGCCGGTGGTGCCGGAGGTGAACAGCAGATAGGCCGGGTCCGCGTCGACGGCGCCGCGGGCGAGGGCGCGCAGGCCGGCCGACTGGACCGGCGGGGCAAGATCGATCCGGACAATGTCGAGTTGAGGGCCGATTTCGCCGGCAAGACCCGCATGGGCGCCGTCGGTGATAATGACCGGCGCGCCCGACAGGGCCACCAGGCGGCGCAGGCGTTCGGGCGGGCTGCGCAGGTCAAGGGGCACATAGCCATAGCCGGCAAGCAGGCTCGCCAGGATGGCCGTCACGATGCTGTCGTCATGGGGCAGCAGCAGCGCCGCCAGCGGTGCATCGCCCGTAGGGTGGGTTACCCGGGCGCCAATGGCGGTGTTGATGGCCTGAGCCAGGCTCTGGGCGCGTTCGAAAAGGGCGGCATAGGTCCAGGATCGGCCATCGCAGCGCAGGGCCGTCCTGTCCGCATGGCGGGCGGCGATGCGCAGCAGATCCCGGTTCAACATATCCGGACCTGCCTTGGCGTCTTCCCGATCCACTATCCCCACGCCCCGATCTCCTCTTCCCCCGGCGCGGCGAAGCGGGGGCGCCTCGCCTGATGGCGGATCCGCATCGGGGCTAGATCCGCCTTCGGCTGTGTACACGGGTACGATCCTTGTCCCGCGCCGGACCTGGGGCATCCTGTCGTGCCGCCGCATCCGGTCGTTGTGGTGAAGATTTGCCTTGTGGGCTGGAGAACGCGTCCTTAAGGGCCGCATGCCTAATCTTCGGTATGAAATCGAGCGGTGCAGGACAGGACCCTAAGGGGGTCAAGGACAGCCCTGCCGACGCGGTCGCGGGTCGGGTGGATGGGGCTGCGCCGTGTGTGCCGCCGGCCCGCCCATACGCGCCGCAAGCCGACGCGCTCCTGCCATATTTACAGGAACTCGACCGGTCGCGCATCTATTCAAACTTTGGTCCTCTCAGCAAGGACCTTGCGCGTCGCATCGCCCGGATGGCCAGGGTGCCCGAGCCCTGCGCCGTCACGGCCGCGAACGGCACGGCCGCGCTCACGGCGGCCCTCACCGTGCGCACACGCGGGCGCTCGGGGCCCTGCCTGATGCCGTCCTGGACCTTTCTGGCCACCCCGGCCGCGGCGCTTTTCGCCGGCCTCACGCCTCACTTTCTCGATGTGGATCCCGGCACCTGGGCCCTGTGCCCCTCGCGCACGGCCGAGCGGGCCATGGCCCTTCAGGCCTCGGCCGTGGTGGTCGTCGCCCCGTTCGGCACCCCCCTCGACTGGCCGGCCTGGGCGGATATGGAAGCGCGAACCGGTATTCCCGTGGTGATCGATGCCGCCGCTGCTTTCGACACGGTCACCGCCGCGCCGAGTGTCCTGGGCCCGGCGCCGGTCATTGTCAGCCTCCATGCCACGAAGGCGCTCGGTTGCGGTGAGGGGGGCGTTGTGCTCACCGGCGACGTGGAACTCGCCGACGGCATCTACCGTGTCTTGAATTTCGGCCTGACGGCGCATCGCCAGGCCGGCGTGATCGGCTTCAATGGCAAACTCAGCGAATACCACGCGGCCGTGGCCCATGCGGCGCTTGACGGCTGGGCCGAGCGCCGGCGCGACTGGCTTGCCGTCAAGGCGCGGCTTGGCGAGGCCCTCGGCATGGGCGACGCGGGCGGGAGCGGTGCGCGCTGCGTGCCCGGGCCGGACGCGCGCCTGCCCGTGGCCGTGTCGACCTACAACATCCTTTGCCCCGGACCGGCCGATGCCCTGGCCCTGCGTTTGAGCGCCCAAGGCGTCATGACCCTGCGCTGGTGGGGCGGGGGCTGCGCGGTCCAGCCGGCCTTTGCCCATTTGCCGGCCGATCCCTTGCCCGTGACGGATGCACTGGCGCAGCGCGCCCTCGGGCTGCCCTGTTTCCCGGACCTGTCGGACGCGCATGCCAGGCGCGTTGCGCGGGCACTCGGGCAGGCGCTCGGCACGGACCCGGTCGTGGGGCTCGGCGCCGCGGGCTGAACGGCGCCCCCCTCGCAGGGGCGCAAGTCTGTGCTCTAATGGCGTCGACACGAGCCACACATCGCCAAAATACGGATGAGTTTCATGCCATTTCTTTCCCGTCACGGGCGCGCGCTCGGCGTCCTGGCGCTTCTTGTGACCTTGAGCGCGCCGGCCCTGAGCCAGGACACCGGACCCGCCGCCACGCCGGCCAAGGCCGGCGAACCAGCCGGCGCCACGCCGGCCAAGGCCGGCGAACCAGCCGACGAGGGGAAAGGCCCCCTTTCGGCCAAGGACATCGCGGCCCTCGCCGCGGCGGGGGAGGCGGGGCCCTACGACAGGGCGGACGGGCTCTTTACCGTGGTGACGGCCAAGGAGCAGGGCCTCGTCATGGCCAAACTGCCGGCGCCGGACACCGAGACGGGGGTGATCGGGGACTACATCCATCTGAGTTATCTGCGCACGGGGCTCGGCTCGAACCCGGTCGGGCTCGACCGAGGCTTGGGCGGGGCCAACAACCTGGTGCGCCTGTCCGTTGTCGGAGATGCGGTATTTGTCACGGCGCGGAACACGCGATTTGTTGCCCGCAGTTCGGTGGCCGCCGAACGCCGGGCCACCGAAGAATCCTTTGCCCGCTCCACCCTTGCGGCCCTGCCCATTCTGGCGCGCGGTGCCGATGGCGCGCCGGTGGTTGATCTGGGGGCGTTTCTGACCGGCGATGTCATGGGGATTGCGGCGCGTCTGAAATCGCGCGGGCAAGGCAGCTTCAGCCTGGACGCCAGCCGAAGCGCGCCCCTGCCACGGGAGGCCCTGGCCTTTCCGGACAATGTGGAATTCGAGGCGAGCCTCACCTTCCAGAGCAATGATCCAGGCTCTGAAGTTCAGCAGACGGCGCCCGAGCCCGGTGCGGTGACCTTCACCATGCACCATTCCTTCGTGCGCCTGCCCGATGATGGCTACACGCCGCGCCTCGCCGATCCGCGCGTGGGATCGATCTCCTTGCCCGTCACCGACTATGCCGCCGGCCTTGACGAACCGCTGATGCGCCGCGTGGTCGTACGCCACCGCCTGCGCAAGACCGATCCGGCGGCCGCCCGCTCCACCGTTGAAGAGCCCATCGTGTTTTATGTGGACCCGGGCGCGCCCAAGCGCGTGCGCGATGCGCTCATCGAGGGAGCGAACTGGTGGAAGGAGGCCTTTGAAGCGGCCGGCTTTATCGATGGCTACCGGGTGGAAGTCCTGCCCGAAGGCGCCCATCCGCTCGATGCGCGTTATAATGTGATCCAGTGGGTGCACCGGCAGACCCGGGGCTGGTCCTACGGCCGGCCGATCTATGATCCGCGGACGGGCGAAATCATCAAGGCCGTCATTACGCTCGGGTCCTTGCGGGTGCGCCATGACCGGATGATTTTCGAAGGCCTGCTCGACGCCCAGCGCTCGGGCTCGGGAGGCACCGACGATCCCATCGAGATCGCCCTGGCGCGCCTGCGCCAGTTATCCGCACACGAAGTGGGTCATGGCCTTGGCTTTATCCACAACATGGCTGCGAGCGCCGATGGGCGTGCGTCGGTCATGGACTACCCGGCGCCGCTTGTGAGCCTCACCGATGGTGCCCTTGATTTCTCAAAGGCCTATGGCGTGGGCGTGGGGCCGTGGGATATTGTCAGTGCGCGCTATGCCTATGCGCAAGTGCCGGCGGGCAAGGACGAAGCCGCCTTCCTGGAGACCATCGCCGAGGAGGCGCGCCGCGACCGCCTGTTCGTGGCCGATGCCCATTCCAGGCCCGTCAGCGGCGCCCACCCCCAGGGCAGCGTTTGGGACAATGGCGCCGATGCGATCGCGGAACTGGATTCCGTGATCGGTGTGCGGGATGCAGCCCTTGGGGATTTTAGCCTCGACAATCTGCCGGCCGGCGCGCCGGTGGCCGACCTGCGCCAGGTGCTGGTTCCGATTTACCTTTATCACCGCTATCAGGTGGCCGCCGCCGCAAAGGCGCTTGGCGGTGCCAGCTTCGGTTACGAGGTCGCCCCCGCGAAAGGAGCGGAGGCGGCCATGGTGCCCGTGCCCGGCCCCAGGCAGATCCAGGCCCTGATGGTCCTGTTGCGGACCATAGAGCCATCATTCCTGGCCCTGCCCGAGCGGGTCGTTGGTTTGTTGCAGCCCACGGCCATCAACTGGTTCGACGGGCGCTTCACCCGGGACGAGCTGCGCAGCGATGCCTATCCGGCCTTCGACGAGACCCAGGCCGCCGCCGTCGCCGCCGACGTCACCCTGGGCGCGATCCTGAATGAGGCGCGGCTGATGCGTGTAATGCAGTTTCACGCCTCGGACCCGGCCCTGCCGTCCGTGGACGGCGTGTTCAACCGTGTCTCGCGGACCGTCTTCGCCGATGTGCCGGACAGCGCGCGCCTTGCCCTGGTGCAGGAAACGGTCGCCCACCGCTACGTGGCCCATCTCATGGATCTCGCCATGACCGCGCCGCCGCTCCTGGCTGTTCGGGCGGAACGCCATCTGGCAAGCATTCGGGATGCCATCGAGTCTCGCGTGACGGACCGGACCGATCCCCGGCGGATCTTCGCGGTGGAGATCAAACGCTTTCTGGAGCGCCCGGCCCAGGCGGATCGCGGGCCCAGTGAGGCGCCGCGCACGCCTCCGGGCAGCCCCATTGGCGCGGGCGAGGCCTTCGGCGCGGGCGAGGCCTTGGGCGCCTGTCAAAGCTGCTGGTTCTGCGAGGATGCTTTCTGAGCACACTCTTCCTGAGCCCATTCTTCGCCGAACCCCAATCAGGGCCAAAAAACGTGACGCCCCGTGCGCCTTGTCTGCGCACGGGGTTTTTTGTGGCGTGTCCGCGCGCAAGGCCGATCACGTTAAGGAGCATTCATTTAAGAAGGATTCATTTGTCGCGTCAGCCCGTTAGCGATGTAGTGCCGGAGCCGCTCCGACCGGTGACCGGTCCGTGAGCTAACAATTCAGTCATGAACTTAGAAGGATGCCGGCACAATGGCGTTTTCCTTGCCGACCCTCTCTTTGTGCGGAGCACGTGCATTTTTCGCCCTCGCCGCGACGGCCGGCGCCCTCGCGCTCTCTCCCCTGGTGGGTGAAAGCCGCGCGTCGACCCCCGAATGCGCGCCCCAAAACCTGCGCGACGGCAGCGCCCTCGACCTGTCAGCCTATCGCGGCAAGGTCGTCTATGTGGACTTCTGGGCGTCCTGGTGTGGCCCGTGCAAAATGGCCTTCCCATTCATGAACGAATTGACGGCGGCCTATGACGATGAGGACTTTGCCATCGTCGGGATCAGCGTGGATGAAACCAAGGAAAAGGCGCTGACCTTTGCCGACCGCACCCCTGCCGAGTTCACGCTTGCGCTCGATACGACGGGGACCTGCCCCGCATCTTTCGGCGTTGAGGCGATGCCCTCCTCCTATCTTCTGGGGCCGGACGGCACCGTGCTCCATGAGCACAAGGGCTTTCGTGAAAGTGATAAAGCGGGCCTGCGCGCGGCCATCGACAAGGCTCTGGAGGGGCAAAAGCAATGAGCCGGCGGACGGGACGGATTGGTCTGTGCGCCGCAGCCCTCATTGCCGCGGCCACCTTGGGCGGATGCGCAAGCCAAGTGCAGCCCTGGGAACGTGGTAATCTGGCTACGGAGGCCATGACCGGCCATGCGCGGCACAAATCCTCCTTCGTCAGCCATGTGTATTTCTCCCGAGAGGCAAATGCCGGCGGCGGAAAGGTCGTTGGCGGCGGATGCGGGTGCAATTGAACGGGCGCGCGTGAGGTCTTTTTCGGGTCTTCGCCCCATGGAGCGCTTGTCCGGCGGTCTCCGGCACCGACAGGGACGCCGAAGGACGGGCCTAGCGCTCAAGCCGTACGTCGATCCGATCCTGGTCGAGGACCTGTTCGTCCATGCAAGCTGTCGATGATGCGCCGACCGGTCTCGCCGAGCCGGCTGGAAGGGCGCTGAACGCCTTGAGACAAGGCGACCACGATCCGCAGGCTGACGATGACGACAAACCTGCGTCTTCCGCCGCGCTCCTCATGGCTGCGGCGCTTGCGCTCCCTGGTATGGTTGTCCCGGCCGTGGCTCAGGAGGCCGGTTACAATCCGCAAACGATCGATTTTCAGTACAATCGGGCTTACTATCTGGAGTCGGACGACCGGGTGAACGTCACCGAGAACCGGTACTATCTCTCCGTGCCGCTTTCCACGAAACTGCGCGCCGGGGCGCTGCTCCATTTCACGGAGATCACCGGCGCCTCCCCATTTGCCGTGCGTCCCGACCCGAGCGGGGTGGGCGAACAGCTCATTTTCGATTCCATTGGTGCGGCGAGCATGCCCAATGTGACCTCGGTGACGGGCAATCTCAACGATCTCCAGGAAGACCGGATCGCGGTGGAAGGGGATTTCCGTTACATTGGCGACCGGGTGAGCGCCGGCGTCACCCTCGGCTACACCACCGAAAATGATTATGTGGCCCGCTATTTCAGCCTCGATCTGAACACGCGCCTCAACACCAACCGCACGACCGTGTTCGTGCAGGCCGCCCTTTCGGACGACACATTGACCGCGTCCTTCTCCGAGCCCAATTTCAACGAAGACAAATTGCGCTACGAGGTGGTGATCGGGGCGAGCCACGTGATGAACAAAAATACCGTCGCCGAGGTGAGCGTCGGTTACTCCCGGGCCATCGGTTTTCTGGGCGATCCCCACAAGGGGGTCTGGATCACCGATCAGCAGACGGCCATTCGGGAAGACAGGCCCGAAACCCGGGAGCACCTCATCCTCTTTGGGCAAGTCCGGCAGTTCATTCCCAGTGTCTCGTCAGCCCTGTTCGCCAATTATCGTTTCACGACGGACAGTTGGGACACGAACTCTCATACCATCGCCACAGAACTGCGCACCGATCTGCCCAAAAATGTTCAGGTCTCGACCGGGCTGCGCTATTACACGCAAAGCGATGCCGATTTCTATCAACCCTTTTTCACCAATGCCCAGGTGACGGCGCCGGGCGCGAGTTTTTCGAGTGACTTTCGTCTGGCGGCCTTTGGCGCGCTGTCCCCGTCCTTTGAGGTCAGCAAAGCATTGGTCTTTGACGAGGAAGCCATCGAAAGCATCCGTGTGCGCGCTTATTACCAGCGCTATATTCGGAGGGCGGATCTGTCCATCAGTGGCGGGCAATCAACCTCCGCGGACGACTTCAATGCAAATGCCTTCGGGGTCAGCCTTGAAGGCGTCTTCTAAAGCCGTGCGTTCCGGTCGGCTGCGCCCCTTTGTCCGGCGCTTCAAGGCCATGGGGTCTCCGTGTGCGGTGAAACTCTATGCGACCGACAAGGCGTTCGCCGTCCGCTGCCTTGACCGGGTAACCGGACGCGTTGCGCAACTGGAACACCGGTACTCCCGGTTTTTGTCCGACAATCCGCTGGCCCGGGTGAACGCGGCGGCCGGCGAAGGCCGAACGCATCCCATTGATGGGGAATTTGCCGCCCTCCTCGATTATGCCGATGCCTGCCACAGGGCAAGCGACGGTCTGTTCGACATCACGTCCGGACTGCTGCGCAAAGTCTGGGATTTCCGATCCGGCCGTATTCCCGACCAAAGCGAGATCGACGCGCTTTTGCCTCGGATCGGCTGGCACCATGTGCGCTGGTCTCGCACTGACATTGAATTTCTCCGTTCCGGGATGGAACTCGATTTCGGTGGCCTTGTGAAGGAATATGCCGCCGATGTGGCGGCGGGCCTTCTTCTGGAGGCGGGTCTGGCGCACGGACTTGTGGATCTTGGCGGGGACATCCGCGTGATTGGTCCCCATGGGGACGGACGGCCCTGGTCCATCGGCCTGCGCCATCCGCGCCAGCCCGAGGCCGTCCTGGCGGCCGTCGACGTGAACGCCGGGGCCATCGCCACCAGCGGCGATTATGAACGGTGCATCGTGATCGACGGCAAGCGCCTGAGCCATATTCTTGACCCGCGCACGGGCTGGCCCGTCTCGGGCCTGGCGAGCGTATCCGTGATCGCGCCGCAATGCGTGGTCGCCGGCAGCACCGCGACCATTGCCATGTTGAAAGGGGGCGATGGCTCTGACTGGCTGGCGCAGGCCGGCCTGCCGCACATCTGGATGGACGGCGATGGCGGCGTGGGTGACCATTTGGGGTCCGCCTCGGCCGCGCTTTAGGCAAGCCATGGCGGGACAGGGGCGGTCCATGGCGCAATTTTAATTTCAGGCTCGATGCCTTACAGTGGCGATGATTTCGTCATTCAGAGGGGTTTGAGCATGATCCGCCCGGTTGTTTTCCCGGCCCTGGGTTTAGTCCTGACAATGTCTTTGGTGTTTCTCGGTGTGCTGCCCAATGCACATGCACAGGACACACCGCGTTTCGCGCTTACGCAGGTGACGCAGGACGTTTGGCGCTTCCGCTTCAACCGGCACGTGACAATGGTGGTGGATGCCGGTGACAGCGTGGTCATTGGCGATCCGATCAATGCAACGGCCGCGCCGGTGCTACGCGAAGAAATCGAGAAAGCCTTCGGCAAACCGGTCAGTCACATGATCTTCAGCCATCACCACGGCGATCACGCCAGTGGTGGCACGATCTTCGATCCCAAAACGACCGTCGTCGCCCATGACGCCTTTGCGCGGCTGGCCGCGGGCCGATCCGTCGAGGTGCCCACGCCCGATATTACCTTCACGGATGAAATGGCTCTGCGGGTCGGCGAAAAAACGTTCGAACTGGCCCATGTGGGCGAAGGCGGGCACAGCGATGATATGATCGTGACCATCGTGCGCCCGGACAATGTGGCCTTCGTGGTCGACATCGTCTCCCACGAACGTCTGCCCTATCGCACCATCCCCGGCCGCTCGCTTGACGGCCTGATTGCCCAGATCGAGGTGGTCGAGGGCCTCGATTTCGAAATCCTGTTGCCCGGACACGGACAAAACGGCACCAAGCGGGATGCCACCGAGTCCCGCCTGTACCTGCAGGATCTGCGCGCCGTTGTCCGCAGCGGCCTTGAGGAGGGCAGGTCCCGCGATGAAATCGTTGCGGACGCCCGGGAACAGCTTGTTACCTATGCGGATTGGTTGATGTGGGACCAGTGGCTGCCGGAAAATGTCGACGGCATGATCGCATTCCTGAAGGAGTGACGCCGCCAGGCTTTATGGCGCGGGGTGATAAATCCGCACCGCGCTTAAGGCCGCGACGGCGGCCCGGCGCCACTGCGCCGCCGCGCCGCCGCCCTTGTTCGTCAGTGGGCCAGCAGGATGGGCATGGGCGTGTGGGACAGCATGTGCCGTGTCGCCCCGCCGATGAGCATTTCGCGAATGCGGCTGTGGCCATATCCGCCCATGACAATCAGGTCCGAGCCCATGGCCTGGGCCTGATCCATCAGCACGTCGCCAATGGGACGACCTTCCGGATCGACGATGTGTTCCGTGCACCCCAGGCCATGATAGGCGAGATAATCCGCCAAGCGATCCGTGAGGGATGTGTCCTTCGGGCCGCTCGTCACATTCAGGATGTCGATACGCGAGGCGCTGTGGAGGAAACTCATCGCGTTGTGCACCGCATGGGCGGCTTCCGCGCTGCCGTCCCAGCCGATGGTCACCGCCGTGCCCACACTTGTCACGGGCGTATCGGGCACCAGGAAAATGGGCCGTCCACTGCTCATCAGGCATTGCTGGAAGGCGGTCGACAGGCCATAGCCTTCCTCGCCCCGTGGCGAGGCGAAAGCAACGAGGTCGCTCAATAGGGAGCGGTTGGCAACGACATCGGCAAGGGGCCCTGTTTCCTCGGCAAAGGACAGGGACGCGGCGCCCGGTCCGCGCGGGGCATCCACGAAGGCGATGCCGGTGCGCTTTGAAAGCTCCAGCACCTGGTCGCGGGCACGGGCCACGGCGTGGTCGGCGGCGTCCTTGGCGGCCATCAGGATATCCTGGATCACGGGGCCGGCGATGCCCTCGCCCATGAAGGGCAGGGCTTCACTCGGAGAGGGACGCACAAAGAACGCTTCCAGATGGGCCTCCAGGTGCCTTGCGGCCACGGCGGCGCTCTCAAGAGCCACGGCATCGCGTTCCGAGCCTGCGAGCGGCACCAGTATTTTGCGAATGGGCACGGGCGTCCTCCCTTATTGACTGAGCATTGGCCTTATTGACTGAGCATCGGCCTGAATGACTGAGCGTTGGCCTGAACGACTGAAGCGCTGGGCTGGCCTCCGAGGCCGGCGGGAATGCAGACCGGCGAACGGGGACGGGCCCAATGCTTATTGGTCTTGGTGATGAGCGCAAGGCCTGGGACCGCGCGACGGCCCGCCATCCCAAGCCCTCTAGGCTCCGGTTCTAAAGCCGTTTCCGTTCAAACGGACTCGGCTTTTGTTTTGTTCCGCTAGCGCCCCCACAACCGCCCTTTTGGGGCGCTCCGCGAGGCCGGCGCAGGGGCGCCGGGCCGTGGTCACGGCCTGTGTTCGTGACCCAACTTGGTTGGAAAATGCTCTAGAGCTGACACTCTGAGCCTGAAGGCGACCGCGTTGCCTTGACCCGGATCAAGTCAGGGTCCGTGCCTCAGGGTTTAGGCCGATCTGAGGCGTCAAAACGGCCACCACCAGGGGGATTTGCGCCGCACGGCCGCGTTTTGGCCCCTCGGATCCGGCCCGGCCGCGCCGGCGGGGGACGGTCTGGTGGGCAGCATCTCCTTCAGGCGCCGTTCAATCCGGCCGTAGATCGTGTCTTCCGGATAGGTTCCGCTTTCCTCCCGCTCGCCGGCGGGCATGCCCGTGAGGATCTCGATGCCCTGTTCCAGGGTCTCGATGGGGAAGATGTGGAACTGGCCCGCCCGGGCCGCCGCCACGATGTCCTGGCGCAGCATGAGATGGCGAACATTGCCGGCGGGGATGAGCACACCCTGCTCGCCGGTCAGGCCGCGCGCGGCACACACATCAAAGAAGCCCTCGATCTTCTCGTTAACGCCCCCGATGACCTGGACCTCGCCCAGTTGGTTCACCGAACCGGTCACCGCGAAGGCCTGCGAGATGGGCACGCCGCTCAAGGTCGAGAGCAGCGCATAGGCTTCCGTAGAGGACGCGCTGTCGCCGTCGATGGGCCCGTAATTTTGCTCATGGACGATGGAGACCGTGAAATGGGGCGAGCGTTCCACGGCAAAGCGCGACAGGAACCAGGCCGCCAGAATCTCCACGCCTTTGTTGTAAATGGAGCGGCTGAGGCCCACGGAGCGTTCGATATTGACAACGCCTTGACCGCCCGCGCGCACCCGCGCTGTGACGCGTGATGGACTGCCGAAGCTGTAATTGGGCAGGCTGCGCACAAACAGGGAGTTGATTTGTCCAACGACGGATCCATCCGTGTCGATGCGCTGCATCTCATTTTCGATGGATTCCTGGACGCGCTCGCGCATCCGGTCCGCCCGGTGCACCTGGGCGAGCAGGGCCTCGTCCACATGGCGTTCATCGATTGTGGGCGAACTTGTCTCCTGGGCGAAATAGTCCGCCTCACGCAGAACATCGGCAATCGGATCCATCAGGATCGACAGACGCTCCGCATCCCCGGCCAGGCGGGAGCTGTGTTCGATGACCCGGGCAACGGCCGGGGGGCTCAAGGGCTTGAGTTCCTCATCGCGCGCATGGGTGCCGATCAGGCGGGCGAAATAGAGGCTGTTTTCGTCCGTGCGGTCAATGCGGTCCGAGAAGTCCACCTGGACCTTGAACAGCTTGGAAAAGTTGGGTTCCCGGCGCGCCAGCGTGTAGTAAAGCTGCGGCGGGCCGAACAGAACCACCTTCACGTCAAGCGGAATGGGCTCGGGCTGCAGCCCCATGGTCGCGACCATGCTGTAATGGTCCGAATAGCTCTCAATCATCGCCTCAAGCCGGCTCAAAGCCCGGCACAGGGCGTCCCAGGCGTAGGGCTCGCGCAGGATCCGCATGGCGTTGAGCAGCAGATAACCCCCATTGGCCCGGTGCAGCGCACCCGGGCGGATCAGTGTGGGGTCGGTGACCAGGGTGCCCATCTGGGCCCGGTGCTCGATTTTGCCAACCAGGTTGCCCAGGGAGGGGTGGTCGAGTTCCACGACGGGCGCGCCGCGTGTGCGCGCATGGTCCACAAACAGGTTGACCTGATAGCGCTGGAACGGGTCGAGCCAGTTGGGCCCGCCGCTGACCGGCGTGGGGGTCCGCCCGCGCTCGCCTTCCTCGGGATGTTCGGCCGCTTCGGGCGCAAACAGGGCAATCTGGTCGACGATATCGCTGGAAAGCGCGTCGAGCCAGTCGAGGACCTCGGCTTCCCCGGAAAACTCCGAGCGCAAATCGTTGATGGAGTGGCGGACGGCAAAATTGGCGAAGTCCTGATTGAGGGTGCGCAGGCGGTCGACCCGTTCGGACTCCCAGCGCGGGATGGCGCGGAAAATCTCTTCGACGGATTCCTGAATTTTGCCGATCTTGGTCTCGATCCGGTCCCGGTCCTGTTCGGGAAGCGCGCGGAACTCCTCTGTTGGCATCACTTCGCCGTCTTCACGCAAGGGGGCGACGCCAATTCCATTCTGTGTGCTGATGAGGGCGATGCCATCCTGCTCGGCCTGCTTTTGCAGCACGCCAAGGGCGTCCGTGTGCCGGCGCTCCAGTTCCTCGTCAATGCTCCGGCGCCGGCGCAAATACTCGTCGCTTTGGAAGATGGCCGGTAAGGCGTTGCGCAAATCCTCGATCACGCTGGCAACCCGGTTGCGCAGCCGGCGCCCGTCGCCGGTGCGCAGGCGCAGGGCCTTGGGCGTGTTCTGGTCCGAGAAGTTGTTCACATAAACCCAGTCGGAGGGAACCGGTTCCTCCTGCGCCATCTGGGTCAGAAGATTGCGCACGGCCGTCTCGAAACCCGCTTCCGTGGGACCGAGCACGAACAGATTATAACCGCCATGGCCGATGCGGGTGCCGAAGCGGATGGCCTGGAGGGCACGCTCCTGGCCCAGAAGGCCATGGAGGGGGGGCAGGTCCTCGGTCGTTTTGAAACTGAAGGCGTCCGTTGAGCAACGGCGGTAAAGCTGATCTGCGGAAAGGGCAGTAACCGGCATACCTGATTGGTCCCACGCTGTGCTGGCCAGATAGGACCGCCTCGTGTCGCGACCCCCGAATGCAAGAGTATATCAGTCCCGGGCCGAGACATAGCCGTGCCGCTCTGTCGCCGTGGTGGCACCGGGGGAGCGCGCACGGCCTAGCCTTGCAGAGCCGAGGGCGGCGCATTAGGGATGCCGCCCGAAATCCGGCGACCGGCGCCGGAGCGACCATGCGGGGAGGGCTTCATGGGATCGCGCCGAATGGGCGATGAAAAACCGCGTGCCTGGCAGCGTATGCTGAGCGGACGGCGCCTCGACCTGCTCGATCCGTCCCCGCTCGATATCGAGATCGACGATGTGGCCCACGGCCTGGCGCGTGTCGCGCGATGGAACGGTCAGACAGTGGGCGACCACGCCTTTTCGGTGGCGCAGCATTCGGTGGTGGTGCTCGACATGGCGCTGGCGCTGCGCCCAAGGCTCGATGCGGCGGGGCAACTCGTCGCCCTCCTGCACGATGCTCCCGAATATGTGATCGGTGACCTGATCAGCCCCTTCAAGGCAGCCGTGGGTCATAGCTACAAGGCCATTGAGCTGCGGTTGCAGCGGGCGATCCATGTGCGCTACGGCCTGCCGCCCGATCCGGACAGCGGGCTCACCACGCTCATCAAACGGGCCGACCGCACCTGCGCCTTCCACGAGGCTGTCCAACTCGCCGGATTTGAAGCCGACGAGGCGGAACGCATCTTCGGTCCGGCCCGCGGATGCCCGGAGCCGCGGCTGGACCCTCTGTCGGCCGGGGGCGCGCAGAGGTTGTTTCTCGACCGATTTCGCACCGTTCTAAGCCTTTATGACGGGTCCGCGCGCGTCTGAGAGGGGGCGCAGCGGCCTGTTTTGCCCGTTCAAGAGGAAATTGGGGATAAACAGCGCGCTAACCCGGTTGTTTCTGCGATATTCAACGCCATACACCCTTGATTGACTGTTCCATTGCGTCAAAGTGCGACTGTCACCAGGGTTATTTGCCTCGTCATGTCCCTGAGCGAAAACGCACCCCGCTGGCTTTTTCCCACAACGGATCGGCAGCATCATGATTTATGTGACGTCCCTCGCCATGCTCGACAGAACTGTCGAGGCGATCCGGCCCGCGCGCCTTGTGACGCTGCTGCCCGAGGATGAAGTGGTCACGACGCCCAATGGGCTCGATCCGGCCCACCACTTGCGCCTTGGGATGCACGACATTTCCGAGATCATTCCGGGCATGGTGGCGCCCTCGGAAGGCCACGTGGCCCAGCTGATCGCGTTTATCGAAGCCTGGGCGAGCGATGTTGAACAGGGCAACGCGGACCCCAAAATCGTGTTCCACTGCCGAATGGGGATTTCCCGCTCCGGCGCCGCGGCCTTTATTGCACTGTGCATGCTGTCCGAGCCGGGTGAGGAAATGGCCATCGCCCAGGAGATGCGCCAGCGCGGAGCCCATATCCAACCCAATTCCCTTATGATTCAGCTCGCCGACGAAATGCTCGGCCGGGACGGACGCATGGCGGATGCCGTGGACGCCCTGGGGCCGGGCAGCGGCCTCAACCTGCTCGATTGGCTCGAACTGCATCCGGTCCGATGAGGGGCGAGGAACACATGACACCGTGACGGAACGCGCAAGGACGTCGCCCGCCCCAACCGAAGCGCCCGCCGCCGTAACCGACTCGGTGGTGATCGGTCTGAATGCCGTCGTGATCGTCGTAACCGGCGACATGCCAAAGGTGCTCACGGTGCAACGGCCCTATGCGCCGCTGCTTAGTGGGGCTGCCGAAAAGCACCATTTCGTCGATGTCGGCGACGCGAGCGCCGTGTTTGGCCTGCCCTTCGGCCCGTTTGACCCCGCACTCCACCGGACACTCGAAATCGGCCTGCGCTCCTGGGTGGAGGAACAGACCCATTTGCGGGTGGAATATGTGGAGCAGCTCTACACCTTCGGCGACCGGGGGCGCAGCTTCGGCGTACGGGAGGCGCCGCGCATCATTTCGGTGGGCTATCTGGCCCTGACCCGCGAGGAAGCGCGCCATGCCCTCTCGGAGGGTACCTGGGAAAGCTGGTACCGCTATTTTCCCTGGGAAGACTGGCGCCGCGGCGAGCCGTCGGTGATCACGGGCCTGATCCGCCCGCGCCTTGAGGCCTGGGTGGCCGCCGCCCAGGGCGCCGCGCTGCGCGCTCACCGGGAGGCGCGGCTGAACGCGTGTTTTGGCCTGGGCGGCATTCCGTGGGACGAGGAAATGGTTCTGGAGCGCTACGAGCTTCTCTATGAGGCGGGCCTTGTGGCCGAGGCGCTCCGGGACCGGCTGGAGCGGGGCCCGGCGGGGCGCACCTCCGTGCACCCGAGCGTCACGACCCCCTATCACATTCCCCCCGAAGCCTCAGGCCTTGAGGGCGCCGGCGGCGACAAGGGTGATCCCGGCCTTGGAGATGCCATGCAGTTCGATCACCGGCGCGTCCTGGCGACGGCCATGGGACGGCTGCGCGGCAAGCTGAAATATCGGCCGGTGGTGTTTGAATTGATGGGCGCGACCTTCACGCTGCTTGAGTTGCAGCGCACCGTGGAGGCAATCTCAGGCGTGCGTGTCCACAAACAAAATTTTCGCCGCATGGTGGACCGCAGCGGCCTTGTGGAAGGCACAGGCCAGTTCCTTCAGACCCGCGGCCGGCCCGCCGAAGCCTTCCGGTTTCGAAAAGAGGCCTTGCGCGAACGGGCCGCGACAGGCCTCAGCCTGTCCAGAACCCGCTCGGAAAAAACTTAACTTTCCGCTGATTCCCGCCGAAAAGGTTAACCGGTGTGCAGCATCGTTCTGCAAAACCATTGACTTCGAAGCGCGCGAGGACACTTTCTATAAGACCTGCCGAAAGAGCAGGCGTTTTTTTCAACCCTAGATATGCTCATCTTGAGCATAAGGAGGGACCATGCTCGACCTTACCGATACCCGCCCCACGCCGACCGATGGCTTTGACAGCGCCGACGCGGCGGTGACCGAGAAGGCCTATGGTGAGGTTCTACCGACCGAGTCCCGTGATCTTGCCTACACGGATGAAGTGGCCGAGCGCATGGCGCCGCTCTACGCCCGTGTCGCGCACAAGGTGCCGCCGATGGAATGGCCGGCCCTGGCGCCGACGATCGATGCCATTCTGGCCTGGAAGAAAAAGCGCAATGCCGTGATCCTGGCGCATAATTATATGACGCCGGACATTTTCCATTGCGTGTCCGATTTCGTGGGCGACTCCTTGCAACTGGCTCGCCAGGCAGCGCAAACCGATGCGGATGTTATTGTACAGGCCGGCGTGCATTTCATGGCCGAGACCTCCAAACTGATGAGTCCGGACAAAACCGTGCTGATCCCGGACATGCGCGCCGGCTGTTCCCTGGCCGCATCGATTACCGGTGAGGATGTCCGCAAGCTCAAGGCTCGGTATCCGGGCGTGCCCGTGGTCACGTATGTAAACACTTCGGCCGATGTGAAGGCTGAGACGGATATCTGCTGCACGTCCTCCAATGCGGTGCAAATCGTGGAGTCGCTGGGTGTGCCGCGTGTTCTTCTGATCCCCGATTAGTACCTGGCGCGCAATGTCGCCGCCCAAACGGATGTGGAAATCATTTCCTGGCACGGGCGCTGTGAAGTGCACGAACAGTTCGATGCCGCCGAAATCCGCGAAGTGCGTGAGGCCAATCCGGGCGTTGTGGTGATCGCGCACCCCGAATGCCCGCCAGAGGTTGTCCAAGAAGCGGACTTCTCCGGCTCCACATCAGCCATGATTGACTATGTGAAGGACAAGCGGCCGGAAAAAGTCGTCATGGTGACGGAATGCTCCATGAGCGACAATGTGGCCTCCGAAGTGCCTGATGTGGAGTTCGTGCGCCCCTGCAATCTGTGCCCGCACATGAAACGGATCAGCTTGCAGAACATTCTGCACAGCCTGCAGACCATGGGCACGGAAGTCACGGTGGACCCGGACATCGCGGCCCGGGCGCGCGGCGCGGTGGAGCGCATGATCGAAGCGTCACAAAAGGCTCACGTTCCGACCCAGGCAGCGGCCCGGGCCGCCGTCTGACCAAAGCCCGGACCGATAGGCCTCAGCGCCGCCGGACATCAACGCACACAGTGCGCCTTGGAGCCCGGCGGTCCGATCCGAGCTGGACACACACAACAAATAAGAACCTTGGGAGGTGGCCCATGGCTTGGCCAACCCTGAACTCTCTGTCTGGCGCCGGTGGCACGCCGTCGCCGGCACCCGCCCGGGACAGCGTGATTGATGGCGGCGCCGCCGTCGTAATCGGCGCCGGCCTCGCCGGCCTGTTCACGGCTCTCACCATCGCACGCGGGCAAGCTGCTGGTGCGGGCGGCGGCCCGGCCCGGCCGGTCACGCTCGTGGCCCTCGACGCGCCGGGCCGGCTCGCCTCCAGCGGCTGGGCCCAGGGCGGCGTCGCGGCGGCCATGGGTGCGGATGATCGGGCCGAGGATCACGCGGCTGACACGGTGCGCGCCGGTGCAGGGATCGTCGATGAGGCGGTGGCGCTCGGCGTTGCCCAGGATGTGCGCGACCGGATCGAGGATCTGCTTGCCCTTGGCGTGCCCTTCGACCGGAGCACGGATGGCGCGCTCGTGCTCGGCCGGGAAGCCGCCCATGGCCGCAATCGCATCGTGAAAGTCTCCGGCGACCGGGCCGGGGCCGTGATCACCTCCACCCTGGGCAAGCAGGTCACGGCAACGCCGGCCATCCGGGTGCTGACCGGCGCGGATGTGCATGACCTTGCCATGGAAGACGGGCGGGTCGTGGGCGTGTTTGCCGCCGTCGATGGGGATCGCCAGCCGGTTTTGATCCGCGCGCCCCATGTGGTGCTCGCGACCGGCGGGGCAGGGGCCCTTTATCAGATCACGACGGCGCCGCTGGCCATGCTCGGCACAGGGCTTGGCCTTGCCGCCCGGGCCGGAGCGCTGATTGCCGACCCGGAATTCGTGCAGTTCCACCCCACCGCCATGGTGCTGGGGCGCGATCCCGCGCCGCTCGCCACCGAAGCCCTGCGCGGCGAAGGCGCCATCCTTGTTACCGGATCGGGCGAGCGGTTCATGACCCGCGTCCATCCCGATGCGGAGCTTGCGCCGCGGGATGTGGTGGCGCGCAGCATCCATGCGCGCCTTTTGGCCGGAGACAGAGTATTCCTGGATTGCCGAAAGGCCCTCGGCGCCAGCTTCGCGGACCGCTTTCCGACCGTTTACGGCTATTGCCAGGACGCGGGCCTTGACCCGTCGACCACGCCAGTTCCCGTGGCGCCGGCGGCGCACTACCACATGGGCGGCGTGGCCGTCGACGCGCTGGGCAGGACCAGCGTACCGGGGCTTTGGGCCTGCGGTGAGGTGTCCGCGACGGGCCTGCACGGCGCCAATCGCCTGGCCAGCAACTCCCTTGCCGAAGCCTTGGTGTTCGGTGCACGGATCGGCATGGCCATCCGGGACGAAACGCCCGCGCCAGAACGCGCCGTTGAGGCGCGCCCGGCCCTGCGCTTTGCCACGCCCCCGGGCCGCCACGCGAGCCCGGTGATGATGCGCCTGCGGGCCCTTATGACCCGGGAGGTGGGCCTCATCCGCAATGAGGCGTCGCTGGTCCGTGCGGCGCGGGAACTTGTGCGCATGGAGCGGCATCTGGGCATGACGCTTGCCGGCCCGGCCGTCTACGGCAATGTGGTGTCGGCGGCAAGCCTGATCGTGGCCTCGGCGGCCGAGCGGCGGGAGAGCCGGGGCGGCCATTTCCGTGAGGATCATCCGGTTCCGGACCAGTCATGGGCACGCCGGACGGTAACAGATCTGCGCGAGGCGCGCGCACGCCTGCTTGACCTTGCCGACCGGGACAGTGCGCCGGAGGCCGCGCCCTCGCAGCAGGAAAGGGCGGCACAATGATGATGGACAATACCTTGGCGCCCTTGCCGGCGCTGCTGATCGACCCGGTTCTGACCCGCGCCTTCGAGGAGGACTTCGGCCAGGCGGGCGATCTGACGACGGACACCGTCGTGCCCGCCACGGCGCAGGCCCGCGTCGTCGCGCGCGCCCGCAGGCCCGGACGCATTGCCGGCGCGGCCATCGCGGCGCGTGCCTTCGCGATGATCGATCCCACCGTGAAAATCGAAATGGGGGTGCCCGACGGCGGGTCCGTCGATGCCTGGGACACGATCCTGACCGTCGAGGGCCCGGCCCGGTCCATCCTGTCGGCCGAACGGGTCGCGCTCAATATGCTGTGCCATTTGAGTGGCATCGCCACGCTCACGGCGTCTTTCGTGGCGCAGGTACGCGGCACCAAGACGCGGATTGTCTGTACCCGGAAAACGACGCCCGGCCTGCGCGCGGTAGAGAAATTTGCCGTACGTGCGGGCGGTGGCACCAATCATCGCTTCGGCCTCAATGACGGGATTCTGATCAAGGACAATCACATTGCCATCGCCGGCGGCATTGAAGCGGCCGTGGCCGCCGCCCGGGCACGGGCTGGCCATATGGTCCATGTGGAGGTCGAGACCGATACGATTGACCAGGTGCGAACGGCGGTGACGGCGGGCGCGGACACGATCCTGCTCGACAATATGTCCCCGCCCATGCTGCGCGAGGCCGTGGCCCTGATCGACGGGCGCGCCCTGACGGAAGCCTCCGGCGGCGTGACCCTGGAAACGGTCGCGGAGATCGCGGCGGCCGGCGTTGACCTCATCTCCAGCGGCGCCCTGACGCATAGCGCGCCCGTGCTCGATATCGGCCTCGATTTCGAAGCCCTGGTGTGAGCATGGGCGCACCCGCGAGGTGGGCGCCGCCGCCGTCTATTGTCATCGCCGGGGGCAACGCGAAGACATGGTTCAATGTTCTGGACACGGTGTTTGCAGTCCTGGTCCCCTTCGCGTGCGTCCGTGATGACAGAAGGGGCGCGTGAGGCGGGCCTCAGCCCGCCGCAAAAGCCGGCGCCTCACGCAAAGGCTTCTTCCCAGCTGCCTTTGGTCGAAGCCTTTGAATACTCCGTCGCCCGATTTTCGAAAAAATTCGTGTGCTCGATGCCGTTCAGCATTTCGTCCATCCAGGGCAGCGGATTGGCGCCCGTGCCGAAGCGCGGGGCCAGGCCGAGTTGGGTGAGGCGCCGGTCGCCGATATAGCGGATATAGGCCTTCACATCGTCCGCCGTGAGACCGTCAACGCCGCCCAACTCAAAGGCCAGATCGATAAAGGCATCCTCGTGTCCCACGATGGTCTCGCAGGCCTCGCCCAAGGCGTTCTCCAGCGCCGGGGTGCGGACCTCCGGATTTTCGTCAAGGAAGGTGTTGTAAAGGCGGATAATGGAGTTCGTGTGCAGGGTCTCATCGCGCACGGACCAGGCCACGACCTGCCCCATCCCCTTCATTTTGCCGAACCGCGGGAAGTTCATCAGCACCGCGAAGGAGGCGAAAAGCTGCAGGCCTTCGGTGAAGGCGCCGAACACGGCGAGGGTTTTGGCGATATCTTCTTTGGTGTCCACGCCCCATTGCTGCATATAGTCGTATTTGTCCTTCATCTGCGCATATTTCATGAAGGCCTCATACTCCACTTCGGGCATGCCGATCGTGTCGAGCAGGTGGCTATAGGCGGCAATATGCACGGTCTCGATATTGGAGAACGCGGACAGCATCATGAGCACTTCGGTGGGTTTGAACACCTGGGAATAGTGCTTCATGTAGCAGTTGTTGACTTCTACATCCGCCTGGACGAAGAACCGGAAAATCTGTGTCAGGAGGTTACGCTCTTCGGCTGACAGTTTGTGCCGCCAATCCTGCACATCATCTGCCATGGGCACTTCCTCGGGAAGCCAATGGATGCGCTGCTGCGTCAGCCAGGCCTCATAGGCCCACGGATAACGGAATGGTTTATAGGTGGCGCGGGGGGTGAGGAGGGTCATGGGGCACCGTTGCTGGATATCGAATGTGGCGGACGTGTGGGACTTCACCCTGATGAACTGGTCATTACGCTGTGCACTGCTCGTCGGGGTATTCGCCCCGACGAAAGGGTCATGCTGCCGGACATGTATCGCGACGGTTCCGACCAGCAGGACCGTGGGGTCGGCGTAAATACGCCGGCCCGCCCAGTGCGCGTATTGAGCGACGCCGTGAGATCTCGAAGCGGGGACACCTTCGCCAGACGCAGAGCCTATTGGCAGGCGAGGCACTCCTCATAATCCATTTGGGCGGCGGCGCTGTCCAGACGGGCCTCGGCCACCAGACCTTCCCAGGTTTTCAGTTCCACCTGCGCCACCGCCGTGGAGGCGGGCATTGCGGCCTCCGGCTGCAAGCCCTGCGGCACTTTTGGCTGGCTGTCGCCTGCCGGTTGGCTGGCGCTTGGCGCCGTCGGTTCGGCCTTTTCCGCGCGTTGGATCGACAGGGAGCGGCAGTAATAAAGCGACTTAAGGCCCTGCTTCCAGGCCTGGAAGTGGATCTGGTGCAGGTCGCGCTTGTGCACATTGGCGGGCAGGAACACGTTCACCGACTGGGCCTGGTCGATCATGGGCGCCCGGTCGGCGGCATGTTCAATCACCCAGCGCTGGTCAAGCTCGAAGGCCGTCTTAAAGACGTCCTTTTCGTCCTGGGTCAGAAAATCAAGGTGCTGGACCGAACCGCTGTTCACGGAAATGGACGACCACACATCCCGAGTGTCCTGACCTTTCTCGGCAAGCAGGCGTTTCAGATATTTGTTCCGCACCGTGAAGGAGCCCGAGAGGGTCTTGTGAGTATAACTGTTGGCGGCAAAGGGCTCGATCCCGGCGCTGGTGCCGCCGCAGATGATGGAAATCGAGGCCGTGGGCGCGATGGCGGTCTTGTGGGAGAAGCGTTCCTCAATCCCGAAATCGGCCGCGTCCGGACACGCTCCCCGTTCCCGGGCGAGCGTCTTGGAGGCCCCGTCCACACCCTCCTGGATCTGACGGAACATGGCCCGGTTCCAGGCCTTCGCCAGGGCGCTTTCAAAGGGCACATTCATGGACTGCAGGAAGGCGTGAAAGCCCATGACGCCAAGGCCCACGCTGCGCTCGCGCATGGCGGCATAGCGGGCCCGGGCCATGCTGTCCGGCGCCCGGTCGATAAAGTCCTGCAGTACATTGTCGAGGAAGCGCATCACGTCCTCAATGAACCGAGGCTCGTTTTTCCACTCAAGATAGGTTTCCAGATTGAGCGAGGAGAGGCAGCACACGGCCGTGCGCATCTCGCCCAAATGGTCCCGCCCCGTGGGCAGGGTGATTTCGCTGCACAGGTTTGAGGTCTTGACCGACAGGCCCGCCTTCCTGTGGTGCACGGGCAGGGCGTCATTCACCGTGTCCTGGAACAGAAGATACGGCTCGCCCGTTTCGATCCGTGCCGTGAGGATGCGGATCCACAGGGCGCGGGCGGAAATGGTCTCGCGCACTTCGCCCGTCTTGGGGCTGACCAGGTCCCAGGGCTTGTCTTCTTCCACCGCCTTCATGAAGGCGTCCGGAATGACAATGCCGTGGTGCAGGTTCAGGGCCTTGCGATTGGGATCGCCCCCCGTGGGCCGGCGCAGCTCCACAAACTCCTCGATCTCCGGGTGGGAGACATCGAGATACACGGCGGCCGAGCCGCGCCGCAGGGTGCCCTGGCTGATCGCCAGGGTGAGCGAATCCATCACCCGGATGAACGGCACAATGCCCGAGGTCTTGCCGACGCCGCCGACGGTTTCGCCAATGGAGCGCAGATTGCCCCAATAGCTGCCGATGCC
>CAYYTT010000021.1:0-36417 GCA_964474635.1 uncultured Alphaproteobacteria bacterium | reverse complement strand
GCCTTGGGCCCTTGGGCCAAAGCCACTGCCCGTCGAAGCCGCCAAAGCCTATTAGAGCAGCGGCACATGTCGATGATTCAGTTTCATGCCGTCATGGCGAGCAAAGCGAAGCCATCCAGGGCAACGAAATCCGGAACCAGTGACCCTGGATCGCCGCGCCGCCCAAGAGCGGCTCGCGATGACAAGCGGCACCATCTGAATGGATCAATGCACTAGGGAAAAAGGGGCGCCTGCTCCAGCGCGGTTTCCTCGGGCAGGCCCATCATCACATTGAAATTCTGGATGGCCTGACCGCTTGAGCCCTTCACAAGATTGTCGATGGCCGCGATGACGATCAGCCGCCCATCCAAACGGTCCGCGAAAACATTCACGACACAATGGTTTGAGCCGCGCACATGGCGGGTGGCCGGAGCCTCGCCTTCGGGGAGAACGTGAACGAAGGGGCCGCCGTCATAGTGCGCTTTCAGCGCTGCGCGTGCCCCGTCCGCATCCTGACCGGGTGCCAGTTTCACGTAGCAGGTGACCAGTTCGCCCCGGTTCATGGGGATAAGGTGCGGCGTGAAATTGACCATCACATTCGCATCGAGCGCCACGCTCAATTCCTGCTCGATCTCAGGCGCGTGGCGATGCCGGGCGACACCGTAAGGATGAACGCCCTCGCCAACCTCGCAGAACAGGTTGGCCTCCTTCACCGAACGGCCGGCGCCGGAGACACCCGATTTGGCGTCGATGATAATGTCCTCACCCTGAATGACTCCGGCGGACATCAAGGGCAGAAGCGCCAAAAGCGTGGCGGTCGGATAGCATCCGGGACAGGCCACGATCCGGGCGGAGCGCACCGCGTCGCGGGCATGCTCCGTGAGGCCGTAGACCGCCTCATGTTGCAGGGATTGGGCTGCGTGGGGCTTGCCGTAGGTGCTGGCATAAACGTCCGGGTCGCGCAGCCGGAAATCAGCCGACAGGTCGATGACCTTGAGGTGTCGCGGCAAGCCGGCGACGATCTCTTGTGTCGTGCCATGGGGCAGTGCGCAGAACACGGCTTCTATGTCCGACCAGTCCGCATCCTCGACGCGCACCAGGTCCGGCGCACCGACCATACGCAAATGGGGGAAGACGGCCCCCAGTGGTTTGCCCGCATGGGTGTTGGCGGTCAGAACCGCCATACGCGTCTTTGGGTGCGCCTGGAGCAGACGGACAAGATCGGCGCCGGTGTAGCCGCTGGCGCCGAGGATGGCGACCGGAATGGAATTGGTCGCCATGCTGATCTCCTTAACGCTTGGAGAACTGGAAGCTGCGGCGGGCTTTCGCGCGACCGTATTTTTTCCGCTCCACTGTCCGCGGGTCCCGCGTCAGGAAGCCGTGCTTCTTCAGAACCGGGCGCAGTTCCGGCTCAAAATAGGTCAGCGCCTTCGACAGGCCGTGGCGCACGGCGCCGGCCTGCCCGGACAGACCACCACCCGTCACGGTACAGATGATGTCATACTGGCCGTCGCGGTCCGCGATCAGCAAAGGCTGGCGCAGGATCATGCGCAAGACCGGACGGGCAAAATAACGCTCCACATCCCGCTTGTTCACGGTCACCACGCCGCTGCCGCGCTTGATCCAGACCCGGGCCACGGCATCCTTCCGCTTGCCGGTCGCATAGGCGCGACCATGGGCGTCGATCTTTGGTTCCCGAACGACCGCTTCACCGGTCACGCCGGAGGCGGCGGCGGCTTCGGACTCGGACAGGTCACTCAAATCTTTCAGGGTACGGGGTTCTTCACTCATAATCAGGCCCTCAGGGTGTTCTTGGCGTTCCAGCCCTTGATGTCGAGCGCTTCGGGCTGCTGGGCCTCATGGGGGTGTTCGGGACCGGCATAGACACGCAAATTCGAAAATTGCTTGCGCGCCAGGGGGCCCTTGGGAAGCATTCTCTGCACGGCCTTTTGGATCACCCGCTCAGGAAATCGTCCGTCGAGCAGCTTGTCAGCGGTCCGGCTCTTGATGCCACCCGGATAGCCCGTGTGCCAATAATAGGTCTGCTGCGTGCGCTTGCGGCCCGTGAAGACCACCTTTTCGGCGTTCACCACGATGACATTGTCGCCGCAATCCACATGGGGCGTGAAGTCCGGGCGATGCTTGCCGCGCAGACGGCTGGCGATAATGCTGGCCAGTCGGCCCACCACCAGCCCCTCCGCGTCGATCACGATCCAACGCTTTTCAACGTCGGTCGCTTTGAGGAATAGGGTTTTCATGCGTGCACTCCAACGCCGACGACCCCGTGGATCCTCACATTTTTCTAAACGAGGATCCGGTGGTGCCTGACCGGCGGCTTGTATCTTGGTCGTTCACCTGTCTTGAGCGTTCACCTGTCTTGGGCGTTCACCTGTCTTGGGCGTTCACCTGTCTTGGGTGTTCACCTGTCTTGGGTGTTCAACCGTCTTGGTCGCTCACTTCACGGCGCACGGCCCATGGCGCGGTTTGCTCCCGATGAACGCGATGCGCTGGTTTATGCGCCGGCCCGGTCCCTGTCAACACGCCTTTCTGGCAGAAAACACAGCAAAAACAACAGGGTAAGATAAAGGTATTATTATACCGCATAACTCAAGCCCTTTGCGACCCCGGCACCCTCGCCCTGGCGCCCTTTCGAACGACGCAGCACAATGCGGACGCACGCGCCGGACCCGCAAAACGCGTCTTGCGCGACACGTCAGAAACTACCGGAGATGCCCCATGCCCAAGACCGTTTCCGATGCGCTCGTCATCGCCGAACAGGACGGCGCCGTCCTGACCCTCACCATGAACCGGCCATTCGCGCGCAACAGCCTGTCCCGGGGGCTCATGGGGGCTCTTCAGGAGGCCTTGGCCCGGATTGCGGAGGACCGCAGCGTAAAGGTGGTCATTCTCGCCGCGAGCGGGCCGGTCTTTTCCGCCGGACACGACCTGAAGGAAATGACGGCCGCCCGGCAGGACGCCGACGGCGGCAAGGCCTTCTTCACCGAAACCTTCGCCCAGTGCAGCGACCTGATGCAGGCCATCATCGCCCTGCCCCAGCCGGTCATCGCGCAGGTTCAGGGTGTGGCGACGGCGGCGGGCTGCCAACTGGTGGCGACTTGCGATTTGGCTGTGTCGAGCAGCACAGCGCGCTTTGCCACGCCGGGCGTGAATATCGGCCTGTTTTGCTCAACGCCCATGGTGGCCCTTTCACGGGCCGTGCCGCGCAAGAAGGCCATGGAAATGCTGCTGACTGGCGAGATGATCAGTGCCGATGACGCCCTCGCCCACGGTCTCGTCAACCGGGTGGTGCCCGCCTATGGCCTCTTTGCCGAGACGCGGGCCCTGGCCGAGACCATTGCCGGCAAATCACGGGTGGTCCTGGGGATCGGCAAACGCGCCTTTTATGAGCAGGCGGAACGTCCCCTTGCGGAGGCTTATGACATGATGGCGCAGGTGATGACCTTCAACATGTTGAACGCGGACGCGGCGGAAGGCATCGGCGCCTTCGTGGAAAAGCGCAGCCCCGTGTGGCCTGAACAGGACTGACCGCAGATCGGCCTTCCGTATGCAAAACAGACCCAAGATTATCGAATGCCAAACCCAGGAGGAGGTCGCCGCCACCTTCCCCGTGATGCACGAGTTGCGCCCCCACCTGAAAGAGGATCGTTATGGCGAGACTGTAAGCCGGTTGCGGGCCGAGGGCGCCATTTTGATTGGGGCCTTTGACGGCGCGAACTGTCTGGGTTGCGCAGTGTTCCGGCGCACCACGCGGCTGTTCACCGGCCCCATGGTGTATGTGGATGATCTTGTGACCACATCCACGCGCCGGTCCCAGGGCGTTGGCGCACACTTGCTCGACTGGATCGAGGCGTGGGCCCGCGCGCGGGATGTGGCCGTCATCGCCCTTGATTCCGGGGTCCAGCGCGGCGCGGCCCACCGTTTCTATATGCGTCAGGGCTACACGATCACATCGTTCAATTTCAAAAAGGGGCTCCATCCGCAGGAAGATCGATGATCACGCTCCCGCCGCCGGCGCAGTCCACGCACCCCCTGGCCCGCACGGGGTTCTCGCAGTAGGGTGACATCGCCTTGAACACCATGGATTTTGTGACACGCGAGCCGATGATGACCCTTCATTACGACGATGCAACATTGCTCGACCTGTTGACGCGGACACGGACAATCGCGGTGGTCGGCGCCAGTGCCAAGCCTGACCGGCCGAGCCATGAAGTGACCGAGTATCTGATCGACAAGGGGTACGACGTCTATCCGGTCAATCCTGGCCTTGCGGGCTCTACCCTCCTGGGGCGGACAGTCTATGGAGACCTGCGCGCGGTGCCGGTGCCCCTTGATCTGGTGGATATCTTCCGCCGTTCCGAAGAGGTCGGTCCCATCGTGGACGATGCCATCCTGCTCGGCGCCAAAGCCATCTGGATGCAGTTGGGCGTGCGCGACGATGAGGCCGCCGCGCGCGCCGAGGCCGCCGGACTGACCGTGATCATGGACCGCTGCCCGAAGATTGAACGCGCGCGCCTCGGATTGTTCTAAGCCCGCCGGCCGAGGCCGGCGCCGGCCCACCTTTTGAACCACACAACCACGACCGGAGACGACCATGAGCGACATCTCACAGATCGACAGACCCTTAGGCTTTTACACCCGCGCTGTTCACGCCGGCGCGGCGCCGGACCCGGCGACGGGCGCCCGCTCTACCCCCATTTATCAGACGACGTCCTTTGTTTTCAATGACGCGGACCACGCGGCGCGCCTCTTTAATCTGGAGGAAATGGGCTTTATCTATTCGCGGATCGGCAATCCGACCTGCGGCGTGCTTGAAGAGCGTGTGGCGGCCCTTGAGGGCGGCGCGGCGGGCCTTGCCGTCTCCTCGGGCCACGCGGCCCAGGTTCTGGTGTTCCATGCCCTGATGGAACCTGGCGACGACTTCATCGCCGGACGGCATCTTTATGGCGGCTCCATCAACCAGTTCGGCCTGGGCTTTAAGAAGTTCGGTTGGAACGTGAACTGGGTCGATGAATCGGACCCGGACAATTTCCGCCGCGCGCTCACCCCGCGCACCAAGGCTATCTTTATCGAGAGCATCGCCAATCCGGGCGGCGTGATCAGCGACATCGCCGCCATCGCCAAGGTGGCGCAGGAGGCGGGCATTCCGCTCATCGTGGACAACACGCTTGCAACCCCCGCCCTGTGCCGCCCGCTCGAGCATGGCGCCTCCATCGTTGTGCACTCGGCCACCAAGTTCCTCGGCGGCCATGGCAATGCGATCGCGGGCGTGATTGTGGATGGCGGCACGTTCGACTGGACGGCGTCGGATAAATTCCCGACCATGTCGCAGCCGAACCCGTCCTATCACGGAATGAATTTGTCCGAGGCTTTCGGCAACTTGGCCTTCATCATTGCGGCGCGCGCCATCGGCCTGCGCGATCTGGGCCCGGCGCTCTCACCGATCAATGCCTATCTTGTGCTGACCGGGATTGAAACGCTGCCCCTGCGCATGAAGCAGCATTGTTCCAATGCGCATAATCTGTCCCATTTCCTCGCATCCCACGAGAAAGTCAGTTGGGTGTCCTATCCGGGCCTCGCCAGCGACCCTTATTACGGCCTGGCGCAGAAATATTGTCCGCAAGGGGCAGGCGCGGTTTTTACCTTCGGCGTCAAGGGCGGCTACGAGGCGGGCCGTAAGCTCGTGAATGCCGTGCAGATGTTCAGCCATCTCGCCAATGTGGGCGACACGCGCAGCCTGATCATCCACCCCGCCTCAACGACCCACCGTCAGCTCACCAATGAACAGCGTTCGGCCGCCGGCGCCGGTGACGACGTGGTGCGGGTCTCCGTCGGCATCGAGGACGCGGCAGACATCATTGCCGATATCGATCAGGCCCTCGCGCAAGTCTGACCGTGTGAAATCACGCTCCGGCCGGCCCTCGTGCGCCGGCCGGGGTCAATCGGCAGGCCGCGTGGACGGCCGCCGCCAGAACCAACACGGCGCCCGCCTGGTGGGCAATCCCAAGCGGCAGCGGCACGACCGCGAGTAAGGTCCAAATGCCAAGCGCGGCCTGCGCCATCACCGCCCCCATCAGCAGCCACACCGCCCGGCGCGTCCCCGCCGCAACCGGTGCCCGCCAGGCCATGACCGCGAGCGCCGCGGCGGCAATCACGGCAAGGTAGGCCGTGACGCGGTGCATGAACTGCACCGTCGCAACATTTTCGAAGAGATTGAGATAAGCCGGCGACACATCCCACAGGCCGGCGGGGGCAAAGCCGCCATCCATCAGCGGCCACGTGTTGTAATCCCGGCCCGCATGGAGCCCGGCCACAAAGGCGCCAACGCCGCATTGCACATAAACCAGCCCGGCCATTGCGAGCCCGGCAAGCCCGAGACGCCGCGCGCCCCATGCACTGCCTGAGGATCCGCGCCCCTCTTTGTCGACCAGTAAATCGCTGGCGACCCAGACCATGGCGGAAAAGATGAACAGGGCGAGGCTCAGATGGGCCGCGAGGCGGTATTGGCTCACATCCACGCGTTCCGTCAGCCCGCTCTGGACCATGTACCACCCAAGCGCGCCCTGCAGACCACCGAGAACGAACAGGCCCCACAACCGGAAAGCCAGATTGCGGGTGAGCTTACGCGTCAGGTGGAAGTAGACGAGACCGCACAGGAAGGCGGCGCCAATGACCCGGCCCAAAAGCCGGTGCCCCCACTCCCAATAGTAAATCACCTTGAATTCAGCGAGGCTCATGCCCGCATTCACTTGGGCGTATTCCGGGATCTGCCGGTATTTGGCGAACTCCGCCTCCCACGCCGCGGCGCTGAGCGGCGGCACGGCGCCGGTCACGGGCCGCCACTCGGTGATCGACAGGCCGGAGTCCGTCAGCCGGGTCGCCCCGCCCACGATCACCATGGCAAACAGCAATCCGGCCATGGCGACAAGCCACCAGCCGACCTGACGGCGCGCGGCCCGGCTCCCGGCGACCGCACTGGCCGCTTTGTCTTTCATCAAAGTCGTTTTGTCATTCGTCAAAGATGTCTCGATCGCGCCGCCCAATGCCGCACCAGCCGCCATGGCTCAAGCCTCCATCCGCGCTATGTCATAATCATCGACCTAGCGGTCTGTGTGGGGGCATGCAAGATCACGGGCGATAAGGCCGCATGACGGCGTGGGACGTCCGCGCGCCCAGTGGCCGAGCGTTTGCCCAGGGCCCTGACGGTCCCCTGGATCCGACCATCCAAAGGAGTCGAAACCCATGACCGTTCGCCAGCGTAAACTGTTCGGCAGTATCGGGCTCATTGTCGGGCTGACCCTCTACATCATGGTGATGTCTGCCCTGATCCCGCGCCTGACCGCCGGGATGGTGTGGCTGGAACTGCTCTTTTACGCCGTGGCCGGCATTGTCTGGGTGATCCCGGTGCGCAGCCTGATTTTGTGGATGAACCGGCCCGATCCCGAGTGACGACCACCGTCCAGCCAAGCCTTGGCGCGGCAGGACGATTTCGTGTAGACGACTTTCATTCCAGCATTGACGAGGACAAGACCATGGAAGCCATCATCGCAATCGTGATCTTCATCGTAGTCTTCCTGATCCTGAATCGGGTCGAATTCGGTCGTTTCGACTAATTGCGCCTACCCGTGTCCGGCGCGCGACGATCCTCCTGACGCGTGCGTACCCGGGCCAAAGTACCTGTCGGCGCAACCAGTGCATTGTTTCATTCAGCAGGTGCGGCTTGTTATCGCGAGCCGTTCTTGGGCGGCGCGGCGATCCAGGGCCACTGGCTTGGGAATTTCTTGCCCTGGATGGCTTCGCTTGGTTCGCCATGACGGCATGAGACCAAATCATCTGAATGTGCCGATGCACTAGGCCTTGCGGCGTTACCGGCACGCTCGGTTTTACGGGCTCTTTCGGCATTAACGGCGTTACCGGGAGGCGGACACGGTGAACCTGATCATCCCTGCTCTCCTGGGCTACATGGCCCTTCAGATCGTGATCGGCGCCTGGGCCTCCCGGTTTGTGAAGACCGACAGTGACTATCTGGTCGCCGGGCGGTCCTTGACCCTGCCTTTCGTGGCCATGTCTTTGTTCGCCACCTGGTTTGGCGCGGAGACGGTCATGGGCTCATCCGCGGCCGTCTACCAGGACGGCCTGTCGGGCGGGAGGGCCGACCCGTTCGGCTATGCCTTATGCCTCCTTGGCATGGGGCTGTTCCTTGCCCACCGGCTGCGCTCTCGCAACTACGTGACGCTTGGCGACCTCTTTCGAGACCGGTTTTCCCGGACCACCGAGATCGCAGGGTCTCTCCTGTTCATTCCAAGCCTTGTCACCTGGGGCGCGGCGCAGCTTCTGGCTTTCGCCTATATCATCCGGGAACTGACCGGCCTCGATCTCACCCCCGCCCTCGTGCTCGTGACGGGGCTGGTGGTGGTTTACACCTGGATGGGCGGCCTGCTCGGCGATGTGGTAACGGATTTCCTTCAGGGCGGCGTTTTGATACTGGGGCTGATCATTCTGGCGGTCACGGTTGTGGCGGCGGCCGGAGGCCTTGGCGCGGCCATAAGCAGCATCGAGCCGGACCAGTTGCGCCTTGTGGGCAAGGACGAGTCTCTTTGGCAGCGGCTTGATGTCTGGTCCGTTCCCGTGATCGGCTCGCTCGTATCCCAGGCGGCGCTGGCTCGCCTTCTCGCCGCGCGCACACCCGAAACGGCCCGGGTGGGGGCATTCGCCGGCTTTGGGCTTTATCTGACCGTGGGCCTGATCCCCGTGGCCCTCGCGCTCTTTGCCGTCCATCTCGACCTGACGGTGGCCGAGGGGGACCAGTTTCTGCCCTCTCTGGCGCAGACGCTGCTGCCCCCGCCGCTTTACGTGATCTTCATGGGCGCGCTCGTCTCGGCGATCCTGTCGACCATCGACAGCACCTTCCTGACGATTTCGGCACTGATCTCGCATAATGTGGTGGCGCCCGCGTTCCCATCGCTCGGCGTCAAGCGCCGGCTTGCACTCACCCGGGGTGTCCTGGTGCTGACGGGTTTGACCGCGCTCGCCATCGCCCTGGCCCAGGCCGCCAACAGCAAAAGCATCATCGACATTCTGCTGTTGGCCGATGCCCTGGGAACGGCTGGTCTCGTCGTTGTGGTTTTAATTGGTCTTTACACAACGCGTTTTGGCGGTCCGGCCGCGGCGCTCACCGCCTTTGCCTGCGGCGTCGGCGGATATCCGCTCGCCGGTGCCCTCGATCTGGGTGCGCCCTATTTGTTCAGTCTGGCCGCCGCCCTTACAGCCTATGTCACCGTTGCCCTTGCACAGCGGCGGCTGAGCGAGCCCGCGCCCGCCCCTTAAGGCCGCCCGCCCCTCAAAGCTGCCCGTCAGAGCGTCTCATCGGTCCCGAAAATGGCCGTTACCTGGCTCGACAGTTGTCCGCCATTGCCATGGGCCACGGCAAGCTTCGCGCCCGGGATCTGCCGGGCCTCCGCCTCGCCGCGCAACTGGCGCAGGGCCTCGATCATGGTGAACATGCCGTACATGCCCGGGTGAACACAGGACAGTCCGCCCCCATTGGTGTTGACCGCGAGCCGCCCGCCGGGCGCGATGCCCCCGCCTTCGACAAAGCGTCCGCCTTCGCCCTTGGGACAAAAGCCTAAGTCCTCGAGAAACAGGATCGTGTTGATGGTGAAGGCATCATAGACCATCACCACGTCGATCTCAGCGGGGCTCACGCCGGCCATGGCGAAGGCCCGGGGGCCGGATTTGGCCGCCGCCGAGGTCGTCAGGTCCGGCATTTCGGAGACCTGCATATGGTCCTGGGCCGCCGCGACGCCGAGCACATAGATGGGTGCCTTCGGGAAATCATGGGCCCGGTCGGCCCGGACCAGGACCACGGCGCCGCCCCCATCGGTGACGAGGCAGCAGTCCCGCTGGTGCAAGGGATCGCAAATCATCCGAGAGCTGAGCACATCGTCGATGCTCAAGGGCCCGGACATGAAGGCCTCCGGATTGAGATTGGCCCAGCCCCGGGCCGCCACGGCCACTTCCGCGAGCTGCTCTGAGGTCGTGCCGTAGTCATGCATGTGCCGCGCCGTGGCCAGGGCATAGCCGGAAATGGGCGGGCGGGCCTTGTAGGGCGCGACCCACCAGGGCGTCTCCGGCCGCTGCGCCCCGCGCCCGCCGCCCCGCGTGCGCTGGTTCGACCCGTAGCAGACCAGCGCCACGTTACACAGGCCCGCATCGAGCGCGAGCGCGGCCCACTGCAAATGGTTCATAAAGGACGAGCCGCCCACATTGGTTCCGTCCACGACTGCCGGGCTGAGGCCCAGATACTCGCCGATCACAAGCGCCGGCAGGGCCGACATCATGGATGCGCCAAAAAGTCCGTCCACATCCTTGATGGTCAGACCGGCATCGGCGAGCGCCTTATGCACCGCCTCGCCCAGGATCTCGAACTCACTGCGCTCCTTAGCCTCGCCCAGCCGGCCATCGGGCGTGTAACCGCCCAGCCCAAGGCCCACGACGGCGGCCTTGCCGCGAATGCTCTGCGTGTTTGTCATTGATTGTCGTCCAGTAGGGCCCAAGGCCAATAAAGCTCAGTACGCACCTTCATCCGCAACCAGGACTTCACTCCGCCAGCGGATCGAAAACCACAAAGGGTTGCTGTTCGCCGCCGTCGCCCGGTTCAATGCGCACACGCACGGCCATGCCGATGATCACGTCCTCGGCCGCCACGCCTTCGACGCGGGCGAACAGGCGCGGCCCCTCGGCAAGCTCGATGATGGAGAAATCCTGCGGGCCGCCCGCCTCGGGCTTATTGCGGATTGTGGTCGTGGAATAGACCGTCCCAAGACCGCTTGCCGGCACCAGGGGCGGCTCGGCCGCGCCGCAGGCCATGCAGATCACCCGGGGGAAAAACTGGTGGTGCCCGCATGCCGCGCAGCGCTGAATGCGAAACTCGCCGGCCGCCAGATAGGCGTGGTAGCGGGCATCCGGTCCGGGCCCGGAAAAGGGTACGGTGGGTTCGGTCATGGTCGCAGCTCCCCGATCAAATATGCGCCATGGTAGCCTTCGCCGGCGAGGCCTGGAAAGACGCCGAAAGGTGGACCACGCGGCAGGAGAGGACATGACCGATTTGAACCGCCCCGGATATCCGCAGATGCCGGCCCCGGTCGTGCGCCGGGTGAACGGCATCGACCTCGCCGTGTTCGAGGCCGGACCAGCGGACGGGCCGGCCGTCGTGCTGTGCCATGGCTTTCCGGAAATCGCCTATTCCTGGCACCGGCAGATCCCGGCCCTGGCCCAGGCCGGCTACCACGTGATCGTGCCGGATCAGCGCGGCTATGGCTGGAGCGAGGCGCCCGGGACCGTTGAAGCCTATGACATGGCCGCGCTGACGGGCGACCTTGTGGGTCTGCTCGATGCCACGGGACATGAACGGGGCATTTTTGTCGGCCATGACTGGGGCGGGCTGATCGTCTGGCAGATGCCCCTTATGCATCCCGAGCGGGTGGCGGGGGTCGTTGGGGTCAACACACCCTTTATTCCGCGCCTGCGCAGCGATCCCATTGAGCGCATGCGCGAGAGCCTGGGCGAGGAGATGTACATCGTGTTTTTCCAGCGGCCGCGCGAACCGGAGGCCCTGCTGGAAGCCGACATCGACCGCACCATGCGCTTCATGCAGCGCCGCCCCGACCCGAACCACCAGGACGGGGCTATGCAGTTGCGCGCCGATGGCGGCGCGCCATTCGCCGCCGCCTTGATGGGTCCGGAAGAGGCCTGGCCCGGTTTGCCGCTGCTCAGCGACACAGAGCGCGACGTTTACGTGCGGGCCTTTGAGCGCTCAGGCTTTTTCGGACCCGTCAGCTGGTATCGCAATTTCAGCCGAAACTGGCGCCTCGCCGAGGGCCTGCCCCAGCGGGTGGCGGTACCGGCCTTGATGATTGTCGCCGAACTGGATGCGGCCCTGCCCCCGTCCATGGCGGAGGGCATCGAGAAACGTGTGCCCGACGTGGAGGTCCACCTTCTGGAGGGGTGCGGCCACTGGACCCAGGCAGAACGGCCAGGCGAGCTCAGCCACCTCATGCTCGATTGGTTGCGTCGCCGGTTTCCGACCTGACCCGTCCCGTCCATCCGTACAAGAATGACGATCTATCATCCGCCAAGGCATGATCCGCAGGCGTAAAACCGCAAGATCGGAAAAGGTTTGATCGTCGTTCAAAGCCCGCAAGCCGATTGGCATCGCACTGAAAACGCAACCGAAGACTGCAAAGTCTGCTTTTGCTAGGATAACGAGACTTGCGCGGTTGCTAACCAATTGCGAACGTATTATGACATTGATGCGAAGCCGGTTTGACGCGGCCCGCACGGCCGGATACGGCTGCCTGTCTTGACTTTCGGTAAGAGTGAAAAATCAGTGGGAGGACGGTTTGTCCCTTGTGCCTTGCAAATCTGTGCAAGAGGGGATGAACCTTGCGTTCTGGAATGCGCCTGGTGATGGCGAGGGGGTCTCATGGTGGCAGCCAATTTCCGATCGGACAATCCGTATACGCCGCGCGACGCGTTTCGGCCGGCCGATCCGGGATTGGACAGGCCTTTGCGGGTCCTTATTCCCAGCTATAGATCCCACAAATACACCGGCGGCCAGGGCGTTTATCTGAACTTCATGTCAAAGGCTCTGGTGGATCTGGGCCACGATGTCGATGTGATCTCCGGCCCGCCCTATCCGGATCTCGATCCCCGGGTTGGCCTCATCAAGCTTGACAGTCTCGATCTGTACGCCAAGCCGAAAGTGTTTCTCGGCCTGCCCGCCATGCCGGCGCGAGCCTTCAAGAACGGCACGGATTTCTACGAGTATCTGTCCCACATTTCCGGCGCCTTCGCCGAGCCGACCACATTCGGCATGCGGATGAGCGCATATTTGCGCAACCGGCTGACCGAATACGACATCGTGCATGACAATCAGACCCTGTGCCGGGGTCTTTTGAGCGTGCAGGCCATGGGTATTCCGGTCGTGGGCACGATCCATCACCCCATTACCCAGGACCGGCGCATTTCCATCGACGCGGCCGACACGCTCAGTCTGAAACTGCTGGTCCGACGATGGTACTCATTCCTCGGTAAACAGATCAAAGTGGCCCGTAAGCTCGATCCCCTCATTGTCGTCTCCGAAAGCACGCGCCGGGATGTGGCCCGGGACTTCAACATCCCCGCCGAACGCATGAGCCTCGTCTATCACGGCGTCGACGGCACCCTGTTCCGCCCCATGCCCGAAATTGAACGCCGGCCCGCCCGCCTGATCACGACGGCAAGCGCGGATGTGCCCTTGAAAGGCCTGATCTATCTGATCGAGGCCTACCGGGACCTGCTTGAACGTTATCCGGATCTGGAGCTTACGGTGGTCGGCAAGCTGCGCGAGGGCGCGACCGCGCAACGGCTCGATGCCCTCGGGATCCGCGACCGGGTCGAGTTCATCTCGGACCTGACCTTTGAGGACATCGTTCGCCTTTACGCCGAAGCGACCATCGCGGTGTGCCCGTCCGTCTACGAAGGGTTCGGCTTCCCGGCGGCCGAGGCGCTCGCCTGCGGCGTGCCGCTGGTCTCCACGTCGGGCGGCTCCTTGCCGGAGGTCGTGGGCGATGCGGGCCTCGTCGTGCCGCCCAAGGACAGCCCGGCGCTTGCAAAGGCTATCTCAACCCTGCTCGATGACGCGGACCTGCGCGCACGGCTCAGCGTTGAAGGCCGGGAGCGTGTCCTGCGCCATTTCCCCTGGGAGAAGGCCGCCCGCAACGTCTCGCAGATCTATTACCGCCTCCTGTCCTCGCCGCAATGGGCCCGCCATGCAGACCGTCGATCTGAAATACTTGCGGCTTGAGGACGGCGCACGCGTCCTCGATCTCGGCTGCGGCACGGGCCGGCACATGCACGCGCTCTATTTCGAGCGCGCCATGGATGTTGTCGGTGTCGATCTGAGTGCGGACGACATGAGCCAGGCCTGGTCCGGCTTCGAGGCACATCCGGACATGAGCGGCCGGCCGGCAAGTTTCGCCTTTGCCGCGGCGGATGCCTTGCATTTGCCCTTCGAGACGGGCCGGTTCGACACCATCGTCTGTTCGGAGGTCCTTGAGCACATTCCCGATTATCAGGGCGCCCTGAGCGAGATCACGCGGACCTTGAAGCCGGGCGGCATGCTGGCCGTCAGTGTGCCCCGGTATTGGCCGGAATGGCTGTGCTGGCGCTTGAGCGAGCACTATCACAACACGCCCGGTGGCCATGTGCGTATTTTTCGCGATGCCGCTCTGCGGCGCGATATCGAGGCCCGCGGCTTCCGCTTCCTGCGGCGCCACTACGCCCATGGTCTGCACAGCCCCTATTGGTGGCTGCAATGCGCCCTGTGGGACCGGAAGGATCGAAGCTGGCTTGTCCGTCAGTACCATAAGTTTCTGGTTTGGGACATCATGGAGCGCCCGCCCCTGACACGGGCGCTCAGTGCTATTGCCGATCCGCTCATGGGGAAAAGCGTCGTTCTGTATTTCGAACGGGGCCCCGAAGATTCCTCCATTTCAGGACAAAATCACTCGTGAAGCCATTTCATCTCACGCGCGAGGCCGTCGAAGCCGGATACTTCGAGGGGGCGCACAAACGTATTCGCGATCTGCAGAACGCGGATGGCGCCATTTCCTGGTATGATGGCGGTGTGATCGACCCATGGAACCACACCGAAGCGGCCATGGCGTTGAGCGTGCTCGGCGACCGGGACAGCGCGGACCGGGCTTTTCGCTTTCTCCAGGACAGTCAGCTTACTGATGGATCCTGGTGGGCCCAGTACGGCGCCGCCGTGCCCATGGACGACAATCGCTACACCGGCAATGGCGAGGATGAAAAGCGCCTGCGCGACACCAATTTCTGCGCCTACCCCGCCACGGGCGTCTGGCACCACTACCTCGTTTTTGAAGACCTCGGGATGCTGAAGGACATGTGGCCCATGGTGGAGCCGGCCATGGACTTCGTCCTGTCTCACCAGTCCGAACACGGCGATATCCGCTGGGCGGCGCTCGATGAGGGGACGCCGGAGGATGACTCGCTTGTGACCGGCTGCAGTTCGATCCACAAAAGCCTGTGGTGCGCCTATCAGATTTCGGCCCGTCTTGAGCGTGCACGGCCCGATTGGCTTGAGGCCCGGGCGCGGCTCGGCACGGCCCTGCGTGACAAGCCAGAACGCTTTGACCGCCAGTGGAAAAGCAAGGCGCGCTATTCCATGGATTGGTTCTATCCCGTGCTGGCCCAAGTGGTGACGGGCGAGGCCGCCCGGGCGCGGATCAATGGGCGCTGGGGCGATTTCGTGGTCGATGGCCTGGGCTGCCGCTGCGTGATCGACGAGCCATGGGTCACGACGGCGGAAAGCTGCGAGCTTGTCATGGCCTTGCTGTGCGCCGGAGAGCGGACACGGGCCAAGGCGCTCTTTTCCTGGCAACACCAGTGGCGCGACGAGATGGGCGCCTATTGGATGGGCTACCAATTCAAGAACAATGTCCATTGGCCGGTGGAGAAGCCCGCCTGGACAGCGGCCGCCGTCATCCTCGCGGCCGACGCCCTTCTCAACCTGACCCCGGGCGCAAGCTTGTTCGCCGAACCGGACAATACTGCGTCAAAATAGCACACAATTTCGTCAATTTACCTGACGTTTCAGCGTGTTGGCGCGTTGCGCTTCCTTGCGCGCCGTTCGTAAAAGAGATCGGATTTCATGCTGGTTTCTCCGAGATTTAAAGCAAAAATCTCCGAAAGCACCCATAGTCTGAAAAATCATTGCATAATAGGCATGTGAATTATCGGAAAAAAACTTCGGGAAATAATGATTTTTAATTGTTTTTTACTAAATTTTATCGAAATTTACTTGCTATTGACCGGAATATTACTCTGAGGAATCACCTTTTTTCTTCTTTTTATTGCTTAGTGATCTATGTGGATCATCTCCTTCTTTCCCGCTCCGACATTGACCAACCTTTAATCACAAATGTATCGTCACGATACAAAGGTGCACTGACTGCCTTTGGGCACGCATTGTTTGTCATCACCGCTAAATGCGATCCGATGTTTGGGCAATCGGCGCGGTCGGGGCGGACGGCGGGCCATCAACGTGGCCTCAGGGGAGATAATCATGGGGACGAAACAGACGTTTTCGACGACCGAATTTGACGGCAGCACAGCTTTCGAAATCTGGTTTGAAAGGGATTCGGCTTGGTTTGCTGCAATCACGAAAGCCATTGAAGAGGGCACAAAAGCCAACAAACTCTTCGGCGATGTCCGCCTTGGCGAAGATGAAGGCGACAACGTCACGCTGAACATTCGCGGCACCGCTAAGCTCTTCAACAAGGGTCTTTTGGAGTTCGACGGCGAAGAAATCGACAGTGATCCCTTGAATGCGGATGTCACCGGGTCATTCGAAACCGTTGCCTCGCAAGAAGTCGACCCGGACAACGTTGCATTCTTCGGTGGTAACGGTGACGTCTACGAATCGGGCGATCCAATTCTGGTGACCGGTGGCGGCGGCAAAGACAACCTGACAGGCAGCAACGCCGACGACATTATTGCCGGCAACACGGGCGACGACACCATTATAGCCGGTCGCGGCAACGACTTCGTAAAGGGCGGCGCCGGCAACGATTACATCTCCGGTCAACAGGGCAATGATTTCCTAAACGGCGATTACTCCGACAGCGTCTTCCACAATGAGCGCGATGGCGGAAAGCTCTGGAACGACACCATTTTCGGTGGTGATGGCGACGACTGGATTTTCGGCAATCAGGGCAATGACAGCCTGCATGGCGGCAGCGACGACGACACAATCCGCGGCGGCCTGGGGGACGATACAATCGATGGCGGAAACCAAAACGACCAGCTTTTCGGGGACGATGGCGATGACCGCGTCTCCGGTGGTCGTGACGACGACGAACTGTTCGGCGATGCTGGAAACGACACGGTCGATGGTCAGGAAGGCAATGACACGGTCAATGGCGGCGAAGGCGACGACGTTGTGTCCGGCGGTCGCAAGGGCAATCCGAGCGACGGCGACAACTTCGTCGACGGCGGCACGGGTAACGACACCGTGCAAGCCGGCTTCGGCAGTGACACGCTGATCGGCGGCGAGGGTGACGACCTTTTGCGCGGCGGAACCGGCAATGACACCATGACTGGCGGCGTCGAAGGCTCGTCCAACAGCAATCCTGGCAACACCCAGGATCGCAACACCTTCGTATTGGAAGGTGGCAATGACGTCATCACCGATTTCGACGCGAATGCCGGTAGCGAAACCACCTTTGACACCCTCGAATTCGACTTCGGCGGATCTAAGTTCAGCCTAAGCACGGTCCAGGACTTCGTGGACTTCGTGGGATTGATCGAAACAGACGGCGACGTGACGACCGACGCGGGCGTGATCGGTGACGACCTGGTGCTTGTCTTTGCCCGTAACGGTTCGCAGACCGATGCCGATATCACAGACTCCGTTCGTCTGGAGGATTTTTTCGCCGTCGATGATGTTGATGGCATCGATTTCTTCCCCGACGGATCGTTTGGAGCGTCGAAGACCTTTGATGACGTCAGTAGCGATACGTTCCTCTGATCAAGTCAGGCGGCCTCTGATCAAGTCAGGCGGGACCGTCTCGCCAAAACGCTGACACGTCGGTCCGCAGGTCCATCGGCCTGCGGACTTTTTTATTTTGATCGATCCATATCATCTCCGGTCATTTATGTGCGGATAGTTGAGCTGCGCACAAATCGGGTGCTGGCCCTACTGATCGAGCCCTTAGCGCTCAACGGCTCAATTTGGCGCCGTGTTGAGCCCGGCGAGGAGGGCCGGATCGCGGTCGTAAAGATCGTCGAGATAGCGAATGCCAGCCCCATCGTCGAGCACCGCCGTCAGGTACAGCACATGGACCGGCACCGGTTCGGCGAGTGTCGCCCGCGTCTCCTTGCCCGACGCCACCGCCTCGTCAATCCGCCTGCGGCTCCAGCCCGGTGTGCCCTGGAGAAGCCAATCAGCAAGGTCGAGCGGGTCTTGGGTGCGCAGACAGCCTGACGAAAAGGCCCGCTGACGCTGGGCGAACAGGCCGCGCGTGGGTGTGTCGTGGATGTACACGTTGTGCAGGTTTGGAAACATGATCTTGACCTGGCCCAGGGCATTGCGTGGCCCCGGTGCCTGGCGCAGGCGGTAGGGAAAGGTGCCGGGAGGCACGCGCGCCCAATCAACCGCCCCCGGATCGATCGGCCGGCCAGCACCGTCCAGAACCTGAAACCCCTCCGCGATGAGGGCCGCCGGATTGCGCTGGAGCAGGGGCAGTTTGTCCTTGCGCGCGATGCTGTGGGGCGTCTCCCACCACGGATTGAACACCATGTATTCGATCTGGTCGGAAAAGACCGGCGTCTGACGATAGTGTTTCCCCACAATGGCGAGGTGGGCCCGCACTTTTTGGCCCTGGTCGAAGACGCTGACATCGAACCCGGCGATGTTCACCCGAACATGGCGGCGCCCCAGATCCTCCGGCAACCAGCGTAAACGCTCCATGTTCACGCGAAGCTGGTCGATGCGCTCCCGCGAGCCGCGATTGAGGACGCGCAAGGTTGCCGGCCCGGCCACGCCGTCCGCATCAAGATCGGCCGTATCCTGCAGGGTCCAGACGGCCTCGCACGTGGTATCATCAAAGAGCCCCGTCACCGCCCCGTCATACAGGGAAAGTTGCGCAAGCCGCGTCTGGAGCGCGCTTACACGCGGACCGGTCATCCCCTTCGACAGGGGTCCGCCCGCCGGGATGACGTCCCCGGCCTCCTTATCCCCGGCGCGCAAGGCCGCCAACACCCCGACCAGCGCTCCATAAACCGGCTGGCGCGGCGCAAGGGCACCGAGGCTCTCGCCAACGGTCCCCTCTTTGAGCGCCTTGAGCAGGACTGACGCCAGGTCGACGCTGCGCCCGGCGGCGGTCCAGGTCGGCTCGATGCTCACCGGATCAAGCTTGCCAAACACCATATGGGCGGCGGCGGCGAACCAGGCGTCCGTAGCCAGACGATCGCGGCCTTCGCGCTCGCCGCGCAGGCGCTCCAGCGCCTCCAGATGATAATGCCGGGGATCAAGGCCATGGGCCGCAAGCCCCTCAAGGGCCTCCAGCAGGGCGGAGAAAGCACGCTCATCGCGCCACACCAGACGCTCAGGGTGTTTACCGTGGAGACCTTCGGTTGCGTTGGGCGCAAGCCACCGGGGCCCCGAATGGGCAAGGGTGCCGAAGAGGCACAGCGTCAAACCCATCAGGGCACACATCATCAGCAGCCGGCGCCAGACCAGCCGGGTCCATCCCAAACCCATCGTCTTGCCTTTCGGTTGTCCAGAGGAGAGTGCGTCCTGGGACAAGCAAGCACAATCGCCCGCCCGAACCTGACGCTAGAGTTTACGCAGGATCCGGAGGGACCGGACGCAGGCCATCTCCTCGAACAGGCCGGACGCAAGGGCAAGGCAGTAGATCTCGAACGGGGGGCGCCCGCCATCGGCCGGATCGGGGAAAACGTCGTGAATGGCCAGGAGACCGCCCTGCAGCAGGTGGGGCGTCCAGCCGCGGTAATCGTTGAGGGCCGCCTCCATGGTGTGGCCACCATCAATAAAGACAAAACCCAGTTTGCTGGCCCAGTGGCGCGCAATGGTCGCCGATGCACCAACGATAGGGATCACTGTGTCTTCAAGATTGGCATGGCGCAGGGTGCGCCGCAGTGAGGGCAAGGTGTCGAGTGCCCCTGCGCTCTCGTCCCAAAGATCCGGGTCATGATAGTCCCAGCCCGGCTGATTTTCCTCCGATCCGCGATGGTGGTCGACCGCGAACAGCACCGTGCCGGCGTCGCGTGCGGCGCATCCGATATAAACGGATGATTTTCCGCAATAGCTCCCGATCTCGATGCACGGGCCGAGGGCCCCGCCCTGCCGTGCCGCCTGCGCGAGGGCCGCGCCTTCTTCCCGGTGGAGAAAACCCTTAACGCTGTCGATATCGATCGGCAGGCTGAGCGTATCCTGGGGCCCGGTCATCTCAACCAAGCCCGGTCAGGGTCTTGCTCACCGACCAGAGCCGCTCGGCGGCATCGGCCAGCAGGGCGTGGGGCGCGGGCCGCGTGATCTGACATTTCGTAAAATACTCGCCCGTGATGCCCTCCACATCCGGAGCGGCCGCGAGATAGAGGCTCGTCCGCGCGCCCTTCTCCGGCGACAGGCCGCCGAGCGTCTTGGCCACATCAAGAAAACCGCGCAGCACGGGCGCCTCATTGTTGTTGGCGAAGGCGGTGGCAACGAAGCCCGGGTGAAGCGCGTTCACCGTGATCCCCTCGCTGCGCAGGCGCTTGGCGAGCGCGAAGGTGAAATAGAGGTTGCACAGCTTGGAGCGCCCATAAGCCACCCAGGCGTTGTATTTCTGGGTCATCTGCAAATCGTCGAAATCGAGCTTCACCCGCTTGTGGGCAACCGACGACACATTGACGACGCGCGCGGCGCCATCGGCGCGCAGAGTGTCGAGCAGATGGTGGGTCATCGCGAAGTAACTTAGATGGTTGAGCGCGAAGGTCATCTCCAGGCCGTCCACACTCTCGGTCCGCGTGGTGAACATCGCGCCGGCATTGTTGACCAGCACCGAGATCGCCGGATGACGCTCCTGAATGGCTTGAGCGAGGTTTGCCACCTGCGCCAGGGAGGACAGATCCGCGGTCATCGGATCGAGGAGCGCGTCCGGTACGGATTTTTTAATTTCCGCACAGACAGCCTCCGGCTTGCCTTGCGTTCGTCCCACGACGACGACGCTTGCGCCCATCTGCGCCAGGCGCATTGCGGTGACGCGTCCGATCCCGTCGGTCGCACCTGTCACGACGGCAACCTTACCTGTCATGTCCCATTTGGTCATTACGCGGCTCCACAGAAAGATTACCGGATAGGCAATTTTCTTAAAGTCTACAAGGGTTTTGGGCGCCTTTGGGGCGTAACCGCTTGCTAAGGACTGTCTGACACTGTGCGCCCATACGGATTGGCCAGACCAAATCATCATGGTGAAGGAAGCGGCACAATGAAGGTTCTAGTCGTGGACGATTACAACACGATGCGGCGGATCATCCGCAACCTTCTGTCGCAGATTGGCTATAACGACGTTGACGAGGCGGAAGACGGATCGGCCGCCTTAGCCAAACTGCGCCGGGGGAGTTATGGGCTGGTCATTTCTGACTGGAACATGGAGCCCATGACAGGTTACGAGCTCCTCAAAGAGGTGCGGGCGGACGAAAAACTCAAGAGCATGCCATTCATTATGGTTACGGCTGAGAGCAAGACGGAGAATGTGGTCGCCGCCAAAAAGGCCGGCGTTAACAATTACATCGTCAAGCCCTTCAACGCCGCCACCCTCGAGCAGAAGATCAACGCCATTCTGCCCGGCAAGGCGGCTTAAAGGTCGGAACCGCACGTCATGGCAGAGCCCTCGCTCCAACCCTCGTCCGATCCGCCGCAAACCGGGGCCGGGTCCGACAAGTCGGGGTCCGTTCATCTTCTCACGGATGACCGGACCTTCAGCACGCTTGAGCAGGCGGTGCGGCGCACCCATCTGGGCCGTTGGTTTATTCGGGAAATCGAGCGCCGGGCCCGTTCTGCCGAAAGCAGTACGATCCTGGACGCCATCGGCGATCTGCGCGAGTCCATTGAAAGTCAGCGGACCGCAATTCGCCTCGAGGTGTTCAAGAAAGAGCTCGACAACATGTCCGACGCCATTGCCCAGGCGCGCCAGGACATTTCGGCAATCCGCCCGGACGTGGCCAGCAACAACCGGATTATGGCCGCGACCGAGGAACTTGACGCGATCGTGACCGCGACCGAACGGGCGACCTCCGACATTCTGGGCGCGGCGGAAGCAATCCAAACCCTCGCCGGAGAGTTGCGCGCCGCCAATGTGGAGCCCGCCCTGTGCGATCGCCTTGAGACTGAGGTGATCGACATCTTCACGGCATGCACCTTCCAGGACATCACGGGCCAGCGCACCACCAAGGTGGTCAATGTGCTGCGTTACCTGGAAGAACGCGTGAACTCCATGATCGAGATCTGGGGTGTCGAGGACCGGGAGGGGGCTTCCGAGGATGCCTCGCTCCTTTCGGGGCCCGCCAAGGACGGCGAAGGCGTCAGCCAGGACGAGGTCGACCGGATGCTCGGAGAACTCTTCGACAGTTGAGCCCCCATGGAGGCCTGCGGGCCATGGGGGCGAGAGCGCGCGGCACCTCGCCCCCACAGCCGGCCACGGGGTCGTGATTTCCATAGTGTTCGAAGGCGATTAGGTTGACGGATAACCGTTTCATCCGTTCAACCCGGGCCGTGCCCATGCCTCCTCATCGCCCAACACCCGAAACACTGCCCATCAGCCCGTCTCTCCGGCCGCGCACAGTCGTGCCCGCACCGGAGGCGCCGCGCCGCATCGGCATGGGTCGGCGTGCCCTCCACGTGATCGGTCTGACCTTGGCGCTGCCCGCCTGCGTGCCCGGCCCCGAGGCGGAACCGGACGCCATGGAGGCCCTGCCACGGGCCAGCGTCGATATTCTCCTGCCCGGCTCGGACGTGACGGCCTTTTCCGTCAGCTACCTGCGCGGCGGGCCGGAAAACGGGCCGCGGGTGATCTATGTCCATGGCACACCGGGCGCCGCCGACGGTTGGGCCGATTTCCTTATGGATCCGCCGGTCGGCAAGGCCGGGGCCCAGCCCCTCGCCTATGACGCCATTGCCATCGATCGGCCGGGCTTTGGCGAAAGCGGCCCGAAATCGGGCGCCGTGACCTCGCTCGAGGCCCAGGCCGCCGCCCTGCTGCCCTTCCTGGAGGACAAATCGGGAATCCGGCCCGTGCTCGTCGGCCATTCCCTGGGCGGCCCGGTCGTGGTGCAGGCGGCCGTGTCCTATCCGGACAAGGTGGGCGGCCTCGTGATTACCGCGGGCTCCCTCGATCCGGACCTGGAGGACATCCACCCCATGCAATGGGTAGGCGAATGGATGGTGATCCGCAGCGTGCTGCCCCGGGCGATCCGCAACGCCAACAAGGAAATCATCGCCCTTGAGGCGGAGCTGCGCCGGCTGCAACCAAGTTTGGGCGATATTGCCCTGCCCATCGTCATCGTGCACGGCACGCAGGACAATCTGGTGCCCTTCGCCAATGTGGCCTTTATGGAAAAGCACCTTACGGGCACGGCCGATCTTGAGATCGTGGTGCTTGAGGGCGTGAACCATTTCCTGCCCTGGAACTCAAAATCGGCCATCGATAGTGCCGTCGCCCGCGTCTTCACCCTCATGCAGGCGGACGACGAGCCGCCCGCGGCCCCCTGATCGGAAGGGCGTTCGGCATGGGCATGGGAGAAGAGTCCGGCGGACAGATCCTCGAGTGGTTTCGTCAGACGTCGGGCAATCCGGTCCTGCTGTTCCTGGCCATCATGGCCGCGACCTTCGTCCTTGAGGACGGCGCGACGGTGGGCGCCGGGGTACTTGCCGCAGAGGGCCTGATCGATCCTGGCGTGGCCCTGTTTGCGCTCTACACTGGAATTGTGTGCGGCGATCTGGGGCTATACGGCCTGGGCTATGCGGCCGCTGGGCGACCCTGGCTCCTGAAGCGGATCGGCGAGGACACCTTGGACAAGGGGCGCCGATGGCTCAGCCGCCGGCTCATTTTCACCCTGTTCGCCGCGCGCTCCCTGCCCGGCATGCGTCTGCCCACCTACACCGCAAGCGGCTTTTTCCGGGTTTCCTTCCGGCAGTTCGCGCTCATTGCCATCGTCGCCGCGGCGCTTTGGACAACGGTGTTTTTTGGCCTCGTCTTCACGTCGGGCCAGGCGGCCGCACGGGCGCTGGGCGACTGGAGTTGGGTCGCGGGTCTTGCCCTTGTGCTGGCGGCCCTGATCGTGCCGCGCCTCATTGCCGGACGCATCACCGGTGCGGGCGACGCGCCAGAGGACCGGCCATGACCGAGCATCGGCACGCCGAGCCGGAACCCTCGGCCAATGGCGATACCAGCGGTTACCATCAGGGGGGAATGCATTTCGGCCTGCCGCCCTTGGAGGCCGACGGTCTTGCTCTTTCGCGCCATGAGATGACCCGGCCGGTCGTTTTCTATTTTCCGCTGTTCGCGTACTGGATCTGGCTGGGCCTGCGCTATCGGGGCCTGACGCTGCCCACGATTGCCAATCCCCTGTTCCCGGTCGGTGGGCTGATCGGCGAATCAAAGGCCGCCGTCCTCGACACCATCGAGGATCCGGCCGCGCGGGATTTCATTTCGCCCTACGCCACCCTTTTCACCGATCCGGACACGGACGCGGACAGCCTGTGGCGCGCAGCGCTGGAGCTGGTGACCCGGCGCAATCTGGGCTGGCCCGTAGTGGCAAAGCCGGATATCGGCAGCCGGGGCGCGGGGGTACGCCTTGCCAAAACGCCGGAGGACCTGCGGACCTATCTGGCCGGGTTTCCCCGCGGACAGAGCGTTGTGCTCCAGGCCTTCATTCCGTATGAGGCGGAGGCCGGTGTTTTTTACGTCCGCATGCCAACGGAAAAGACAGGCCGCGTCTTTTCGCTGACCTTGAAATATTTTCCCTATGTGATCGGCGACGGCGTTTCCACCTTACGCACCCTGATCGAACGCGACCCCCGGGCGGGCCAAATCACGAAGGTCTATCTGCCCCGCCATGCGGCCAAGCTGGACACCGTCTTGCCCAAGGGCACGCCCTACCGCCTCGCCTTCGCGGGCAGTCACAGTCGGGGAACCATCTTCAAGGATGGATCGGCGCACATCACTCCGGAGATGACGGCGGCGTTCGAGAAGGTGGCAAAGGCAATCCCTGAATTTTATTTCGGCCGCTTCGACGTGCGCTTTCCCACGCTCACCGATCTTCAGCAGGGAAAGAACTTCAAAATCATCGAGGTCAACGGCGCGGGCGCTGAGGCCACCCATATCTGGGACAGCCGGCTTTCCCTATGGACTGCCTACAAGACCCTCGCGGAGCAATACCGCCTGCTCTACCGGATCGGTTGCCAAAACCGCCGGCGCGGTTTCCGGCCCATGTCCGTGCTCGCCGTAACCCGTGCCTATCTCAATGAGTTGAAGGTCTCTGCCCGCTACCCCCAAACGGAATAAACCTTCCCACGGTAGGGCGGTTTGTGGTCACGCGGTTGTGCGGTGCTCATGCACCTTCACCTGGGCAACCCTTTTTTTGGGCAAGTCGGTGCAATGACCGGCCAACAAAGGGGGTAAGTCCATGTCACACCGTGCCACCGCCGTCATTGTGCTTGCCGGCGCCACCTTTTGGGCGGCTGCGCCTTCCGGCCGGACACTGTGCCCTTCGTCTTCCGACCTCTCTGGCCCTGGGATGGTGACGGCCGATGATTTTATGGCCGTCTACGCCAAGCCCGGCGCAACTCTCGGGGCCTAAGAGGCCGTTCGCCTGAGACCTGCGGGGTTCTGGGGCAATCAGCCGGTGGGGTGATGTGGAGGTCATCTTTGACGACTGGGCGGAGAGCCTCGCGGGTCATGTCGCCATGGCACAGAGCGAAATCACGGAAGTGGCCGGGAAAACCGCAAAAAACAAGCGGCGCAGGACCCGGCAGCGCTGACCACATCCGGCACGATTGGCCTCGCCCGTGGCGGGGCCAAGATCCGGCCAGACCCGCCGCAGATCCCCCATCCGTGGATACAAAGCATTGACAAGAGACGATGTTGGAGCGATCCGTAAGAAGATGGGTTTAGTGGTGGGCGGTTCGGACTGTGGAGCACCATGTCGACGAGTGAGTACCGTGTCTCTGGGCGGGCCCTGACAGCGGCCATTGCAACGCCGTTCAAGGCGATTTGTCGGACATCCGATGGATCGAACCTTGATGGATCCGATCCTGATGGATCGGGCCGGCGCGTTTTTCCAACCAGGTTTACGCACTGGCGTATTGCCCTGGCGGCGGCGCTTTCGGCGATCACCTTCGCCGCAACAGGCGCCGCAACGGGCGCGCAGGCCTTTTCCCGCACCATCGCGACGGCGGGTGAGGACCTCGGCGCGACCGGCCGTCAGTCCGGCGATACTGTCCCGCCCATCCCCCACACCCTTCTGCAAAAGGCCCTCATCGCCTATCAGGCCCATGCGGATAAGGTGGAAAAGCCACGCTACCTCACCATTGCCGACTTTTCACGTCACTCAAGCGAAAAGCGCATGTTTATCCTGGATATGGAAACCGGGACCCACGAGGCGCTGCTGGTGGCCCATGGTCAGGGATCGGACGAGGACCACGACGGTTACGCGGACATCTTTTCCAACGAAGTCGATTCGCACATGAGCTCCGTCGGCGCCTATGTCACCGGCCCGACCTATTACGGCAAGCACGGGTTGTCCTTGCGTCTGCTCGGCCTTGAAGAGACCAACGACCGGGCCCTTGAACGGGCCATCGTCGTTCATGGCGCGGATTATGTTGACCCAACCCGCGACGTGCTGGGCCGCAGTTGGGGCTGCCCCGCCATCGAGCCCCATCTGGTGGAGGACGTGGTCCCCCGCCTCGCCAACGGCACGTTTTTCTACATCAGCGGATAAGCGCCCCCGCGCCATAGGCCCCTTTCACTCACACAGGCCCCTTCCATTCACACAGGAGAGACATCCAGCAGGTGCATCTGCACACCGTTGCGGCCCTTGTAATTGTCCGCGCGCAGATAACCCACGGCATGGATGTTCCGATCGGCCCCCGACAGCAACCAGTCGCCCAAGGGCGTGCCCATGGCCCGGAAGGCCATGGCGGTGAGTTTGGCGCCCTCGGGGCTCGTCAGGGTGAGGCGGATATGGGCCTCACCGACGATCTGCACCCAGTCGATCCGGGCCTCGCGAATGGCCACAACCGGTTCCGGGGCACCGGCGCCGAAAGGCCCCGCCCGGTCCATGGCGTCATAGAGGTCCCGCGACGCCCCCGCGAGGGAGCAGGTGGCATCAACCCACAAGGACAGGTCCGCCCGGGCGCGCGCCACATCCGAGGTCAGATACTCGCACAGCATAGTGTCGAGGGCCTCGATCCCGTCCTGCGCCACGGTGAGGCCCGCCGCCATGGCGTGACCGCCGCCCTTGACCAGCAGGCCAGCCTCCCGGGCCGCAATGACAGCGGCGCCGAGATCGACACCGGGCACGGACCGGGCGGACCCCTTCGCCTCGCCGCCCTCGATCGCCAGGGCGAGCACGGGCCGCTCAAAGCGGTCCTTCAGCCGTCCGGCCACGATGCCGATCACACCGGGATGCCACCCCTCGCCGCGCACGATGAGGATGGGCCGCTCCGGCCAGGCCTCCAGCGCGGCGTCGCCCTGGGCCACCGCTTGCGCGAGAACCGCCGCCTCCACATCGCGGCGATGGCCGTTGAGGGTGTCGAGGTCCTCGGCAAGGGCCTGCGCATCGCCAGGATCTTCCGTCGTCAAAAGGCAGGTTCCCAGATCGGCGCGGCCCACACGGCCGCCCGCATTGATCCGGGGACCGAGAATAAAGCCAAGATGGTACGGGCCCGGCCGCTCACTGAGCCCCGCGACACGCGCGAGGGCACGCAGCCCAGGAAACACCTGCACCCGGTCCGGATCGAGGCTGCCGGCCATCACCTTGATGCCCTGGACGACGAAAGCCCGGTTGAGCCCCGTGAGAGGCACAACATCGCACACCGTGCCCAGCGCCACGAGGTCGAGCCACTGGCGCAGATCCGGCGCAGGCCGGCCCTGCGTCTCGAACCAGCCGAGCCCGCGCAAATGCCGCATCAGGCCGACACAAACCATGAAAGTGACCCCAACGGCCGCCAGCATGCCGAGACCGGAGGTGTCATCCTCCCGGTTCGGATTGACGATGGCCGCGGCCGGCGGCAAGGCGTCTCCGGGCAGGTGGTGGTCGATCACGACCACCTCGACACCGAGATCGGCGGCGGCGCCCAAGGCCTCAGCAGCGGCGATGCCGCAATCCACCGTGATGATCAGTTGCATGCCCTGGCCAGCAAGCTCGGCGAAGGCTTGCGCGCTCGGTCCATACCCCTCGACGATGCGGTCCGGCACGTAGTGGCAGGCATCGGCGCCGAGCGCACGCAGCAGACGGAGCATCAGGGCGGCCGATGTTGCACCGTCCACGTCATAATCGGCGAAAACGCAGATCCGCTCGCCCCGCTCCACGGCCCGCGCGATGCGGGTCACGGCCTTGGCCATGTCCGTCAAACTGTCAGGATCGGGCAGCAGGTCTTTCAGCGTGGGATTGAGATAGCCGGCCCCATCGGCGGGGCTCAGGCCCCACTGGTGAAGCAGCCGCGCCACAAGATCCGGCACGCCGAGGGCCGCCGAGAGGGCCTGCACCTGCGCCGGGTCGCTGTCGCGCAACCGCCAGGGCCGGCCCGTGATGGACTCGGCCACGCCCCACAGGCACCCATCGGCGGGATTGTCCGTCTCGCGGGTCTCGGCGGCAGGGGGAAGGCCGCCGGCCTTGGCGAGCCGGCGACGGATTTCAGCAGGATTGGGCAGGCCGGCAAGGGTCTCGGGAGGGGCCACGTGTTTCCTCCAGGGCGGGGCCGCTCGCCTGTCCGATACGGGAGCGATCAGGCCGGCGGGTGCTGAGTCTTGATCAGGTGCGTTTTTCCGGTGCGCGAGTCCATCACCATGGTGTGGGTGCTCAGGCCCGTCCGGGTCCGGGTCACACCTTCGAGGAGCGTGCCGTTGGTGACGCCCGCGGCGACGAAAACCGCATCGCCCGTTACCAGATCGGTCAGGGAATATTTGCGATTGAGATCAGTAATGCCGATTCGCTCCGCCCGGCCACGCTCGTCATCGTTGCGGAACAAAAGACGCGTCTGGATCTGCCCGCCGATGCTTTTCAGCGCCGCCGCCGCCAGAACGCCCTCCGGCGCGCCGCCCGAGCCCATATAGATGTCGATGCCCGTAGCCGGATCGGTGGTGTGGATTACGCCGGCGATGTCCCCATCCGTGATCAGATGCACCGACGCGCCGGCGCCGCGCACGGCGGCGATCAGATCCTTGTGGCGGTCACGCTCCAGGATGCAGGCCGTGATCTCGGACGGCGCCACGCCCTTGGCCCGGGCCAGCGACTGGATATTGTCCGCCGGCGATGCATCCAGGTCGACGACACCCTGGGGCAGCCCGCCGCCCACGGCGATCTTGTCCATATAAACATCCGGCGCATGGAGCAGCGTGCCCGCCTCCGCGATGGCCACGACGGCCAGGGAATTGGCCATGGCCTTGGCGCACAGGCCCGTGCCTTCCAGGGGATCGAGGGCAATGTCGACCTTGGGGCCGGCGCCCGTGCCCACTTCCTCGCCGATGAACAGCATCGGCGCCTCGTCGCGCTCGCCCTCGCCGATCACCACCGTGCCGGCGATCTCTAGGGCATTGAGCGCGGTGCGCATGGCATCGACGGCCGCCTGGTCGGCGCCGTGTTGATCGCCCCGGCCGACAAAGGGCAGGCACGCAATGGCGGCCTGTTCGGCCACGGCGGCGAGTTCGAAGTTCAGGCCCGTGTGCAGGCCGGATGCGTGAGATGACATGGGGTCCCCCTCCTGGTCGGGTCGCGAGCGATAATGGAACATGGCCCGCCGCGCGGCGGCGGCGGTCAGATTTTCTCGATGCGGATCATGCACGGGGCGCCGTCGACGGCGTCGAGCGCGGCGAATTTGGCCAGCGCCGCCTGCATTACGTCGTCCCGGGCCTCATGGGTCACCATCACGATCGGCACGACGCCATTTGGCCTGCGGCCCCGTTGCAGAATGCTTTCGATGGAGATTTCGGCCTCGGCCAGGATTTGCGTGATGCGGGCCATCACGCCGGGCCGGTCGGTCACGCGCAGGCGCACATAGAAAGCGCCCACATGTTCCGCAATAGGTGCGATCGTGCGCTCGGCCGGGCCGGCCCCGGCCGCCATATAGACCGGCAAACGCAGATCCCGCGCCAGATCGATCAAGTCTGCGACAACGGCCGAGGCAGTCGGGCCTTCACCGGCGCCGGGGCCCTCAAGGAAAATGCGCTGCACGGGGTCGGCTTCGACAAGGGCCGCGTTCATCACATCGCCCACCTCGGCCATGGGCGTGCGCAAGGTCACCAGGGCGGGATGGACCCGCACCCCGATGCGCCCGCGCCCCAGCCACTCGGCCGTGGCCAGCAGCTTGATGCGAAAACCGAGTTCGGCGGCGAAACGAATGTCGTCCGTCTCAATGGCGTCGATGCCTTCCACATGGACCTGCTCGAAGGGTACCGGGGCGCCGAAGGCCAGCGCGGCCAGGATCGCAATCTTATGGGCCGCATCGATCCCGGCAATGTCCGTGGTCGGATCGGCCTCCGCATAGCCCTTGGCTTGCGCGTCGGCGAGCACATCCGCGAAAGCCGCGCCGGTGTCTTCCATCTGGCTGAGGATATAGTTGCAGGTCCCGTTCAGGATCCCGGTAATCCGCGTAACCGCATTGCCCGACAGCCCCTCGCGCAAGCTTTTTACGATGGGAATGCCGCCCGCGACGGCCGCCTCATAGCGCAGCGCGACGCCGGCCCGGTCGGCTTCCTGGGCAAGGGCCGGTCCGTGAACCGCGAGCAGGGCCTTGTTGGCCGTCACCACATCTTTGCCCGCAGCGATGGCTCCGGATACAAGATCCTTGGCAAGGCCGTCCGCGCCGCCGATGAGCTCCACCACCACATCCACATCATTGGCGCTCACAAGGTCGCGCGGGTCGTCCACCCAGCGATATCCGGTGAGATCGATGCCCCTATCCTTGGCCCGGTCCCGGGCGCTGACGGCCACGATCTCCACGGGCCGCGCGCTGCGCTGGGCAATGAGATCGGCATGGCGCGTCAACGTTTTAACCACGCCCCGGCCAACCGTGCCGAGACCCGCGATACCAAGACGGAGGGGAGAGACCATTCGGATGTCCCTGAAGGGGCGCCGATCCACCCGGCGAAGGACACGGCGGCGGAGGCAAGGCGCCATGACGGCGGGAAAATCAAATCGTTGTGTGACATAGCCGATTTGGCGGTGCAGCGGTAGGGGCCGCCCAACAGACTGGTCCCTCAAAGACTGGCCCCTCAAGCCAGCTGGAGGACAACAGCCATGAACGACACGCAACCGGCCGCCGGAGGCGCCTTTGAAAGCGGCGGCGCCAATTATGCCCGCTACCGACCCACCTATCCCAAGGCCCTCGCGGATAGCCTCGGCGCGCTCGCGCCGGCGCGCGGTCTCGCCATCGATGTGGGGTGCGGCACCGGCCAACTGAGTGTTGATCTCGGCCAGGTGTTCGAGGCTGTCCTGGCGGTCGATCCCAGCGCCGATCAACTTGCCAATGCGTTAGCGCACCCGAAGGTGCGCTATGCCGAGGGCAGCGCGGAGGCCCTGCCGGCCGAAGACGCCTCGGCGGATCTTGTGACCGTGGCCCAGGCGGCGCACTGGTTCGATCTGCCGGTTTTTTATGAAGAAGTCCGGCGCGTTGCACGGCCGGGCGCGGTCCTTGCCCTCATTACCTATGGGGTCCCATTCATCGACGGGCCGGCTCAGGAGCGGTTTCACGGCTTTTACTGGGATGAACTCTTTGATCATTGGCCGGCCGAGCGGCGCCTGGTGGAGAACAGCTACCGGGACCTGGCTTTCCCCTTCACGCCCCTTGAAGCACCGGACCTCGTGACGGAGCGGGACATGCCGCTTGACGCGTTCCTGTCCTATCTGGAGACCTGGTCAGGGGTGAAGGCGGCCCGGCGCACCGGCCATGGCGCCCTTGTGGATCGCTTCGAGGACGATGTCCGCGCCGCCTGGGGTCCGCCCGAGACGGCCTATCGCGTGACCTGGCCGATCACCCAGAGGCAGGGGCGTCTTTGACGAACGACCCCGGGCCGCCGTCGCGGCCTTGAGCGTATTGCCGATGAAACGCCCTGCACTCTAGCCGCCGCCGGGACGCTCTCCCGGAACGCCGCCGGCCGGCAGCACGGGCGGCATCTCGGAGGGCGGCGGCGCCAGCGGCGCGTCCTTGGGTGCGGCCGTACGGCGGATGAGGCGGCGCGGGATCAAGGGCGTTCGGGGAAGCGAGGGCGCGGCCGGCAACTGTTCCAGCAGCTCCGGGTTCAGCACATCGCGCTCAAGTTCCGCCACAACGCGGCGGATCTCCAGGCGCCGCAACTGCGCGGTGCGCTCCTCTTGGGCCTGTTGGGCAGCCTTGCTGTCGCCGAGCAGGGTGGTTTCGTCCGTGGACGGCACACGGCCGAGATCGGGGAAGGGCGCGCGCGCCGGTTCCGGGAGGGGATCGGCCCGATCACGGCCAAAAAGACCACAGCCCGCCACCGCGAACACGATGGCCGCGACCATCCAAGGCGTATGGCGCCTGACCTGCCCGGCAGCCCTCACAGCTCCACCTCGTGCACCACTTCATCGATCACCAAAAGCACCTTGTACCCGCTTTTGAGCACCGGCTGGCCGTTTTCGTCACGCACGAGCCGGCCGTCCCGCGCCGTCAGCCCCTCCGTCTCGTCGAAGGGGAACTCGGGAATGTCCCCATTATATCGGCCAGACCGGATGCGTTCGAACAGTTGCTTTGCATGGGCCCTTGAAAGACGCACGCAGCCGCCCGATGCCCGCCGGCCCAGGCGGCGCTCCGTCGAGCGGCCGGCCGCATGGATCGCGTAGCCGGTCTTGCGATGCCGGTAGTCCCAATCGAAGAACATGGCGTGGGGCATGGCCGCCCCGTCCCACTGGCGGGAGCGAATGAAGGTGTAGAACCGGCTGCGGTCGAGACGGAACAGGCCCGTGGGCGTCTCGGTGAAATAGCGCTCGCGCCGCTCCCGCCCCGTGGAAATCAACCAGCGATCGGTCAGGGTCACGGCCAGCGTTTGGGGCGGCTGGTCCTTCGGCGTGGCGGGCACAGACAGGGGCTGTCCGGAACCGGTTTCCTCCCGCGGCGTGGCCTCATTCGGTGCCCCTTCGTCCGACGTTTCAATGTCGGGCGCCGCAGTCACGGGATCCAAAGTCCGGGCCCCGCCGGCGGTCCTGACTTTTTCGAAAACGAACATTTGCTGGGCCCAGGGTCCGCTCTGCGCCTTGTTCACGTAGAGGAACAGATCGAAATAGGGATAAAGATGCGCCGGGATTTTCTTGAGCATATGGGCCTTGGGAGAGCGGCCCAGATGGGCCGGATCGGTGGGCAAGGTATAGGGCGGGCCCACGATGTTGCCCTTCGGCGCGAAGGGCTTGAATCGGGGCCGCTTTACCAAATTCAGATAAATCTCATCGAGGCTCATGACGTCCTCGAGGACGGGGGAACGCACCGGCGCGCCGGGCGCGCTCCCGTCCTGGCGGACCGCCAGAAGGGGCGCCATTTGCACGCCCAGCGTGGAATCGGATCTACCTAAAGGTGTTTGGTTGTCTGCCCACGGAAGACGTCCCGCCCACCCCGCCGAGGGGGCCAGAACGGACAGGCCGAGCCAGAGGGCCAAGCCGAGCCAGAGTGACAGGCCCGCACGAAGGCCCGCCCACGCACGGTCCCGCCAAGACCGGCGCCGGGTCACGGGCCGGGTCCCAGGCTGGGGGCGGCCCCTGTTTCCCGTATGCGCCGGATCGCCCTTTTGGGTCGGGCTGCCGCCGGCGCCGGTCCCGCTCCCCGTTTGCCCGGCCGTCTGCATCGATTTTTCCTCCCCAACCGGTAACGCCGCCGGTAAATCGCGACTGGACACCCGAGCCCCATGCCAGGAATATACGCGTGGAATACCACGCCCAACAAAGCCACACGGAAATCGTCGCAACGCAAGGTGCGCATTCCGAAGCAACAGACACCCAGTCTGACGGGGGCATCAATGTCACACTCTTCGAACCAAGACGGCCCGGAAACGGACCTTCCCGGATCGGCCGATCCGACGGACACCCGCGCCCACGGGGCAGAGCGCGACGAAGGCGGCACCTTCGACGACGTCACTGATCTGCCCCTCACGGCCAGCTCCATGCCGCGCCCTGGTCCGCGGCCCAGTTCCACCGAACCCTCCATCCTCGATGCCATGGGCCCCTTGCCCCGGGACGCGGTGCGCATCCCCATCGAGCCGGGCCCCGATAGCCGCATGACGCCGGAGGGCCCTTACCCGGCGCAGCGCGAGGAACACGCGACCGTTTCGGCAACACCGGCCGGCGATCCGCCGCCGCCCAAGGCCCCGAATACACCGCCGCCGCCCGTGCGCCCGCAAGAGACACCGAAGGCCCCAGAGCAGATGACACAAAGCGGAACAGGCGCGGACAAACCCCAAGACCCCGCCAAGACGCAAAGCCCAAAGGCTCCGCGACCGGACGATGCGCCCGTGCCCGATCCCGTCGTCCTTGGACAGAACCTGGCGCAGGCGGCTGCTCAGTGTCAGGAGCTTCTCACCGACTTTATCGCGCGCAATCAAAAGCAGTTCGACAACCCATCCACGGACCCGTTCAACCTGGCCGGTCCCTTCTCGCAGCTGCTGCAGCAATTCATGAGCGATCCCTGGTTGATCATGCGCTCACAGATGGAACTGTGGCAGGCCCAGACGGCCCTGTGGCAGGCCACCATGCGCCGCCTCATGGGCGAGACGGTGGACCCGGTGGTGCAGCCGGCGCGCGGCGACAAGCGCTGGCGCCACCCGGAATGGGCCAACAACCAGATCTTCGACTTCATGAAGCAGAGCTATCTGCTGACCACCCAGTGGCTCCAGGAAACGGTGCACGATGTGGAGGGCATGGACCCGGAGACCAAACGCCGGGTGGAGTTCTACACCAAACAAATGGCCGACGCCCTGTCGCCCTCGAACTTCGTTCTGACCAACCCCGAAGTGATTGAGGAGACGGTCAAGAGCAACGGCGAAAACCTGGTTCGGGGTCTGAACAATCTTCTGCGTGACCTGGACCGCGGCAAGGGCGAGTTGTGGATCCAGCAGACAGACCTGGAGCATTTCGTGGTCGGCGAGAACGTCGCCACGGCACCGGGATCGGTCGTGTACCAGAACGAGCTGATGCAGCTCATCCAGTACAATCCGTCCACGGAAATGGTCTATGAACGGCCACTGCTGATTTTCCCGCCATGGATCAACAAATATTACATCCTCGACCTGCGCGAGGAGAATTCCTTCATTCGCTGGGCGTCCGCCCAGGGCTACACGGTGTTCCTCGTGTCCTGGGTCAATCCGGATGACAGCCTCTCCCGGACGACCTTCGAGGATTATCTGGCCAAAGGCGTTCTGCCGGCCCTGAAGGCCGTGCGGGACGCGACCGGCGCGCCGGACGTCAATGCCATCGGGTATTGCATCGGCGGCACCCTGCTGTCGGCCGCCCTCGCCTATTTCGCGGCCCGGGGCGAACGGCCGATCAACTCCGCGACCTATTTCGCGGCACAGGCGGACTTCTCCGAAAGCGGTGAGCTGAACGTCTTTATCGATGAAGCGCAGATCAGAAGCATCGAAGCCCAGGTGGACCAAGACGGCGGCTATCTGGACGGGGTGAAGCTCGCCAACACGTTCAATCTTCTGCGGGCGAACGATCTCATCTGGTCCTTCGTGATCAACAACTATCTGATGGGCAAGGACCCCACGCGGTTCGATCTTCTGTTCTGGAATTCCGATCAGACCCGCCTGCCCCGCGACATGCTGATCTTCTATCTGCGGGAGTTCTACCAGAAGAACAGGCTGGCCAAGGGCGAGATGGCCATGCTGGGCGAGGCCCTCGACCTGTCAAAGGTCGACATCCCCATGTATATCCAATCGTCAAAGGACGATCACATCGCGCCGGCCAAGTCGGTCTTCAAGTCGGCAAAACTGTTCGGCGGGGACGTGAAGTTTGTCATGTCCGGCAGTGGCCACATCGCCGGCGTGATCAACCATCCGGACGCGAAGAAATACCAGTTCTGGACAAACGATACGCCGGCGGATGACCTGGATACCTGGTTTGCCGGCGCCGTGGAAACGCCGGGGTCCTGGTGGGGCGATTGGGATGCCTGGCTGTCCAAACTGTCGGGCGAGAAAATCCCCGCCCGCCATCCGGGCGACGGGGCTCTCGATGTGATCGAACCGGCGCCGGGATCCTATGTGAAGGTGAAATCGGCCTGATCGACAGATCCCGGCTGGTTTCCCGGCCCTGGGTCCGATCTTGCAATGGGCTGCCCGCGAAATCGGGCAGCCCATTGTATTTCAGAACGTGGGGCGCATCGTTTCGATGGCCTCGCACAAAGGCGCCGGGACTTGGTACTTGTGAAAACGCTTGCTTTGACTCAATCGCTGAAGCGCTTTGATCTGCCTCCTAATCTCTCTTCCGGCTGGAATAAGTGTTGTTTTATTGACAGTCCCTGATTTTGCTAACACTGAACCGTGCGCAACCAAGTCTCAGACCTTCCTCACGCCCTCCTTCAGAGCGCTTTCAGGAAAAGTGTATGCGGTTTTCCGCCCGGAAAGCGCTCAAAAT
>CAYYTT010000020.1:27686-36934 GCA_964474635.1 uncultured Alphaproteobacteria bacterium | reverse complement strand
GTCCACCGAGAAGGGCGCCTCGCCGCGCTTGTCCTTGGCGATGGGGATCTGGTGGGCTTCGGCAAAGGCGATCAGGCGGCTGCGCGAGGTCAGGTCCCACTCGCGCCAGGGGGCGATGACGCGAATGTTCGGGTTCAAGGCATAGTAGCCGAGTTCGAAGCGGACCTGGTCGTTGCCCTTTCCCGTGGCCCCGTGGCACACGGCGTCGGCGCCGACCTGTTCGGCGATTTCGATCTGCCGTTTGGCGATCAGGGGCCGGGCAATCGCGGTTCCGAGCAGGTACACGCCCTCATAGACCGTGTTGGCGCGAAACATCGGGAAGACGTAGTCGCGCACGAAGGTCTCACGCAGATCTTCAATAAAGATCTCACGCACGCCCATGAGTTCGGCCTTGGCCCGCGCCGGCTCCAGTTCCTCGCCCTGACCGAGGTCAGCGGTGAAGGTCACGACTTCGCAGCCATAGGTCTGCTGCAGCCATTTCAGGATGATCGAGGTATCGAGGCCGCCCGAATAGGCGAGGACGACTTTGCGCGGCGGACGGGGATCGGTCATGGAAGATTTTTCCTGGCGGCTGGGCGACACTCAAAGGGTGGGGACGTCGAAAAGGGATGGCTGGGACCCACGGTGCGCGAGCGAAGACTGAAGGCTGCCAAATGGGGCGGGCTGGCATGCAGAACGGGGCCGGCAGGCTTTGAGTCACCGGCCCGTCTTGCCCTGACAGGAGCCCCAGAAGCCCTCAGCAGAGCCTTAAAAGAATGGCGTGTCGGTCCCGCCGGGTTTTTGCGGTGGATCTGGTTGGCGCTGGGGTGGCGGTGAGGGATTTTGTGGTCCGCTGCTGCCGCCGCCGCCGCCACCGCCACCGCCTCCACGTCGACCATCGTCGCGATGGTGCGGCGGACGGTCGTCATAGTAGTAGCGGCGTTCCCTTTTGATCCTCTGCGACCAGAGCACCACCATGCAGATCATGCCGCAGATGGCGGACGTGATGATCAGTCCGGGCATGCTGATTTCTGCCGCGCGGTCTTCGAGCTGCATTCGGTTGGATTGGGTCGACAGTTTGACAACGATGGATACGAAAAAGCCCATCACCGCCCAGGACAGGAATCCGGTGACCACATAGCTCATGGCGCTGCGATGGCCCATGCCCATGAGGATGAAATGGCCCGACACGGTAGGCGGCGCGCCAAACAGCATGGTTGCAAACAGCACGAGGGGTGACATGACCCCAAGGATCACAAGGAACATGCCCACGTCGTCGAACACCTCAAGGGAGACGACCGAGAAGACAAATCCCATTGCGGCGACCGGCAGGGCGGCCGCGCATCCGGCGGCATAAGAGAAAAACCACGGCCAGAACTTCATGTTGTCCGGGTCGCGCATACCGTTCGGATAGGGGTAGTTCGACTGATTATAGCTGGGCGGCCCGCCGGGCGGCGCGTAATTCGGGCCTGGTCCCCCATACCCCTGCATGGATGCACCCTCCGGCGTGGTCCAGTGCGGCGGCGGGGGGAAGACCCCCTGGGGGCCGCGCCCGCCGCCTGCCTGGTCATGGTCGGGACGCCCGCGGGGGGCGCCGTGTCCGCCATTCATCGCTTCGTTCGCCGTCTGCGCATGGGCGTACCATCCGGCATAGAGGTTGGGGTTCTGCGTCCTCGGATCGAAAAAGGGCTGCGCTCCCCCCGCATGCGCCGCGTGGGCCCGCCGCGTCATTTCCTGCGCGAAGGCCTGGCGGAAGCGCAGATACTCCTCCCAATAATCCTGTTCCGTGAAGGCGCCCTGTCCGCTGGGTGCCTCCTGACCCCATCCCTGGTTTTGGCCGGCCGGGTTATGACCGTGGCCCGCATAGCCGTCGTCGACATCGCTCAGATCATGGTGACCGGGGTATCCGCCGGGCGCACGTCCACGGTATCCGACCCCGTCATAGGGCGGATCCACCGGCGCGCCATCAGGGTGCATCCCCCCCGGCGAATGGTTTCGATCAAACCAGCTCATGCAACCATGATCGGGCAAAAATTCCATGTGTCAAAACGGGAAGATATCGCATTCTGACTTTGCTGTCTGTCTCCAAAACGGGCAGGAATCCTGCGCGTTCGTAGAGACCTCTGGCGCGATTTTGACAGTGCACGGTCAACTCAAGAGGGACTCCTCTCGCGCTCGCCAGATCTTTTGACCAGGTCAGCAACCCGGATCCGAGCCCGCGCCCGCGCAGGCGAGGCGCCAGGACCGCATGCATGAGGTAAAGCCCGCCGGGGATTTCCTGGAGTGTCCACAAGCCCGCGGCGCCTTCCGGGTCACGCAGCACGAGGGATTGGCCCGGCACGAACCCGCGGCGAAACTGGCGGGCCTCCCGGGCGTTATCCCATGCGCCGAGCGGCGAAAGCCATGGCGCGAACGCCTCCTCGACGAGCGCAAAGAGCGCCCCCGCGTCGTCTGGCCGCGCAGGCGTAAGGGTGACGCCCAGTGGTATCGGAAGGGGTGGTATCGGCAGGGGGGGCACGGCGACGGCGGCGTTCTGGCCGGGGGGGGGCGCTCGCTCCCTTCTTGGGCGCCCGGGCCGGGGGCGGGGGGCGGGGCCGGGGGGGTGGGGCGGCGGCGGAACGGCCGGCGCGTTACGCGCCGGCGGCATCTCTCTGGCGGCGTTCTGAGGCCCGCACCTTCTTGCTTTCCGATTTGAGCTGACCGCAAGCGGCGAAAATATCCCGCCCGCGCGGGGTGCGCACCGGGCTCGCATAGCCTGCCCTGTTCACCACGTCGGCAAAGCGCTCGATCTGCTCCCAGTCGGAGCATTCATAAGGTGAGCCCGGCCAGGGATTGAACGGAATGAGGTTGATTTTCGCCGGAATGCCCGCGATCAGCCGGACAAGGGCCTTGGCATCGGCAATGCTGTCATTGACGCCCCGCAGCATCACATATTCGAAGGTAATCCGCTTTGCATTGGACAGTCCGGGATACTGGCGGCAGGCGTCAAGAAGGTCCGCAATCGGATATTTGCGGTTGAGTGGCACGATCTCGTCACGCAGGTCATCGCGCACGGCGTGGAGCGAAATTGCCAGCATCACGCCAATTTCGGCACCCGCGCGGGGGATCATCGGCACGACCCCGGCCGTTGACAGGGTGATCCGCCGTTTAGAGAGCGAAATACCCTCATTGTCAGACGCGATCAGAAGGGCATCGCGGACATTCTCGAAATTGTAGAGCGGCTCACCCATTCCCATCATGACGATATTGGTGATGGAGCGATCCGTGGCGGACTTGCCGCCTTCCTCGGGCCATTCGCCGAGGGCATCCCGTGCGATGAGGATCTGGCCGAGAATTTCCGAAGGCGTCAGATCGCGCACCAGGGCCTGCGTGCCCGTGTGGCAAAATTTGCAAGTGAGTGTACAGCCCACCTGGCTCGACACGCACAGGGTGCCGCGATCATCGTCCGGAATAAAGACGGTTTCGATCTCGACGCCGGGTGCCGAGCGCAGCAGCCATTTGCGGGTCCCGTCTTCGGAAATCTGCGCCTCAACGATGTCCGGTCGGACAAGCGTGAACGCAGCCTCCAGATCCGTGCGCAGGCCCTTGGACAGGTTGCTCATGGCGCCGAAATCACGGGCGCCGCGCACATAGATCCAGTTCCACAGCTGACGGGCGCGCATGGTGCGCTGGCGCTCTGGAATGTCGAGGGTGGCAAGCGCGTCGGCGAGACCGGCCCGGGTCAGACCCACAAGGTTGGGTCTTAAGCCCTCATGGGCCGGCGTGCCAGAGGCCGGGGCCGGCGCGAGGCCCGGCGCAATCGGGGACGGATCGATGCGACCCGGGAAGGTCAGGGGCGTCCCCTGGCTGGAGGGCGCCGTCCCCGCCCGCGCATTCTGCGTCACTTGCATTCCCTGTTGATGCGGTCCATCGCGGCCGAAAAGCCCAAAAGCGAATACCGGTCGGTCGAGACCGTGCCACTGGAGGACCGTCCGGAGACGACCATGCTGCTGCCGCGTCGCATGGCGTCGACCATGCGTTCCTCGGCCGACTTGTCTTCGGCCCAGGCCCGTTCCTCGTAGACTTCGTTATTGTCCGGGTCGAGAACGAGGTCGAAGCGGTCCGAGCCGATCCGAACCGAGGGCGTCGCATCGCGCGCCAGGGGATAGCCGACGATGACGCTCGGCTGGCCGAAGATTTCCCGGCCCGGCCAATGGGCCACCAGGAAATGGACATCGCCCCGGCGCCGTCCGGAGCGGGACAGGCGCTTTTCCTTCGGATCGGTGACGATGAAACACATGGTCTCGCCGTTTTCCTTGGTGGCGTAGGCGGTCCAGTCGCGATAGGTGCCCAGAACCCGCGGCGCGTCCTGGGCCAACACCGGTTCGGCAGGGATCGCGAGGAGGAACGCGGCCAGAGCCAGCAACAGGCCGGCGGCAAAACGCGGGGCGCGGCGGGATGAAGAAGAGGCGGCTAATTCGGTCATCGGCAAAATCATGGGCTCTCGTGTCAGCGTTTGGCTCAGGATCTCGGGTCGTGTGCGCGGTGCCATAGGGCGTGGCTGGCCAGTAGCCGGGCCTGTGGCTGGGCTTGGTGATGACGCTCACCCATGGCACCGAATCGGTCTGTTCACTCAACCACAGGCCGCCTGTTAGAATTAAGGGCGATCCCTGTCATGGACCAGGGTCGCCGACGGCTGCCTGCCTTGACTTTTTGTCTGCGCACTGTGGTCTGCTGCGCGCCTGGATGCAAGCCGGCCGGCCCTGGACGGATCGCGGTCCCGGGACGGGGTGGACGGGCCCGCGACGTGGCACGGCGATCACCGCAAAACAAGCGGCGGGAGGTCAAAGCACTGGTCACCTAGCCGAAAGGTCTTGATCAAGAGCATAGGCGCGGCCAACAGACCTCCCCATCGCGATGACATCACGTGGACAAGTCCTGCCCGGGCTGCGACAGTGCATCTTCCTTTGAGCCCAGTAGATTTGCGTTTGAACCGTGATTCAGCCAGATGCCGACATCAGCCGCGTGACAACGCGCGAAAAGATCGCCGACTGGCTCGAAGCCGTTGCGCAGGACCGAAGCCGCGCGGCATTCGCGCAGATTTTCGACTACTTCGCGCCGCGTCTGAAGGGCTATTTGATTAATCTTGGAACGGATGGTGCCTCGGCCGAGGAAATCGTCCAGGACGTCATGCTGACCGTCTGGCGCAAGGCCGAGCAGTTCGACCGCCGCCAGGCCTCCGCGTCCACATGGCTGTTCACGATTGCGCGCAATCGGCGGATCGACATCCTGCGCCGCGAGCGGCACCCCGGGTTCGATCCCGAAGATCCGATGTTCGTGCCCGAGCCCGCGCCGGATGACAGCGTGCTCGCCGGGCAGCGTCAGGAACGCTTGCACGCGGCCATCAAGGATCTGCCGCAGGAACAGCGTGACTTGCTCGGCCTCGCCTTTTTCAAGGGTTTATCGCACCGTGACATCTCGAAACAGACCGGGATCGCCCTGGGTACGGTAAAATCCCGACTGCGCCTGGCGTTCTCGAGGCTTCGCGAGGCCCTTGAGGGAGACGTTTGATCGGGGCTTTTGGCCATTCCGACAGACCGTCTTAAGCCGTGGGATAAAAAAGCGGGGGGTAACCGTTGACACCCCTTTCTTTCGGTCAAGCCAGAGTTAGTTCCAGTGTTATGAGCACACCACACCACCATCCCGACCAAGATATGCTTCTCGCTTGCGCGATGGGGACCCTTGATCCGGCCCTGTCCCTGGTGGTTGAGGCCCATGCCGGCATGTGCAGTCACTGCCAGGCTGAATTGCACGCCTATGACGCCATCGGCGGTGCTCTGGTGGACCAGGGCGACATTGCCGGTGTCGATGCTGATTTGTTCTCGACCATTTTGAAGTGCATCGAGGCGGACGACAGGGCCGACGCGAGCACGATCAGCACATCCGCCGGGATCGCCGATGCGGGCGTGTCGGAATTTGATCGCTTGCCCCCCCGTCTGCGGCGGATGGCGCAGGCATCCATGGCGGGCCGCGGTTGGAACCGGGTTGCTAAAGGTTTGCAGACCCTCGACCTCGCCGGTCCAAGCCGGGGCGATGGGCCGAGTTCGGAAATTCAGCTTCTAAAGCTTGAGCCTGGCGCCGCCGTGCCGCGACACACCCATTGCGGCACCGAATGCACCCTCGTGCTCACCGGCGCGTTCCGTGACGAGTTCGAGCGCTACAGTGTGGGCGATTTTGCCTTCGGCAATCCGGACCTCACCCATCAGCCGATCGCTGAGGATCATGAGATCTGCTACGCGCTGTCGGTCACGACCGCCCCGGTACAATTGACCGGTGTTCTGGGCGTGTTGCAGCGGATCGTCAGCCCCTAAGCGGTCACTGCGTAAACGGTCACCGGTCGTTTTGGATGATGTGTCCCCGGGCCCGTGCGCTAGACGGCACATATCAGGCCATCACGCATTATCCTTGACGACCCGCGCGTCGATCTCAGCGCTTTGAACCTTCGAGCCATGCACGGCGCCGGTCACATCGGCCGGCCCGCCGGGCATTAGGGGGCGGCGCGGATGGTGGCCGCCGCTGACCAGCCGGTCATACATCACGATGGCGCCGGCAATTCCCACATTCACGCAAAAGCGGGTTGGGATCTTGATTACGTGATCCGCTCTGTCCAGCAGAACGCTCGAGACGTTGCCGCGCTCGCGTCCCAGCACGTAAGCGGCCGATTGGGGGTGCCGGAAACTGGGCAGATCCACCGCGTCGTCGAGCAGTTCGACAGCCACCAGGGCGCAGCCCTTAGGAAGGGTCATGTCGCTGACCCGGTCCCACTCATAGTAGGGAATATGGCCGAGCATGGCGCGTGAGGTGTCGGCCTTGGCCACTTCGCGGGCCCTGAAATGCGCATCAATGGAAAAGACGAAGCTCGCGCCAAAGGCATGGGCCGTGCGAAACAGATTGCCCACGTTAAAGGCCTTGCTAATCCCCTCTACTCCAATGCCAAAATACCCGCGCACTCTCATGTCCATTGTTTTCGGGCCCGTGCGTTTCGCCGGGCAAAGTTCAGTCCGGATCTCGTCTAACAAGGATCGGCGCCATGGCAAATCCCCCGCTGGTCGAGGTTTGGCGAGATGGGCTTTTAGAAAGCGTGCATCGGGGGCGCTTCGCCGTCATGGACGCGGGCGGCCGGGTGCTTGCCAGCGCTGGCGATATGGACGTGCCGGTGTTTCCGCGCTCGGCCTATAAATTGTTGCAAGCCATCGCCCTGGTTGAAAGCGGTGCCGCCGATGCGGCCGGTTTGCGGCCTGAAGAACTCTCGATCGCTTGCGCGTCCCATTTCGGCGCCCGGATCCATGCCGACACAGTGACCCGGTGGCTCAAGCGACTGGGCATCCCGCAAAGCGTGCTCGAATGCGGCGTGCAGGAGCCCCAAGACCTTCCGGAGCGCAACCGCTTGATCCAGCGCCGCCGCCCGCCCCAGGCCGTGCATAACAATTGTTCCGGCAAGCATGCGGGCTTCGTGACACTGGCGCGCCATATGGATCTGGATCTGGGCGGCTACACCAAAGCGGACCATCCCCTGCAGCAGCGCATCAATACCGTCATCAAGGACCTGTGCGGGATCGGATCTGAAGAAGATGTGCCGACCGCCATTGATGGCTGTTCGGCGCCCAATCTCGGCATGCCCCTGCGCGCCTTCGGCCTTGGGGTGGCCCGCTGCGCCGCCCGCACGACCTTGAGCCCGGCGCGCGCGGCGGCGGTGACGCGCCTGTTCGAGGCTCAGGCGGCGCACCCCATCATGCTCGCCGGCGAGGGCGGTCTCGATACGGTCATCGCGCGTGATTGCGGAGCCCAGGTCCTGGCGAAAATGGGCGCGGAAGGGGTTTACGCGGCCTACGCACACCGTCATGGCATCGGAATCGTGCTCAAAATGGACGATGGCACGCGCCGCGGGTCCGAAAGCGCCATTTGCGAGATCCTTGCGCGCCTGGGGCTCATCGATCCATCCTTACCCGGACTGCAGCCCTTTCACGCCCCGGTGATGCGCAATTGGCGGGGGACGGCCGTGGGCAAGATCCGCCCGGCTTCGGACGCATTTTCCTGTCTGTCTACCCTGTAACGCGTATCCACACGCCCTCCTCCTTTCCATGCGATACGCCGCGCTGGCGCGGCGTTGCCAAGAGCCGGTCTTCGCCATGGTTCGCTCCGACACCGAGGTACCGCCGTCCCCTTGCCGCTTCGGACTTGTTCTGGGCAGCGGCGCGGCCCGTGGCTGGGCCCATATCGGCATCATCGAGGCGTTGCGGGATCTGGGCTTCAAGCCCGATGTCATTGTCGGCTGTTCCATCGGCGCTCTTGTCGGTGCGACCTATGCCGCCGGTCGCCTTGATGCCTTGAAGTCCTTCGCTCTCAAGCTCGATACGCTGAAAATCCTGCGCTATTTCGACGTCAATCTGGGCGGTGGCGGTTTTATCGCCGGTCAGAATCTCGCGCGGCTCTATGAGGATCTGCTGGGCGAGACCCGGATCGAGGATCTGCCGCTGCCCTTCGCGACCCTGGCGACGGACATCCGCACGGGCCGGGAAATCTGGCTGCGGGAGGGGCCCATCGCGCCGGCGATTTGCGCCACGACGGCCATTCCGGGGCTTGTTCAGCCCGTCTGCCTGAATGGCCGGTGGCTGGCCGACGGAGCGCTCGTCAATCCGGTGCCGGTATCGCTCGCCCAGGCCCTTGAGGCCGACATGACCCTGGCGATCAATTTGAACGCGGATGTCTTTCGCGCCCAGACGCATGGACGGCGTCTTCCAGGCGCCCTGCGCCCGGATCACGAGGCCGAAAAACCGGCCGATCCGGATGCCATGCCCTGGGGCTGGCTCGACGATCTTGCAAGCCGTTTGCCCCCCAATACCAAGCGCAGTGCGGGCCGGTTCGTGCGCTCCATGATGGATCAGCCCGACCGGGGTCCGCAAAGGCTCGAAGTGGTCAACAACGCCCTGTCGATCATGAGCGAGCGGATCACCAAGTCCCGTGCGGTGGGCGAGCCGCCCGATATCATGCTGTCCCCGTCACTGGCCCATATCGGCGTGCTGCAATTTGACAAGGCGGCCGAGGCCATCGCCCAAGGGCGGCGCTGCGTGATGCAAATGCGCGAAGTGATTTGTGAAACATTTGGCCTTCCTTCTCCGTCGGGACGCGGCGAGCCCCCCGGCATGGCCCGACCCGATGGCGCCGATCCCGATGTCGCCAATTCCGGTGACAGGAGCGTGCGAGAGGCCGACCTTGATCTGGGCGGCCAT
>CAYYTT010000020.1:0-27586 GCA_964474635.1 uncultured Alphaproteobacteria bacterium | reverse complement strand
CGCCAATTCCGGTGACAGGAGCGTGCGAGAGGCCGACCTTGATCTGGGCGGCCATGCCTCTCCCGGGCAGGGCAGGCATCATTGGGCCCGTGTGCACCGCAAACCGGGTCCTGATCGGGCATAGTTGCGATCAGGCCGCGAACCGCCCCAATCCAACGGCCCCCTGGTGGCGGGCCCGCGCGCCGTGGCATGCTGGCGCCAACCCTGATCAGACAAGGAAGAGGAACGATCCATGAAGGCTGTCTTGTGCAAGGAATTCGGTCCGCCCGAGGCCCTCGTGATCGAGACCGTGCCGAGCCCCGAGCCGGGGCCGGGCCAGGTCCGTCTGGCCGTGAAGGCCTGCGGCGTGAACTTTCCCGATACGCTCATTATTCAGAACAAATATCAGTTCAAGCCGCCCCTGCCGTTTTCCCCAGGCGGTGAAGTGGCCGGTGTCGTCGATGCCGTGGGCGAGGGCGTGACGGCCGTCAAGGTCGGCGACCGGGTGATCGGCTCAACGGGCTGGGGCGGTTTCGCCGAGGAAGTCGTCGTCGACCAGGACAAGGCCATCCCCATTCCCGATTCCATGCCCATGACGGAGGCATCCGCCTTCATCCTGACCTACGGAACGTCGCACTATGCCCTGAAGGACCGTGCGCAGATCAAGCCGGGGGAAAATTTGCTCGTCCTGGGCGCGGCCGGCGGTGTTGGCCTTGCCGCCGTTGAACTTGGCAAGGTGATGGGCGCGCGCGTGATCGCGGCCGCGTCGTCCGAGGACAAGCTGGAAACCTGCAAACGTCATGGTGCGGACGAAGGTATTTTGTATCCGTCCGGACGCCTCGACCGGGAGCAGCAAAAGGCCCTCTCCGATCAGATCAAGGCGGCGACCGGCGGTCAGGGCGCCGATGTGGTCTACGACCCCGTCGGCGGGGACTATGCCGAGCCGGCCATTCGGGCCACCAATTGGGAGGGGCGCTTCCTCGTGATCGGCTTTGCCGCCGGTGACATCCCCAAGGTGCCGCTGAACCTGGCCCTTTTGAAAAGCTGCCAGATCGTCGGTGTGTTCTGGGGTGCCTTCGTGGCGCGCGACCCGCAGCGCAACAAGGAACATGTGGCCGAACTGATGAAGTGGTACACGGAGGGTAAGATCCGCCCCCATGTTTCCTCAGTTTATCCGTTCAATGACTATGCGCCGGCCATGAACGAATTGCTAGAGCGCCGCGCCAAGGGCAAGGTGGTGCTCGAGGTGGCCAAGGAATGAGCCTCGAGCGCGTCGACGCAACCGTTCCCAGCGGCCGGATTGCCGGCGTGGCCGCGCCGGCCTTTCGCCCCGTGTTCGATGTTTTCGTGGAAAACTTCGTGTCCCGGGGTGAGGTGGGCGCCGGTGTCTGCATCATCCACGAGGGCGAGGTTGTTCTGGATGTCTGGGGTGGTTCCGCCGATCCGAAGGCGGAGCGTCCCTGGACGGGGGACACCGTGGTCAACATCTTCTCGTGCACCAAGGCCGTTTTGGCGGTTATCGCCCAACGGCTCCACGATCAGGGTGTGCTCGACCTCGATGCTCCGGTGACGGATCTGTGGCCTGAATATGGTGTGCACGGCAAGGAACGCACCACCACGCGCATGATGCTCGATCACACCGCCGGTGTGCCGGCCCTGCGTGAACCGGTCAAGGATGGCGGGTTCCTCGATTGGGATTACGCCACCGGCCGGATTGCCGCCGAGGCGCCCTTTTTCGAGCCGGGGACGCGCAGCGCTTACCACGGGCTGACCTATGCATGGACCGTGGGCGAAATGATCCGCCGCGCGAGCGGCCGGCCCGCCGGGTCGATCTTTGCGGAGGATATCGCCGCGCCCCTGGGGCTCGATTTCTGGATCGGGCTGCCGGAAGACATTGAGGCCCGTGTGGCGCGGGTCATGCGGCCCAGGCTCGATCCCAACATGCCGGCGACGGGCTTCATGCGGGCCCTGCAGGACCGCCAGTCGATTTCGGCACTGTTTTTTCTCAATGACGGTGGCTTCAATCCGAACCAGCGGGCCTATCGGGCCGTTGAAATCGGCTCGGCCAACGGTATCGCGACAGCCACCGGCCTTGCCCGGTTCTACCTGCCATTAAGCCTGGGCGGGACGGGCGGCGGGCTCGCACTGCTCAGTCCGGACGGGGTTGCACGCCTTGCCCGGGTGTCGAATGCGAGCCATGAGGACGCCACCTTACGCCTGCCCATGCGGTTCGGCTGCGGCGTGATGCGCTCCATTGATAACCGCCGGCTGAGCGACCCGCCGGCGCCGAGCCTTATTCTGTCCGACACGGCCTTTGGCCATGGCGGGGCCGGGGGCTCCATCGGTTTCGCCGATCCGGCCGTGGGCCTCGCATTTGGCTATGTCATGAATCAGATGGGCAACGGCCAGCTTTTGAACCCGCGCGGGCAGGGGCTCGTGGACGCGACCTATCGCGCGCTGGGCTATCGCGGCAACGAGTCGGGGTCTTGGATCCGATAACGCTCCGCCGTCTTACACTTTGAGGTCAGTGCCAAGCCGGCCTCATCTGCAAGGGAAACACCATGTTATCCGCAGTGTGCAGAGCGCTTGCGACGTGGCTCGCGCTGGGCCTTTTCGCCGCCGGGCCGGCCCTGGCCCACCGCATGGCCGAGGACACCGAGGCCGCCGCGGCGCAGGACGACCCGTTCGCCGATGTGGTCATTGAGGTCACAAAGCTTGGTGAGGGGTTGCACATGCTCACCGGTCAGGGCGGCAATATCGGAGTGTTGTCCGGGCCGGACGGTGTTTTCATGATCGATGATCAGTTCGCGCCGTTATCCGAAAAGATCCTCGCCGCCGTGGCGGGCATCAGCGATCAGCCCTTGCGCTTTGTGGTGAACACCCATTGGCATTTCGACCACACGGGCGGCAACCAAAACATGGCCAAGGAAGGCGCCATGCTGGTGGCCCACGACAATGTGCGGGTCCGGATGAGCACCGACCAGAAGGTCGCGGCTTTCGGGCGTACCGTGCCGGCGGCCCCGAAAGAGGCCTTGCCGGTGCTCACCTATCAGGACGGCGTTACGTTCCATTTGAACGGACAGGCCATCCACCTGATGCATATTCCCGGTGCGCATACGGATGGAGATACGATCATCCATTTTCCGGGTGCAGACCTCGTTCATATGGGCGATACGCTGTTCAATGGTTTCTATCCCTTCATTGATGTGGGATCGGGCGGCAATATCAATGGGATGATCGCAGCCATCGACCGGGTCATGGAGTTCGCGGGGCCGGAAACCAAAATCATTCCGGGCCACGGTCCCCTTGCGGACAAGGCAGCCCTGAAACGCAATCGGGACATGCTCGCGACCGTGCGCTCGCGCGTGATGGAGCAGGCCAAGGCGGGTAAGACACTTGAGGACATCATCGCGATGGACCTGATGGCCGATTACAACGCGCAGTGGGCGGCCTTCATCAACGGCGATCAAATCGTGACCTTTGCGTTCCAATCGATGATGAAATCATCGGCCGCGGAGTAACTCGGTTTTACGCGGGGATTTGGACGGGAAAGGAGAGCCCTGGATCGGGGGGGCCGCCATGAGGGATGATCACCAGACGTCGAGCGAGGGGCCGCCCCCAGCGGCAACGTCCGCCTGGGGGGCCTTGACGCCGGCCACCCAAGGGGCCCTGTGGTTGCTTGCGTCGGCGTTCTTGTTCACGGCGATGCAGGTGCTGGTGAAAATCCTGGGTGGACGCTTGCCGGCCCTGGAAGTGGCTTTTTTCCGCTCGCTGCTGGGTTTTGTCTTTATCCTGCCCTTCGTGCTGTACCGGTCCGGTCTCGCCGGCCTGTCCACCCAGCGTCCTGGCCTTCATCTGGTGCGCGGCGTGGCGGGATCCTGCGCCATGATGGGGAACTTCTACGCCATTACCCACCTGCCACTGGCCGACGCCACCACGATCAGCTTTTCCCGGGCGCTGTTCGTTGTGCCCTTTGCGATCCTGTTGTTGTCTGAAAAAGTCGGGCCGCGCCGCCTGATGGCAACCTGTGTCGGGTTTCTTGGCGTGCTGATTATCCTGCGGCCCAGCGGCAGTGTGGAGCCGGCGGCCCTTGTGGGTCTCGCCGGGGCTGCTTCACTCGGTCTGGGCGTGACCTGTGTGAAGCTCCTGTCACGGACCGATGGGCCGTTGACGCTTCTGCTGTATTCCGCCGTCATCGGCACGGCCATGACCGCCATTCCCACCTGGTTTTTGTGGATCACGCCGACATGGGAAGAGGCGGGCCTGCTCCTCGTGATGGGGATCATCGGCGTTATTGCCCATAACTGTTTCGTGCGCGCCTACGCGATGGCCGATGCGACGGCGCTCGCGCCGCTCGATTACACGCGGATCCTGTTCGCCGCCCTTTTTGGGTTCCTGCTGTTTTCAACCATTCCCGATGTTTGGACGATTGTTGGCGCCCTTATCATCATGGCCTCGACGCTCTACATCACGATCCGGGAGGCGCGGTTGAACCGCCAAGCGCGGGCCCTGAAAGGGTGAGCTCACGCCAAATCGCCCCGGTCAAGCACGTCCCGAGCCCGGGCGCGATGGTCTGGTGTGATGTGGTCCGCGACCATCTTGATGGCCGCCGCGACGATCCCCGCATCATCGTAAAAGCCGAAGATGGCCATGAAATCCGGGATGACATCCATCGGCACAACGAAATAGGCAAGGGCCGCCAAAAGAACGGCTTTGACCCGCCAGGGCGTGGCCGGGTCGACCGCGCAAAAATAGGCGGCGAGCAGATCCTCAAGAAACGGGATTTTTCCGGCAAAGCGTCGGACCTTGGGCCAGAAGCCGTCGCGCACGATTTTCTCGTTGCGGTTGACTGTCGCCGGCAGGGTCACGCGCGGATCGTCGAGATCGCCCAAACGCGGGCGGCCCCGTTTGGGTTTGGGCGGTTCGCTATCGTCATTTTTTCCAGATCCGTCCATCTTCACCGCTGAACTCCGGTTGGCGCCGGACTATCCTCAAGACCATAGCAATCGCGCGCATTGGAAAGGGAAATGCCATGGAACTCAACAACGCTGTGACCGCAGTGATCACGGGCGGGGCCTCCGGCCTCGGCGAGGCAACGGCTCGCGAACTCGCGTCTCAGGGCGTCAAGGTCGCGCTGTTTGACCTCAATGAGGAACGCGGCGAAGCGGTCGCCAAGGAACTCGGCGGCGTCTTCTGCAAGGTCAACGTGGCCGATGAGCAGTCCGTCGTCGACGGTTTCGCAAAGGCCCGCGCCGCCCTCGGTCAGGAACGCATTTTGATCAACTGCGCCGGCATCGGGATCGCGGTGAAGACCGCCTCGCGCGATAAGGAAAGCGGTCAGGTCAAGCCCCATCCGCTCGACCGCTTCGATTTCGTGATCCAGGTGAACCTGCTTGGCACCTTCCGTTGCATCGCCCATTCGACGGCCGGCATGTTGACGCTCGATCCCGTCACCGCCGACGGGGAGCGCGGCGTTGTTGTGAACACGGCCTCCGTCGCGGCCCAGGACGGGCAGATCGGTCAGGCGGCCTATTCCGCCTCCAAGGGCGGCATTGTGGGCATGACCCTGCCGATCGCCCGGGATCTGAGCCGCGAGGGCGTGCGGGTGAACACCATCCTGCCGGGCCTGTTCAACACGCCGCTGCTGCAGGGGGCGCCCGACCATGTGAAGCAGGCCCTGGGCGCCCAGGTGCCGTTCCCGCCGCGCCTTGGGGAGCCGACCGAATATGCCAAGCTCGCCCGCCACATCTGCGAAAACGGCATGCTGAATGGGGAATGCATCCGCCTCGACGGTGCCATCCGAATGGCACCGCGCTGAGCCTTTACGCCATGGCGTTCATGGCGCGGGCCATTTTGACGTCGAGTTGCGTCAGGCCGCCCGCGTCATGGGTGGACAGGGTGACCTCGACGGTTTTGTAGACATTGGACCATTCGGGATGGTGGTCGAGTTGTTCGGCCACCATCGCGACCCGGGTCATGAACCCGAATGCTTCATTGAAGTCTTTAAAAACAAACGTTTTTTTCAGGGCGTCCCGGCCCTCGACCGGACTCCATCCCGCCAGCGACGGCAAGATATCCGCCCGCTCCGCATCGGTCAGTTTCGTGGTCATAAGGGTGATCCTCCTCTTTGATGCCCTTCACAGTCGTTGACATAAGGCCTCGCGGTTCGCAGGCCAAGGGCGATGTCCCGAGCAAATGAGATTTCCGAAAAAAACAAATGGAATCAGCGATTTAGCAATATTGATTCCAAATTAGACGGGTTAGAAATCCAAATCAGACGCTCCGGAAATCCAAATTAGACGGCGCTGGAATCCAAATTAGACGGGTATGAAATCCAAATTGGACGATCTTTGAATCCAATCTGGACGGCCTAGGAATCCAAATCAGACGGTGCTAAAATCCAAATCAGCCGCATTCGGATGCCAAATTGGACGCCACGCCCGATCAAGATGGATCAGCCCGCCTACCCCCGCTTCATGGATCGCAAGATCAGGTTAGCCCTGTCCGACACCCGCATCGTCATGATCGGCGGGCCCCGCCAAGCTGGGAAAACAACGCTCCTCAAGCAGGTTGCCGGACGGGCACGGACCTTTGTGACCCTGGATGATCCGGCAACCCACTCCGCAGCCATGACGGACCCCCTTGGTTTCGTCAGTCGTGTGACCAAAGTTGCGATCGACGAGATCCAGCGCGCGCCTCCCCTGTTTCCAGTTATCAAAATGACCGTTGATACGGACCAGAGGCCCGGGCGTTTCCTGCTGACCGGTTCCGCCAACATCCTGACGATTCCGACGGTGTCGGAGTCCTTCGCCGGGCGGATGGAGATCCTGGATCTCCTGCCCCTGGCCCAATGCGAAATCGAGAAAACCAGAAACGATCTGCTCGACGATCTTTTCGACGGCAAGGGGCCGCCCACAGGCAGTTATCCGCTCGACCCGGACGATGTTGTGGATCGCCTCCTGGCGGGCGGTTATCCGGAAATGCGGGCCCGGACATCCCAGGCCCGCCGGCAGGCCTGGGCGCGCGCTTACATCGACACCATCCTTAGCCGCGATGTGCGTGAAATCAGCGAAGCGACCAAGCTTACCGATGTGGGGCGGCTGCTCCAGGCCATGGCCGCCCAATCGGCGCAGCTTGTCGTGCACAGCCAGCTTGCCAAGCTGCTGCAGCTCGATGTGAAAACGGTTCAGCGCTATGTGCAGACCATGGAGCAAATGTATCTCGTGCGCCTGCTGCCCGCCTGGCACAACAATGCCCTCAAGCGCCTCGTGAAGACGCCCAAGCTGCACTTTCTTGATACGGGCCTTCTGTGTGCGCTGCGTAACTTTACGGCTACGCGCTTCCAAAAGGAGCGCAGCACCTTGGGCGCTGCCCTGGAGAGTTTCGCAATCTCGGAGATCTTCAAGCTTGCATCCTGGTCGGACAATCGATTCACTTTCTCCCACTACCGGGACAAGGATCAGGTCGAAGTGGATCTGATTGTGGAGCGCGCCTTGGGCGAACTCGTCGGCTTTGAAATCAAGGCAGCGGCCACGGTCACGGCCGCCGATTTCAAGGGGCTGAAGCGCCTCCAAAGCGTGATGGGCGAGGGGTTTCGCCACGGGATCGTATTGCATCTGGGGCCTGAAACCATTCCGTTCGGGGACCGTCTGACGGCGTTGCCCCTTCAGGCCCTCTGGACCAGTTGAGGATCATCGCTATGACCAAAGCCCCCTGGAGTGCCTGGCTCGCGCCTTCGCTCGATGATGTCGAGGCCCTGGCGCGGGATATTTTTCAGACCTTGCCGGAGGCATTCCGGGCCCGCTGCGAGGGACTTATCATCCAGGTGGAGGATTTTCCGTCCGAGGACGTCTGCCAGGACATGGACCTGGATAGCCCTTACGAATTGCTTGGACTTTATCGCGGCGTCGATCTGACCCGCAAAAGCGTTCTTGATACGATCGATGGGCCGGACATGGTGTTTCTCTACCGCCGGCCCATGCTCGATGTCTGGGGCGAGGGCGATGAAACCCTCGGGGCACTTGTCACTCATGTGCTCGTGCACGAAATCGGCCACCACTTCGGCCTGTCCGACGAGGACATGGATGCGATCGAGGAGGCGGCCGTCGGCTGACGAAAATCAGTCCCCGTCCATATGAACGAATCCTCCGGCCTGGAGGCTCCACAGGTCGGCATAGGCGCCGCCCTTGGCGACAAGCTCGTCATGGCTGCCCTGCTCGATGATCCGGCCCTGGTCGAGCAGGATGATCCGGTCCATGCCTGTGATCGTCGATAGGCGGTGGGCAATCGCGATCACCGTACGCCCTTGCATCAACTCAAAAAGCGCCTGCTGGATCAGATGCTCCGCCTCTGAATCGAGCGCCGAGGTGGCCTCGTCAAGGACCAGGATCCGGGCATCCTTCATGAAGGCGCGGGCAATGGCCACCCGTTGGCGCTCCCCGCCTGAAAGCTTGATCCCCTGTTCACCCACTATGGTTTCATAGGACGTGCTCCGGCGCGTGATGAATTCATCCGCATGGGATAGGTGCGCGGCCTGCTCCACCGTGTCCTCATCGGCGCGAGGGTTTGAGTAGCGGATGTTGTCACGGATGGAGCGGTGAAAAATACCGGGAACCTGGGGCACTTCCGCGACGGCGCGGTTGAGCGAGTCCCAGGTCACATGGCGGATGTCCTGGCCGTCAATCAGGATCCGGCCATGCTGGGGTTCAAACTGTCTGCGGAGCAGTTTGATGAGAGTGCTCTTGCCCGCACCGGACCGCCCGACGAGCCCCACTTTCTCTCCCGGCGCAATGTCGAGACTCAGATCCTCAAAGACTTCGTTCCCGTCCTTGTGTCCAAAGCGCACATTCTCAAAGCGGACTGCGCCGCGGGTCACCGCGATCGGTCTGGCGCCGGGCTGATCCGTGATTTCATGGGGCTCGCTGATGACCTCCAACGCCTCGGTCAGGTTGCCCAGGACGTCGAAAAAATCGAGGATTTGAAAGGATAACTGCCGCAGCGCCCGCCCGATCAGTGTGACGAGAACAAAGATCATGGTGAAAGCGCCCAAGGACAGATTGCCCTGCGAGACCTGCCAGACGGCAACCCCAACCAGGGTGATGTTCAGCAGCCAAACGGCAAGGCTTTGGCTTGCCCGCATGATGAGGAGATACCAACGCAGCCGCATGGAGGCCCGCATCTCCCGAAACCAGTAGTGGCTCACATAGCGCCGCTCATGGCCGGTTTGAGCGAAGGCGCGGACCACGTCCATGTTGCTGATCGAGTCGACGATCTTGCCCGCCGCCGCGGACCAGCTTTCGGCAAGCTCGCGGGACAACACACTGCAATACCGGGCAAGGAGCGCCGCCAATGCGATGTAGAGGACTGCCCAGGTCGCGAGAATACCGGCCAGGGCCGGTTGCTCGGCTAAGAGAAGCCCCATGCTGACGGATAGCAGGATTACGACTTGGGTCAGATCACGAATCAAAAGCCAGCCCAACGCGTTCACCGATTGACCCGCATTCCGGATTTTCTGGGACAGGCGCCCCGGGAAATTGTCCTGGAAAAAGCCCGGCGCATGACCCAACAGGTAGCGATAGAGATATTTCTGAGTGATCACCCGCATGCGCGGCGAGATGTAAATGTCCTGACCGTCGTAAAGACGAAAACACGCGTCGGTCATAAACCACAGGCCGGCCAAGATCGCGAACCAGACCGCGATACCGGTCACGCCCTCCGGGCCGCTTTCAACCAGAACCGTCAACCGGTCGACGATCTGGCTCAGGGCATAGGTGCTGAAGCTTTCCGCCGCGATACCGGCGGCAATGGCCGCATAAAGGCCGAGTATGCGCAAGGCGAAGTGGCTTCGAATGATGAACAGGATGAATGCGAAGGGTGATTTTGGCAGCTTCTCAACGGCTTTGAGGTCATCGAAGGGTTCATGGGCCGTGGACGGATCGAACCCGCCGGGTGTGTCGGCGGGGATGTAGCGCTCATAAAAACGCAGCCAGCGTGGCGGCTCGACGGGGGTGAGGAGCGTGCGCAGCATGGGGTTCTCCCGGATATGGCGAAGAGCCCGGGAAGAAACAGTAAAATCATCGGCGTGGCAATGATTTTTTTACGGAACTTTTGCAGTGATTTGCGAGGCTGCTTCGGGGCTGCATAACGGGCACTGGGGATCGGGGGGCAGCGACACTGTGCGCTGGGTCGCGGACAGGAAATCATGGATCACGAGGCGCCCTGCCAGGCTCTCGCCAATGCCCAAGAGTTCCTTGATTACCTCAACGGCTTGCAGCGTGCCCATTACGCCGGCGACGGCCCCGAGCACGCCGACGGTTGAACAAAGATCTGTATCAGGATCATCTGGCGCGTGCGGCACAAGGCAGCGATAGCAGGGATAGGCGCGCCGCCCCCCTGGCCGTTCGTGGGCCTTGTAGGTGGCAAGCTGGCCGTCGAAACGCGCCACGGCCGCGGAGACGAGCGTGCGTCCGGCCGCGAACGCCGCGTCATTGACGACAAACCGCGTCGCAAAGGTGTCGCTGCCGTCGGCGATGAGATCGTAGGAGGCAAAGAGATCAACGGCATTGTCGGCCGTCAGGCGATGCCCAAGGGCAATCACCTCAACATCCGGATTGATGCGGCCCACAGCCTCCTTGGCGCTCGCCGTCTTGGCGCTGCCGACATGCCCCGTGTCGTGGATGACCTGGCGCTGCAGGTTGGACAGGGACACGGTGTCATCATCGATCACGCCAATGGTCCCGACACCCGCCGCCGCGAGATAAAGGATCAGCGGAGACCCCAGACCGCCCGCCCCAACGACCAACACCCTCGACTGCAAAAGCCGTTGCTGCCCCGGCCCGCCAATTTCACGCAGCACCAGGTGACGGGCATACCGATCAAGCTGCTCATCGGACATCGTCATGGCTGGATCATGCCGTGCCGCGCAAAGCCTGTCGATGGGCGGCGCGCACCGTTCCGGACCTTAAAACTTGATGGCAAGTGTCGCGGCGCCGAACCTTTGGGGGCTGCCTTGGGTGCTGAATTCTTCCGTGCGCGCCACATAGGTGTAGCCCAGTTGCACGCGCCAGATCTGAACCACGGCGCCGGCCTGGATTTCGGAGACCAGGACATTGCGGTCGACACTCAGGCTGTCGCGAAAGGTGTTGCCGTCGAGAAAAAGGTTGCGGCCGACGGCGCGCTGTTGTCCGCCGACGAAGACATACCAGCTGAACAACCGCTGGGGTTCGAAAAAGGCCGCCCCCGCGAGGCTTGGCCGCACGCGCGGAGGCCCGTAATCGTCCCGCAAATCCTGCCCGAACCGCAGCGTCAGTCCCGCATTGACCTGCGTGAGCAAAGTGCCGAGGGAGGCGCCAAGATTGGGCGTGATATCGAGCCCAAAGCCCAAAACCTCCGTCTCCCACAGCTTTCGAAATTTTCGGTCATAGGAAAAGGCGAAGGCCACTTCGTTTTCGAGCTGGTTGTCCCAACCCAGGAGCCGGTCATCGTCAATGATGCTGTGGAAGGTGTTCTGGACCGCTTCCCCACCGGCCGCGGGGCCCACCAGACCGATCTGCACATTGAAGGTATCGAGGGCCCGGCTCTGCCGGTTCACGACGACCGAATATTCGCCATACAGAAAACCGGCATAGGGATGCTGGTCGGGGAGGGGCTGGGTCGCCAGGCGATCTTCGGGCGTAAAAATGGAGTGGCCGAGCGCGAGACCGTAGTGGATCGTGTCGTCCTCTCTGGCGCGCAACAGATGCTCTGCGACAAACCCCACCGCCCCATCGAGCGATTTGGGATCTGAAAAGAAGGCAACCTTCAGGCCATTGGAATAGTTGCGGTCCGTGCCGGCAAAATAGTCGTTTTCCCAGATGAAACTGAAGGTACCCTTGGGCTTCAGGTCAGCGAGTGCCGGCGCCGCAAGCGTGCCGGCCACGGCCAGTGAGGCCAACCCCAATGCAAGTCGTATCATGACACCAATCCCATCCGTGGACCGCTCGACCCTGCATCCCCCCTGTCCCCTGCATCCCCCCTGTCCCCTGCATCCCCCCAGTCGATGGCCGAGTGGCCGAGCGCGCCGCCAGGGCCGCGCGCTCGAGCGAGAAATAGTCCGATCCCGGATGCCCCCTTGTCAATGACGCAGCGGGGCTAATGGTTTGGGTCGTGGGCCTGACGGGCCGAACCTGTCCGGTCCGTCATGATTTGTCCATGCGATACTGTCCGTAAGCCACCTTAAAGACCATCGAAAAGGGCTGTGGAGAGATAGCGTTCCGCGAAAGAGGGCAGTATAGTGACGATCCGCTTGCCTGCCATCTCTGGCCGGGCACCCACTTCGATGGCCGCGGCAATGGCGGCGCCGGAGGAAATGCCGCCTGGAATGCCTTCGCTCCGCGCGGCCCGGCGGGCCATGTCAAAGGCGGTTTCGTTCCCGATGGTGACGATCTCGTCGATCATCTGACGCTCTAGGATCGCCGGAACGAAGCCCGCGCCGATGCCCTGAATTTTGTGCGGACCGGGATCGCCGCCCGACAGTACGGGGCTGTCCTCGGGCTCCACCGCAATGGTCTTGAAACCCGGCCGGCGCGATTTCAGAACCTGGCTGATGCCTGTGATCGTTCCGCCCGTGCCGACGCCGGAGATGAGCGCGTCGACCTCGCCGCCCGTGTCCGCCCAGATCTCCTCGGCCGTCGTCGACCGGTGAATTGCGGGGTTCGCCGGGTTTTCAAACTGCTGGGGCATGACGGCGCCCGGGGTCGCCGCCACGAGTTCATGGGCCCGGGCGATGGCGCCCTTCATGCCTTTTTCCGCAGGCGTCAGATCGAGTTCCGCGCCCAGCAGGGCCAGCATCTTGCGCCGCTCAATGGACATGCTTTCCGGCATCACCAGGATCAGGCGGTATCCCTTCGCCGCCGCCACGAAGGCAAGGGCAATGCCCGTGTTGCCCGATGTCGGCTCCACCAGAACCGTGTCTTTTGTGATTTTGCCCTCCGCCTCCAGGGCCTCGATCATGGCAACCCCAATGCGGTCTTTCACGCTGGCAATGGGATTGAAGAACTCAAGCTTGAAGAGCAGATCGGCCTTGACGTGATGCTCCTTAGGCAGACGTTGCATGCGCACGAGCGGCGTGCCGCCGATCGTGTCGGTGATGGAGTCGAAAATACGCCCGCGCGGGGCGGCATTCTTGGCGCTCATGGGGCTCTCCTTCGGCGGTTCTGGCCGAACATTCCGGTCGGCGTTCTTCTTGGGCGGACTGCGGACGGTCAGATCGTGAAATCCATGTCCTTGCGGGTCGAGCCCTCCACATCCGCGTCATCGGCTCGGCGGCATAAATCCTCGATTGTGATCCCGTCGAGCTTGCTCATCAGATCTTCAAGCACTTCATCGATCAGGGGCCGGATGACGGCCTGGGCAAGGTCTGACCGGCTTTCCAGGGCCTGTTCCTCGCTGGACTCCAGGGCGGCGACGCTGCGCACCACCTCCCCGGCGGTCACGCGCCGACGCTCGCGCGCCAGCCGATAGCCACCGCGAGGCCCGCGTACCCCCCGCAAAATACCCTCATGGACGAGGTGTTGCATCACCTGTTCGAGATAGCGTTGGGGGATGCCCTGGCGGCGGGTGATTTCCTTGGACTGCACGGGCATGGGCCGGGCGTTGTAGGCGATGTCCACGACGGCTTCGAGGGCAAGGATCATTTTTCTGGACAGGCGAAGCATCGGGCTTTCTCGTGTGGCATCGTCAGGATCATGGTCGATGGGTCAGGCGGTCAGGTCCGTCCGGTGGAGCCGAAACCGCCGCTGCCCCGTTCGCTGGTGCTCAAGGCCTCCACCTCGCTCCATGTGAACCGGCTGACCGGGGCGAGAACCATCTGGGCAATGCGTTCGCCCCGCTCCAGCGTCACGGGCTCTGCCCCCAGATTGACCAGCATCACTTTCAGTTCGCCCCGATAATCCGAATCAATCGTACCAGGAGCATTAAGGACGGTAAGCCCGTGGCGAAAGGCCAAGCCTGAGCGGGGGCGGATTTGAACTTCAAAGTGTTCCGGAATTTCCAGGGCAAGGCCGGTGGGCACGGCCGCCCGTTCCAGCGGTTGCAGGATCACGGGCGCGCCGGCGGGAAGGGCGGCCAGGATGTCCGCGCCCGCCGCGCCGGTGGTTTGATAGTCCGGCAGCGGCAGATCCTTGGCATGGGGCAGGCGTTGCACCTTGATGATAAAGCCCTGACGGGCACTGGGCTGTCCGCCCGGGGATGATGTCATGGACGGTCTCCGTCGGGAGCGGGTTTGGCTGTTGAGGCTGGGGTCATGGTTGCTGCGATGGCTGCGACGAGCCGCGCGGCGACCGCGTCCTTGGCCAAAAGGGGCCAGCTTTCAACGCCCTGGTCGCTCAGCACATGGACAGTGTTTTGATCGCCGCCCATCACGCCCGTTGCGGGCGAGACGTCATTGGCGACGAGCCAGTCGCAGCCCTTTCGCCTGCGTTTGGCCTCGGCATATTCAAGGACATGCTCGGTCTCGGCGGCGAAACCGATGAGCAGGCGCGGGCGCAGCGCGGGGCTTTTGGCCACCGTGGCCAGGATGTCCGGGTTTTCCGTCAAGGTGAGGGCGGGAAGGCCGCCACCTTCCACCTTTTTGAGTTTTTGGTCCGCATGGCCGCTCGTGCGCCAATCCGCGACGGCGGCGGCGAAGACCCCAATATCAGCGGGCAGGCTTGACTGGCTGGCGGCAAGCATCTGGTCTGCCGTCTCGATACGGATGGTCCGCACACCAGCAGGATCGGGTAAGCTCGTGGGGCCGGAGACAAGCGTCACGCGTGCGCCCGCCGAGGCGAGAGCCGCCGCGATGGCGTAGCCTTGTTTGCCGCTGGACCGGTTCGCAATGTAGCGCACCGGGTCGATGGGCTCATGGGTGGGGCCGGCGGTCACCAGAGCGCTGAGCCCTGCAAGCGGCGTGGCATCCGGCGCGGGGCGCGCGGTCAGCAGGGCTTCGACCCGTTGGGCAATCTCCAGGGGTTCGGCCATCCGCCCGGGGCCGTATTCACCGCAGGCCATGTCGCCATGGCCCGGACCGACCGTGTGAATGCCGTCGGCGATAAGCGTCGCCAGATTGCGCGTCGTGGCGGGATGCTCCCACATGCGCACATTCATGGCCGGAGCGATCAAGACAGGTTTGTCCGTGGCCAGAAGAGCCGTCGTGGCAAGATCATTGGCCATGCCGCCGGCCATGCGCGCCATTAAATCCGCCGTCGCCGGCGCGACCACCAGAAGGTCAGCGTCGCGCGACAACTGAATGTGGCCCATCTCGGCCTCATCCGTCAGGTCGAAAAGTTCTGTATACACCTTGTCTTGGGTCAGGCCGCCCAGGGTGAGCGGCGTCACGAAATGCTGTGCGGCCGGGGTCAGAATCACGCGGACCCGGGCGCCGCGCTCCTGGAGCCGGCGCACAAGATCCACCGATTTGAAGGCGGCGATGCCGCCCCCGATGATGAGAAGAACCCGTGTTCCGGCCAGGTGCATCGGTTCGGTCCGCTGTTTTGACGCGCGGTCTCGTATTTACGCGCTGCCCCTGTGTTTTCCAAGGGCGCGCCCATCACTTTTGGTAAATCGCGGGAGACACGGGGCGGCCTTGCCGGCATGGGTCGCGCAACGCCGGTCCTTTAGGGCATGAAGCGCTCAGTATCGTCCAAAACACCGCCCTGGCTGCCATCGTCCGATGGGGATGAGGGGGCGGGCTGCCAAGTCTCGCAATACTCGGCAATGATATCGATTTTTTTTCTCACCCCCGGGGCAAGTGTAACAGCGTTCGATTTGAATATGGTTAAGAACCATTCGGCTTCGAAGATGAATTTGTAAAAAGAACGGTCAATAAAAACCAGCGTTCCTCCGGGGCCTCGTTCGGATGAAAACTGACCGGCATAGCCGAGAAGCGTGTCCGCGATCGCGTCTGCAAGCTCGGTGGTCACCAGTTTGTCGCGGCCCGTGAGCAGATAAAGGCACAGCATCGCCTTCAAGCAGCGGACCATGCCCTGATAGGCGGCCGTGTGGTTCGGGCGAAAGACCAACTGCCACAAAAAGGCGCCAAGGCCACGTGGCTCCCCCGTCGCTGAGACCGCGTATAAAGAAAAAGCGCTGCGAAATTGGGATAGGGCCTGTTCGCGTTCCTTGGCGGCAAGGGCAAAGTCTCCCGCCTCCTCAGCGGCGGCAACATTGGCCAAGTGCCGGTCCGCATTGGTCACATGGGCGTTGGCTGCCAAGGCCAGCGTTTCGCAGATCAACTCATGCGTTGTGTTTTCGAGCGCGTTGCGGACTTCGGCAATCGTCAAAACGGTCGACAAAATTTCCGGCATGGCGACCTCGCCTCTTTCGGGCCAACGGTGACCTGAAGAGTAAAGGCGGCTTGGGCGACTGATGGAAAGAGGGTCACGCTTAAGGCCGCGCCCGCGGCGCGTGAGCGGGCCACAAACCGAGCGGCGACGCTCAGGAGGCCAGCAGCGCGCCGATGCCCAAACCCAGGATCGCGGCGACGGCCGCGGTCGCGGCAAGGACCGTCATGTCGCGCCGGCGGCTGCGGTCTTGCGCCCTGGACAGGGCCTCGACGGTGTCGGCGTGGAGGCGCAGCCCGTCGCCGCCGGCCATGTCGTGCAGCATTTGGGAGGCCCGCTCCAGGTCGCCGAGCATGTCCGGGGCCTTGGCCGCGAGCCTTGCGAGGATCTGCGCGCTGGCGGCGGCATCGCGAAGCCGGGCCTGGGGCCCCAATTCTTCCGTCATCCACTGCTCCATCACCGGTTTTGCGGTCGTCCAGATTGAAATTTTCGGGTCGAGGCTTCGGGCAACGCCCTCGCTGACCACCATGGTTTTTTGCAGCAGCACCAGGGAGGGCTGCATGACCATGTTGAACTGGCGGGTTGTGTCGAAGAGTTGCGTTAACAAACGGGCAATGGACATCTCTTCAGCCGGGCGGCCCCAAATGGGCTCTCCGATGGCCCGCAGGGCCTGGGAAAAGGCATGGCGTGATTGGCTTGCGGGCACATAGCCCTGCTCGAAATGCACATCGGCGATCCGGTCATAGTCCCGGGTGATGAAGCCGTAGAGGGTGTCGGCCATAAACCGCCGGGTGGACCGGTCGAGCCGGCCCATGATGCCGAAATCCACCGCCACGAGGCGCCCTTTGGTGTCCGCGAACAAATTTCCCGGATGCATGTCCGCGTGGAACAGGCCGTCGCGCACGGCATGGCGCAGGAAACTTTGCAGGACGGAGCGGGCCAGGGCCGACAGGTCGTGGCCGCAGGCGTGGAGGCGCTCAAGATCGTTGAGCGGAATGCCCTCGATCCATTCGCTGGTCATGATCCGGCGTGACGTGCGGGCCCAGTCGATCTTGGGCACGCGAAAATCTTCGTCCCCTTGCGTATTGCGGGCCATTTCCTCGGCCGCCGCCGCTTCGATGCGCAAATCGAGTTCCGATTGCATGCTCTCATCGAGGGTGCGCACCAAATCGACGGGCCGCAGGCGGCGCAGGCTGGGGCGCAGACGCTCCGCCAGGCGGGCGCCGGTGTAAAAACTGTCGAGATCGTGCCGGAAGCGCCGCTCGATCCCGGGGCGCAGGATTTTGACCGCGACCTCCCTGCGCTGGCCGTCCTCTTGGACGGCGGCTTTGTGAACCTGGGCGATCGATGCCGCCGCGATGGGCGGGCCGAACTCGCTGAACAGGCTGCGTGCGGGCACGCCAAAAGCGCTCTCGATGGCCGCGCGCGCGACCCGGTCCGGAAAGGGGCCCATCCGGTCATGCAGATCGCTGAGACCGCGTGCCACATGGGGTCCGACCATGTCAGAGCGCGTGGCCAGCACTTGTCCGAGCTTGATGTAGCTGGGGCCAAGCCGGGTCAGGGCCGCGGCGAGCCGGCGGCCGGCGTCCTCGCCGCGCTGACGGTCCACGCTGGCGCGGCGCGGCGTGCCGTCGAGCCCCGGAAACAGGGCGCGGTGGGCCGCGAGGACCTGGGCGGCCCGGCCGAGGCGAATAAGACTTTGGACGTTGCGCACCATGGCACTCGTTGAAGGCGGGGGGGCCGCGCAATGCGGCCGGGACGGCGAGAGGGCCGCGCAATGCGGCTGGGACGGCGGGAGGGCCGTGCCATGCGGCCGGCTAGAGTTTCCAGGCGGAATGGATGGCAGCGATCCCGCCCGAGAGGTTGCGGACGGCCACCTGGTCGAATCCGGCCTGCTCGATCAGGCCCTTGAAGCGCGCCTGATCGGGAAACCGGCGGATGCTTTCAACCAAATAGCGATATGAGTCGGCGTCCCGCGCAACCGCCTGGCCCATGCGCGGGATGACATGGAAGGAATAAAGGTCATAGGCCTCCTCAAGTCCGGGCAACACCGGACGGGAGAACTCCAGGCACATGAAGCGTCCGCCCGGGCGCAGTACGCGGTAAGCCTCGGCGAGCGCGCGGTCGATATGGGTCACATTGCGGATGCCAAAAGCAATCGTGTAGGCGTCCACGCACATATCGGGCAGGGACAGGCACTCGGCATTGCCGCACAGCCAAAGGTCCGGTTTCAGGCCGCCTTGTCGGCGCGCCCGGGCCTCGCCCTGAACCAGCATGTGTTGATTGATGTCACTGACGATCACCCGCGAGGGCGTGGTATCCGCGCCGCGCGCCTGGAGCCGGGACAGAATGCGAAAGGCGATGTCGCCCGTTCCGCCGGCCACATCGAGGAAGGCCTGTCCGGGGCGCGGATCGAGCCAGGCCACGAAGGCATCCTTCCAGAGCCGGTGCACGCCGAAGGACATGACATCGTTCATGATGTCATAGGACGGGGCGACGCGATCAAATACACCGCGCACGAGGCCTGCCTTTTCGTCGGCGGCCACCGTCTGAAAGCCGAAATGGCTTTGGTCCGCAGGGCCCCGTTCGCTCGAGGGCGCCGCGCCGTCCGATGGGCTTGCCTGATCCTGGGGTGAGTGTTGTGTGCTCATGGGCGGCACCATATCTCCCAGCACGCCCGCTGGGGTGGAAAATCTTGTCGCCATGGTCCTGTTGGGGGCCTGGCGCGCGCGAGGATGGACGAGGCGATGCCTGAATTGCCCGAGGTGGAGACGGTGCGCCGCGGTCTGGTGCCCCACCTGGAGGGGCAGACCCTGGCGCGGGTCCATGTCCGGCGCCCGGATTTGCGCATTCCCTTTCCGCCCCAATTTGCCGCGCGGCTGACGGGCCGGCGCATCGAGCGGCTCACGCGCCGGGCCAAATATCTGCTGGCCACCTGCGACGATGAGACGGTGCTGATCATGCATTTGGGCATGTCCGGGCGCTTTACGGTGCTGCCCGGTCCCGAGGCGGGGCCCAGTGATCCGGGGCCCAGTGATCCGGGGCAGGGCGATATTGGGCCGGCGGGTGCGCTTGCCGCGTTTGTGCACACGGCGGCGCCGGCCGGGCCGGATGGCGCCGGGCTTCACGATCATGTGCTCTTTGAGACCATGGCCGGCACGCGGGTCGTCTACACCGATCATCGACGTTTTGGCCTCATGACCCTGTCGGATGTGGCGGGGCTTGAGAGCCACCGGTTGATGGCGGGGCTTGGGCTGGAGCCCCTTGGGCAGGATCTGACGCCGGAGCGGTTGGCCGAACGCCTTGCGGGCAAACGCACGCCGCTAAAGGCCGCCCTCCTCGATCAACGGATCATTGCGGGCCTCGGCAATATCTATGTGTGCGAGGTGCTTTACCGCGCCCGCTTGTCGCCGCGACGCCTTGCCCACACGGTGGGGCCCGCGCGGGCCGCACGGCTTGTCGAGGCGATCAAGGCCGTTCTGACGGCCGCCATTGCCGCCGGCGGCTCCAGCCTGCGCGATTACGCCCAGGCCGACGGCGCCTTGGGGTATTTCCAGCACGCCTTCCGCGTCTATGGCCGCGAGGGAGCGTTGTGTCCCGACCGGGGGTGCGGGCCGATCCAGCGTCTCGTCCAGGCCAATCGCTCGACTTTCTTTTGTCCCGGTTGTCAGAAGTGACCGTGCGGCGAGCCTTGATCGCGCCTGTCGGACATGAAAGGGATACGCCCGGCAATTCAGTGCAGAACTGGCCATACCCGCATGGGCCAAGCGTTTCGCGGTCAGGTCTGCGGGAGAACGGCCCGCATGGGGGATCCCGACGGAACGGTCGGGCGTGCAGCGTCCTTAAGTCAGGCAGGGCGTTTCGGATTTTAAGAGGTGCAAGCGTGGCGTTTCAGACCATCATGGTGGATCGGGAGGACCGGGTCGGGGTCGTGACTTTCAACCGGCCCGATGCCCTCAATGCCTTCAACGCGCAATTGATGGCCGAGTTGTCCCAGGCGCTCGATAATTTCGAGGCGGACGATGCGATCGGCTGTATCATTTTGACCGGCTCGGCCAAGGCCTTCGCGGCCGGAGCCGACATCAAGGAAATGCAGCCCAAAACCTATATGGACGTCTACAAGGAAGACTTCGTCACCTCGTCCTGGGAGCGCGTCGCAAAGTGCCGCAAGCCTGTCATCGCGGCGGTGGCCGGCTATGCCCTTGGCGGGGGCTGCGAGGTGGCCATGATGTGCGATTTCATTATCGCGGCGGGAAACGCCAAATTCGGCCAGCCAGAGCAATCGCTCGGGATCATGCCCGGCGCCGGCGGCACCCAGCGACTGACCCGGTTCGTGGGCAAGTCCAAGGCCATGGAAATGTGCCTGACCGGGCGCATGATGGACGCCGCCGAGGCCGAGCGGGGCGGTCTCGTGAGCCGTGTCGTGCCGCTTGATGAGCTGAAGGACGAGGCCATGCGGGTCGCCCGAAAAATCAGCGAGCTGTCAGCGCCCGTGGTGATGATGACCAAGGAAAGCATCAACCGGGCCTTTGAAACGACCCTTGCTGAGGGCGTGCGGTTCGAGCGTCGCCTGTTCCATTCCATGTTCGCCATCGAGGACAAAACCGAAGGCATGGATGCCTTTATCGAGAAGCGAAAGCCCCATTTCCGCAATCGCTGACGGGCCCTCGGGCGGTGACGCGGAAGGGTCACCCGCCGGGCGCTGGCAAGCCGGGATTGGGCGTTGACCCGGTCAGTCTGAGCGAGCTATAACCTGCGCCCACGCGGTGGGATGAGCGAAACGCTCTTGATGGTCCCGATTGAACCGCGACGCTTCATCAAGAACACGGCTGGAAGCGCGACGGGCGCCGGATTGGCGTCGGCACGGAGTGTTTTTCGAAACACCCCCGCGTTCCGCTCCTTTTCACCGTTCAAGACAGTCAAGTGGCATGGCGAATACCAAATCGGCGAAGAAAATGGTGCGCAAGATTGCGCGCCGTACGGACATCAACAAAACGCGTCGCTCTCGCATGCGGACCTATGTGCGCAAGGTCGAGGAAGCCATCGCAAGCGGCAATTCCGATGCCGCAAAGGATGCCCTTCGGCAGGCCGAGCCGGAATTGATGCGAGCCGGCCAAAGGGGTGTGCTTCACAAGCGCACGGCATCCAGGAAAATCAGTCGTCTGACAAGTCGCGTCAAACAGATGCTGCCCCTTTGAGTGAAAGTGTTGCTGTTTGGCAAGGTTCAAGCAGTTTTTACTCATTGGTGTCAAAGGACTGGGAGTGTTGCAAATTTCTTGCACACCCAGTAGATAGGTTTAAGCAAGAACGCCGTCGATGGTGACATCGGCGGCGTTTTTTGGTTTCAGAAAGTCAAGAGTTCTGTGCCAAAAAAAATCACATGTTCTCCCTTTGTCCAGATTGTCAGCCCGCTCCCACTGGCAGTACCTTAAACATCCCTGGTGAACAGACAGGCGGACACGGAAACAAAACCGATCCGGATCAGACTTATCCGAATAAAGGATAATAATGATCCAAATGCCTGTGCCCTTTCGATGTCTCTAGTTTTACCCGTTCCGATTAGGAAACTGGTCCCCCACAAATGGTTGCAGCGATGTAGCCAAACGGAGGTCTGCGCTCGGGTCAACGAGAACTGCGGTCTCGAGTAACAACCGCATTCGGTTTTTTGGGAGGTTGGGGCCTTGTCTTTCAGTGCGTCGCTACAGTGTCTGCAAAGGAGCGGTTCCTTCGCGCGCATCTCAGGCCGTTGGGGCCGGGGATCTGGCGTGCTTGGGGTCCACCGCGAACGCGACCGCACCAGTCGAATGCCGGCGGCCTCGCCGGTTGCCAACCTTTTGCAGGCGGTGCAGGGGGTCCGTCATGGTGCTGATGATGACCGCAGCGCCGCGGGGTCCAGTGTGGAGAAGCCTCTGGCGTCCGGGGTGCCCGGAGCATTGACCTCCAAGGATGCCTGGGATTTGATGGTCGGCACCTCTAACGCTGTTTTGGTCGATGTGCGTACCCGCGCGGAATGGTCCTTCGTTGGCGTGCCTGATATTTCGAAATTGGGCAATCGGCTCGTTTTTCTTGAATGGCAGTCCTTTCCGACAATGGCCCCCAACCTGTCTTTTGTGGAAGATCTGGGTGCGGAGTTGGATGGTAAGACAGAGTGTCCAATCCTCTTCCTGTGCCGATCCGGTGCGCGCTCCATGGCGGCCGCTTATGCCATGTCCGAAGTTGGCTTCACTCACTGCCTCAATGTCTCCGATGGGTTCGAGGGTGATCTCGGGCCGGATCGAAAACGAGGTGCATTGAACGGCTGGAAGGCGAGCGGCCTTCCGTGGGTTCAAAGCTGACGCGTTGTCAGTCAAGGCAACGCTTACTCGTCCAGCCTCTGATTACTCCACCCCGCCAGAGTTTCCGCTCTCGGATTGTTTCACTGCCCTCTCTCCTGTCGGGCGGCGCAATTTAGACAACAGGTTTACAATTATGACGAGAAACCGGGCCATGCAGCGTCCGCATGAGGATGCAGAGGGTCACGACCACGACACGGGCACCCCGTCCGACCGTTACGGACTGCATGAGGGGCGAGACGGGCAGGATCGCGCACCGCTCCTCGCCGGCGTACCGTCGTCTGCTCCGGGGCAGTATGATGAAACCGATCGCGAGGTGCGTGGCGGCGCCGAGCGTGGTCGCGGTGGTCTGGGTCAGGGGCAGGTTGCCACAATCGTCATGGGTCGGAGCATGGAATCGGGCGAAGGACAGTCGAACGATGCTGAGGCGCTCCTGGACCATTGGCATCACATCAGGTTGCGCCTGCGGGAAGAACTCGGGGACACGGTCTTTGATTCCTGGCTGCGACCCCTTGATGTCATGGCCCTGGAAGGCACCTGCGTGACCATGTCCGTGCCCACCCGGTTCATGCGGGAATGGGTTGAACGGAATTTCGCCGACCGTCTGCTGGCCCATTGGCAGCAGACGGTGCAGCGGGTCGACCGTGTGCAGATTTTGTTGAACGGGTCCGCCCTGCCGCCCGCAAGTCAGTCCGCCGAACCGCCAGTCAATCCAATGCAGGGTTATCAGGTGCGTGAACGGGCGAGCATGATCGCGCCGGCGGATCCGTCCCTCGGCGCGCCGTTCGAGAGCGCCACGGCCACCGCCCGGCGGGACACGCCCCAGGAGGCCGACCCATCCCGCCCCCGTCCCGCCGAATTGGCCCGGGACGGGGGGGCGCGCACCACGCGGGCGCCCAGCACCCTGCACAGCGGGAAGCGGTCTTTCATGTCCTATGAGGGTGACACCGATACGCCCCTTGAGGACACGAACACCTTCGCCAACTTCATCGTCGGCAAATCCAACGAATTGGCCCACGCCGCGGCCCGGCGCGTCGCCGAGTCCGACGTGGTCCCTTTCAATCCCCTGTTCCTCCACGGCTCAACCGGCCTCGGCAAAACCCATTTGATGCACGCCATCGCCTGGCATGTGCGCCAGAGGGCTCCGGAGAAACGGGTTCTTTATCTGTCCGCTGAAAAGTTCATGTACCAGTTCGTGGCGGCGATCCGTCACCACAATCAGTTTGCCTTCAAAGAGCAATTCCGGACCGTTGACCTGCTGATGATTGATGATTTCCAATACATCAGTGGTAAGGAAAATACGCAGGAAGAGTTTTTCCATACTTTCAACACTCTGGTCGACCGGTCGCGCCAGATCATCATCTCCGCCGACCGGTCGCCGACCGATCTTGAGGGCGTGGAGGAGCGCATCCGCTCCCGTCTGAGCTGGGGTCTGGTGGCCGATATCCACCCCACGGATTTCGAGTTGCGCCTGGGGATCCTGCAGCTCAAGGCGCGCCAAGCGGCCGAGATGTACGGCGACGTGAACATCCCGCTCGATGTGCTTGATTTCCTGGCCCACAAGATCACCTCCAACATCCGTGAGTTGGAAGGGGCACTGCAGAAGCTTCTGGCCCATGCCGCCCTGGTGGGCCGACCTGTCACCGTCGAAGTGGCCCAGGAGCTGCTCCAGCACCTGATCCGCGCGAACACGCGCAAAGTGACCGTCGAGGAGATCCAGCGGAAGGTGGCCGAACACTTCTCCGTGAAAGTGGCCGATCTGCTCTCGCCCCGCCGGGCCCGCTCGGTGACCCGGCCGCGCCAGATTGCCATGTACCTGTCCAAACAGCTGACCCAGCGCTCCTTGCCCGATATCGGGCGGCGCTTTGGCAACCGGGATCATACGACGGTCATGCACGCGGTGCGGAAAATCGAGGAATTACGCCGCACCGACCCGAGCATCGATCAGGCGGTGGAGACGCTGCGGCGCCTTTTGGAGCGCTAAAGGACGGCCCTTGGCCGATCCTGGGGAAGCCTGCTCCACCGGGTTTTGAAAAAATCATTATAAATCAGCGTTCTAAGCTGCCAGGGTGGGGCTTTTAAAGCCCTGCCAACGCTGCAGTGACGTGATATAAAGAGAGCAGTGAGAGATTCGCTGTCTCGCCCCCAGGACGCGCCGTTCTCGCGTGGTCCGCTTTCGGCACCATGGCATTCGCGGTTCTCTCATGGCCTTGCCCCCTCACGCGGGGGTGAGCGCGTCCTTTGCGCCGGCTGATGATCCGACACCAGGCCCAAGGCCACGGCCCTGGGCATTCGGGGGACCTGAAAAGCCGGTCCACGATTGAACCCCACGGGCCAGCCGGCCCCGACCCGAGGCCGGACCGGGGCCCTGGACGGAAGACGAACCCATGAAGCTGACAATCGAGCGCGCCGCCCTGTTGAAGTCCTTGTCCCACGTGCAGAGCATTGTGGAACGGCGAAACACGATTGCCATCCTGTCCAATGTCCTCCTGGAGGCCAAGGGCGACAGCCTCAGTCTGACAGCCTCCGACCTCGATATGGAGGTGGTTGAGCAAGTGGGCGCCCAGGTGAGCCGTGAAGGCGCGACGACCGCGCCCGCGCACACCATGCACGACATTGTCCGAAAGCTGCCCGACGGCGCGCAGGTGGACCTCGATTTCGCGGCCGTAGATCAGCGGCTGACGATCTCCGCCGGCCAGGCGACCTTCACGCTGGCCTGCCTGCCGCGCGAGGACTTCCCCGCCATGACCCTGGGCGAGATGCCCCATCGCTTCGCCCTGCCGGCCTCCGATCTGGTGCGCATGATCGACAAGACGCGCTTTGCCATTTCGAACGAGGAGACACGTTATTATCTGAACGGCATTTTCCTGCATGTCCCCGATGCTCCGGCAACGGAAGGCGGGCCGCGCATGCTGCGTGCCGTGGCCACGGACGGTCATCGCCTTGCCCGCTACCAGGTGGAGGCCCCGGACGGCGCGCCGGGCATGCCTGGCATTATCTTGCCCAAAAAGGCCGTGGGCGAATTGCGCAAGCTGGTGGACGGTGTCGACACGCCCATTGACGTGGCCCTGTCGGACACGAAAATCCGTTTCGCCTTCGGTACGGTGGTGCTGACCACCAAACTGATCGATGGGACGTTTCCGGATTATGTGCGGGTCATTCCAACCGGTAATGACAAGGTCCTCGAAGTGGGCGGCAAGCTGCTTTCCGAGGCCGTGGACCGGGTGTCCACCATCTCGACCGAAAAGTCCCGGGCCGTGAAACTGAATCTCGCCGACGGGCGCATGGTGCTGACGGTGGTCAACCCGGACAGCGGCAACGCCAAGGAAGAGCTGCCGGTGGATTACGAGTCCGACGCCCTCGAGATTGGCTTCAATGCCAAATATCTCATGGACATCACCTCACAGCTCGACAGCGACAAGGCGCGGATCCTGCTGGCCGAGTCCGGCTCCCCCACCATCGTGCGGGACGGGGCGGACGACAGCGGGCTCTATGTGCTGATGCCGATGAGAGTTTAAGGGCGAACGCGTGCGCATGACCGGACCCATGGCTGTGGGGGAGGGGGCATATGCGACGCCAGGTCATCCGCAGGCGGGCGCGCCTGACGGATCCGGGGCGCTGCTTGCCGTCACACGCCTGCAGCTCACGGCCTTCCGGTCCTATGCCGAGGCGAGCCTTGAACTCGACCGGCGCCCGGTCGTGCTTGTGGGGCCAAACGGGGCGGGCAAAACCAATGTGCTGGAGGCCCTGTCGCTGTTTTCTTCCGGACGCGGACTGCGCGGTGCGCGCCTTGCCGATCTCACCCATGCCCCGGCCCTGATGCCGCGAGCGGATGGTCCGGACGCGCCGCATGGCGGCGGCGCCGCTGATCGCTGGGCCGTCGCGCTGACCCTGCACGGGCCCACGGGCGAGGACAAACTGGGCACGGGCACGGCAGGGGGCGAGCGCCGGGTAACGCGGGTCAACGGGGCGTCGGCTTCCGGAGCGGGCGTCTTTGCCGAGTATCTGCGCCTGGCCTGGTTGACCCCGGCCATGGACCGGCTGTTCGTGGAAGGCCCGGCGGAGCGGCGCAAGTTTCTCGATCGCCTGGTGCTTGGCGATACGCCCGATCATGGCACCCAGGCGGCCGCCTTTGAGCGGGCCATGCGCACGCGCAACCGTCTGCTCAGCGATGGTCCGGCCGATGCGGCCTGGCTTGACGCGCTGGAGCACCAAATGGCCGAGCATGGCTGCGCCATGGCCGCGGCACGGCTGAGGTTCCTGGAGCGGTTGCGCGGCGCGATCGATGACTGGGGCGCCGACGGGTGTACAGGGACCGGGGAGCCGGCTTTTCCGTTTGCGGATATTCGTCTGGAGGACGGTTTCGCGGACGGTGCGGCCGCTGGCGCAGGCGACGGGGCCGAAGGCTACCGGGCTCGCCTGCGTAGCGGACGGGCGCGTGACGGCGCCGCGGGGCGCACGCTTGAAGGCCCGCACCGGGCTGATCTGCATGTGGTGCACCGGGCCAAGGGCATGGCGGCCCGCGACTGCTCCACGGGGGAGCAAAAGGCGCTGCTGATCGGCCTCGTCCTTGCCAATGCCCGCCTGCGGGCCCTTGAGGATCGCCGCCCGCCCCTGCTGCTGCTCGATGAGGTGGCGGCCCATCTTGATGGTGCGCGCCGGGCCGCCCTGTTTGATGAAATCTGCCGCCTGCGTGTGCAGGCCTGGATGACCGGCACGGATGCGGTCCTGTTTGAGGCTTTTGAAGACCGTGCCCAGATAATCGGCGTGGAAAACGCCTGTTTCCGGCCCCGTCCGACACCGTGACCCGGCCGGCCCCCTTCATTTGATCGACCAGAAAGAGCGTGGCTGAACCCATGGAAGCCAATACGGACACAAATCAGGACTACGGCGCCGATTCGATTAAGGTGCTGCGCGGCCTTGACGCGGTGCGCAAGCGCCCGGGCATGTATATCGGCGACACGGACGACGGCTCCG
>CAYYTT010000019.1:33434-37504 GCA_964474635.1 uncultured Alphaproteobacteria bacterium | reverse complement strand
GGAAGATGAATGACGTCCTATCCAGTTTGAATCCTCTGGTGATTTTCACGAGCCTTCGAGACTTCGTGGAAACCGGCGGTCCGGTCCTGCTGTGGATCATGGCGATCACATTTATGATGTGGACGCTGATCCTGGAGCGGTTCTGGTATTTCTTGGCGGCCTATCCGGGCACGCGAAAGCGGGTTTTGGGGATTTGGGAAGGGCGCAAGGATCACAATTCCTGGCATGCGCACCAGATCCGGACGCAGCTCATTTCACAGGTGAGTATTGAGAGCCATTACGGTCTCGGCACCATCAAGATCCTGGTGGCGGTGGCACCGTTTTTCGGGCTGCTCGGTACCGTGACCGGCATGGTCGAGGTCTTCGACGTGATGGCTTTCACGGGCGCCAGTAATGCGCGGGCCATGGCGGCGGGCGTGTCAAAGGCGACCATCCCGACCATGGCGGGCATGGTGGCCGCCATTTCCGGCCTTTATTTCAGCACCATTCTGGAGCGCCAGGCCAAGCGGGCCACTCAGCGCGTCGAGGACGAGCTTGATATCCACTTTCCGGAAGACCGGGATAAGTGGGTGGGCCGGACGGGCGGCGCCCGGCGCAAGCGGGACAGCGGCGATGTGGAAGAGGGCGGCATCGACCTGACGCCGATGCTCGACATCGTGTTCATCATGCTGATCTTCTTTATCGTGACGGCTGTGTTCGTTCGGGAGACCGGCGCTGAAGTGACCCGGCCTGAGGCCGAGACGGATCAGGCCAAGGCCAATCTGTCGGTCCTTGTCGCCGTGGACGCGGATAGCCGCGTGTTTATCGACGGCCGTGAAGTCGAAGTGCGGGCGGTGCGGGCGAATGTCGAGCGCCTGCGAACCGACAATCCAAAGGGGCCTGTGATCATTCAGGCCGACGAGGAAGCCGAGACCGGCATCGTCGTTCAGGTGATGGATCAGGCCCGCCTTGCCGGTGCGCCGTCCGTCGTCGTTGCCACAAAGCAGGAATGAGGCCGCACCCATGGGTTTGCTGAGAATCATCATCGGTGTCCCCGTCGCGGCAATCGTGACCATCGGACTCTTCATGCTGATGAAATCCCTGATCATCCCCGAGAAGATTGATCAGGAAGTCATTGAGGAAGCCCCGCCCATCGAACTCACCCGGGTGAAGCGCGATGAGGAAATCCAGGCGAACGACCGGGAATTGCAGCGTCCTGAGCAGCAGGACGAGCCGCCGCCCCCGCCGCCGCCGGCTCCCCAGCAGACGACCCGCCCGAATGTGGGTGGCGGCTCGCTGGGTCTGCCCAAGCCCGATGTGGGGCTGAGCGGGTTGAGCGGCGTGACGATCAATGAGCGCGATCCCCAGCCGATCGTGCGGATCCCGCCGCAGTTCCCGCGGCGCGCCGCCCAGAGGGGGCAGGAAGGCTATGTGGTGGTGGAGTTCACCATCGCCGCCGATGGCTCCGTGAAAAATCCGGTCGTGGTGGAATCGTCCTCCTCCGTGTTCGAACGGGAAGCCATTCGCGCCATTCAGCGCTGGAAATATCGCCCGCAAATCCGCGACGGCCAGCCTGCCGACCGCGATGGTGTTCGCGTGCGTCTCGACTTCCAGCTTGAAGGCGACGGTCGCCGCTAGACGGTTTTATCCATCGCGGTGGGCCTGACCATGGAGGCCCATTGTGATTTCGGTTCGCGCGTGGTGTTGGTCCGGACCCACAGGGCGGAAGGGGACCTGCAGAACGGCAATCGGGCAGAACGGCAATCGAGCGCCGATGAGGAAACGAGGCGCGGCCAAGCTGTTGGGCACGGGACCCATGGTCGGGATCTCAATGCCCGAAGGTTCAAGTCTTCAAGATTCGGGTGAGGCCCCATCGGCGTTGTCCGTCAGGCGGGCCGACCCCCGTTTTGGCTAGGCCGGCGTTTGAAACTGGCCGTCTTTCCGATCCGGGTTCGCTCCAGCCGAGTGCCGCTCGTGTTCGGGGGGCCGTGACGCGAAGGATCGATGGGCGCGAGGACAGATGGGCGCAAAGGTCCCGAGGGCGCGAGGGTCTGCAGGACGTGAAGGTCCGCGGGAACCCGGCGCCGCGCAGCTTAACCAGGCGACCGCAGCGGTCGTCCAAGACAGACCCGGTGGAGGGGTACGAGCAATGCCCAAGGCGAGAAACAGCAACCTGGTTCGGACCAAATCCGCGCGCCGGACATCGGCCGCGACGATTGCCCTGGCCGGCGCTCTTGCCTTTGGCGGCTTTCTCCATGGGATGGATCGGGTTTCCTTGACCCCGGTCGCGCCCGCGCAGGCGCAGACCACGAATAAAAAAGTCACGGACGCCTATTTCGAAAGCCAGGAGATCTATGAGGCGGGCGACGTGCGCGGCGCCTTGGCGGTGATCCTGCGGGTGCTTCGCGATCCCGATCTGGAGCCGTTTGAAAAGGCCATCATGTTTCGCCAGGCGGCCAACTTCCAATTGGAACTGGAGGATTACCCGGCGGCGATCCGGTCGCTCGAAGGGGCCGTGGCCACCGGTGCCCTTGAAGATACCGAACTCGGCGAACTCTACTTCTTCCTTGGCGGTCTTTATCTCGCCAGCGAGCGGTATGACGACGCCATCGCCGCGCTGGAGCGGTTCTTCACCATCGCCGAGTCCCCCGGCGCCAATGCCTACTACTTCCTTGCTCAAGCCTATGCGGTCAAGGAGCGGTGGCGCGATGCCCTAAGCCCGGCCTCAAAGGCCGTTGAGCTGTCCGCGGAACCCAATGAGGGCTATCTGCGTCTGCTCGTTGCCGTCTACATCAACCTGAACCAATGGAACCGTGCCGTACCGCTCCTTGAGCAGATCATCACGCAGTTCGAAGGTAAGGACGAGTATTGGCAGCAACTGGCCGCCGGCTACCAGGAACTCGGCCGGGAAAAGGACGCCTACGCCGTCACGGAACTGCGCTATCGCCTCGGTTTCCTGCGCCGTGGCCGTGAATTCGTGACGCTGGCGGATCTCCATTCCTTCTACGGCTACCCCTACAAGGCGGCCAAGCTTTTGGAAGACGAGATCGAGCGCGGCCGGGTCGAGGACACGGCCGAGAACCTGGAAAAGCTCGGTAACTACTGGCTCGCGGCCAGGGAGTTCGCCAAGGCCCGCCAGGCCCTGATTGCGGCAAGCCGCAAGGCGCCCAATGGCCGGCTTGATTTCCAGATCGCCGGCACCTTTGCCCAGGACGAGGAATGGCGGCAGACGGAACGGTTCCTCTTGAGCGCGCTCAACCGCGGTGGGCTGAACAACACCCAGCAGGGCAGCGCGTGGCTTCTGCTCGGCCATGCCCGTAACAATCTGGGCAAGCGGCGCGAAGCGCTGACGGCCTTCAAGCGCGCGGTCAATTATCCGCGCTCGAAGAAAGACGCCTCCACCTGGATTACTTTCCTTGAGGACCAGTTCGAGATCGAAGCGCAGAACCAGCTTGTGAACGCGATCCAGGAAGTTTTGGACATCTCGGGCCAGACGCGCACGGCGATCACCGATCTTGAACTGATCCGTGACGTGGCGCTTCAGGCGCGCGAGACCGCCGAACGGGCCCAGTCGGCCACCAGCGACATCGCCCGCGAACGCGCCCTTGAGGAATACCGGATCCGGAATCGGGAAGGCACCAATCGCCTGACCGACCAACGCAAGTCGGCCGAAGAAGATGCGGCGGCGGCCCGTTCGGCCATCGAGACCGCGCGGCAGTTCGATCTTCCGGACAATGACTCCGAGGAGATCAAGCGCCTGGAAGCGCTGATCATCGAGCGCTTGAACCTGGTCACCGAAGCGGAAAACAATCTGCGGGAAGCGGCCACCATTGTTGAGGCCGTGACGGGAACGCGTCCGGCAACACCGGGCGTGCCCGAAGACGCCCAGCCCATGCTTGATCCGGCGACGGGCGACCCGGTCGCGGAAGAGGCCGCCGGCGGCGAAGGCGAGGCGGCATCGGATGGCGAAGCGCCGGCCGAGGGCGGCGACGCGGAGGATGCAGCTGCGGGCGAAGCCGAAGCCGAAGAGCCGGCAACGGAAGACGATGGCGCCTGAAGTACGGGGCGCCTGAAGTACGGGGCGCCTGAAG
>CAYYTT010000019.1:30819-33334 GCA_964474635.1 uncultured Alphaproteobacteria bacterium | reverse complement strand
ACGGAAGACGATGGCGCCTGAAGTACGGGGCGCCTGAAGTACGGGGCGCCTGAAGCACGGGCAAGACATCCGGATCAAGCCGGCTTCAGCGAGCGCGCCGCCGCTCCGTCGTTGCGGCGCCGGTTTGCCGTCGCGGCCCTGAGCGCGGTGCCCCTGAGCGCGGTGCGAATGAATCGCTTGGCACTCTAATCGCCCGGCACGCTTATCGCTCCACGCTTAAACCACGGCTCATGATCGCGCCGAACCTCACGGGTCCGGCGCGATTTTTTTTCCGTATGTCGTTTGAAGGTCGTCTCTCAAGCGGCAGCCGGGATGTCGCGGGCCCGCCGGCCCCGTGCGCCGCCCCGCCCCGGCCTGTTTCTCGCCTTCGCGCTCTGGCCTTTGCTCTGTGTGCCCCCCCTTATTCGGCGAGCCCCGGCGTGCCCGTGTGCGCATCATCGTCAGGCATCGGGGTACCGGCCCCAATCGTGCCGTTGGCGACCGCCAGGGCAAAGGCGTAGACCCGGGCGATTTCCTTGAGATGGTCGAACCGGCCGGCCGCGCCCGCATGGCCCGCCTCCATATGGGTCCAAAGCACCGTGAGCCCATCATCCGTGCGCCGCTCACGCAGGCGCGCGACCCATTTGGCCGGCTCCCAATAGGTCACCCGCGGATCGGTCAGACCGGCGGTCGCGAAGACGGCCGGATAGACCGTCTCGGCCACATTGTCGTAGGGCGAATAGGCGGCGATGGTATCAAAGGCGGATTTCTCGGCGATGGGATTGCCCCACTCCACCCATTCGGGCGGGGTCAGGGGCAGGCTGTCATCGCAAATGGTCGTCAGCACATCGACAAAGGGCACTTCGGCGAGGATGGCCTGGAACAGATCGGGCGCCAGATTGGCCGCGGCACCCACGAGCAGACCGCCGGCACTGCCGCCATGGGCGATGATCCGGCCCCGGCGTGTCAGGCCCTTCGCCGCCAGCGCTTCACCCACGGCAACGAAATCGGTGAAGGTATTCATCTTCTGGTCGAGCTTGCCGTCCGTATACCAATGATATCCCTTCTCCATCCCTCCGCGCACATGGGCGATGGCGTAAAGAAAGCCCCGGTCCACGAGGGAAAGCCGCGTGACGGAAAAAGAAGCGGGGGTCGCGTGGCCATAGGACCCATAGCCGTAGAGCAGGACCGGCGTGTCCGGCCCCGGCGCGGTATCGGCCCGGTGGAGCAGGGTCACCGGGATTTCGGCCCCGTCGGCGGCCGTCACGAGCAGTCGGCGCACGACGTAGTCGGACGGATCATGGCCGCTGGGCACGTCCTGCACCTTGCGCACCGTCCGCGCGGTCGTCGCCATGTCATAGTCCACGACCTGGGCGGGCGATGTTGGCGAGGCATAGGTAAAGCGCAGCGTGTCGGTCTTGAACTCGTGTCCCGGCATCAAGGACAGGTGATAGGCCTCTTCTTCAAAGGCAATGGCCGTTTCGCCGGCAAAGCCGTCCGGCCCCAGACCGGCGATGACGATGCGCGGCAGGCCGTCGACGCGCTCCAGGCGCACGGCATGGCGCTCGAACAGCAGCAGGCTGAGGATCAGGCGTCCCTGGCGGTGGGGCAGGATTTCTTGCCAGGTGTTCTCGCGCGGATCCTCAAGGGGGGCGGAGACGATCCGGAAATCCTCCGCATCCCCTGAATTTGTAACGATCAGAAGGCGGTCGCCATGGTGGGTGGCGCTGTAGAGGTGCCCGGGCCGGCGCGGGGCGAGCAGGATTGGCGGGGCCTCGGGCGCATGGGCGTCGATCAGGCGAATTTCGGTGGCATCGTGGTTGCCCGCCTCGATGAGCAGGTAAGCGCCGCTTTCGGTCTCGTCGAGACCCACATAATAGGCCGGATCCGGCTCTTCATAGAGGCAGATGTCCTCGGCGGGATCCGTGTGCAGACGGTGGCACCAGACGCTTGAGGGGCGAAGATTGGCGTCCCGGCGCACATAAAGGAGCCGGGAGGCGTCCGCGCTCCAGGCAAAGTCTCCGGCCGTGCCCGTCAGGTCCGCGGGCAGGTCCTCGCCGGATGTCAGGTCGCGTATGCGGATCGTAAACAGCTCCGAGCCCTGCGTATCGACCGCGTAGGCGAGAAAGCGGTGATCGGGGCTGTGCCCGGCCGCGCCGATGTCGAAATACCCGTGTCCCTGGGCCATCGCGTCGCCGTGCAGCATGACCTGCCCCTTGGCGCGGTCGAGATCGCCCACGGGGTCGCTGGCACCGTCCGGCCGGGGCGCGCGGCAAAAGATCGGGTGCTGACCGCCGGTCTCGAACTGCGTCCAGTAGAGCCACGGCCCGTCCGGCGCGGGCACGGTCGCATCGTCTTCCTTGATGCGCCCCTTCATTTCCTCAAACAAGGTCGTCTGAAGGGCGCGGGTGGGGGCGAGGACGGCCTGGGCGTATTCGTTTTCCGCCTCCAGATGGCGGCGAATGTCCGCCTGCAGCACGGCGGGATCCTGCATCACGGCCTGCCAGTTCTCATCGCGCATCCAGTAATAGTGATC
>CAYYTT010000019.1:5904-30809 GCA_964474635.1 uncultured Alphaproteobacteria bacterium | reverse complement strand
CGGTGTTGTTTTGGCGGTGCAGGCCCTGGCTGGGCGGCCTGTGGCCGGGTTGGGGCGGGGCGGGAATACGGGTCATGGCGGATCATCCAGGCTGGGGCGCGGGGCAGGGGGCCGAAGGGCGCGTGCGTCACGGCGATCATGCCTCATAGACCCGGGATTGGGGGCGGCGCAACAGCCGGTGTATGGTCTTGCGCGGCCGGCCCGCCTCTACGGGCTTCCAAAAGACAAGCCCGCCTTTGCGGGCCGATAGAAAGACAAGCCCGCCTTTGCGGGCCCACAAAAGACAGGCCGGGCGATGCGGGACCGGCCAGGAGCGGGAGCCAGATCATGACCTTGACCCGAACCGGGGGCCTTGCCCTTTGTGAACAGGCTTTGACCAAACATCGTGGTCGCCTTGTGGCGGCGGCGCTCACGGCTCTTCTGGTGGTCGCGCCGGGCATGGGCCCCGCGCAGGCGGGCGAGCGGGACATGCCGGCGGTCAATCCCCAAGCCCCGGTGGACAAGGCCCTCGGCCTGCGTCTGCCCAAAGGCTTTTCCGCAACGGTGTTTGCCGATGGGCTGGGCCGGGCCCGGCACTTGGTGGTGGCGCCGAATGGGGATGTGTATGTGAACCTGAGGGCGCTGAACGAGCAAGGATATGGCGCCGTTGCCCTGCGCGATGACGACGGCGACGGCATTGCCGACCGGCGGGAGGGTTTTTCCAGCAGCGCCGGCACGGGTCTGGCCCTCACGGCGACGCATCTTTACATGAGCTCTAACGAGGCCGTGTTCCGCTTTGAAAGGCCCGCCAGCACCTTCGTGCCCCAGGGCGAGCCGGTGACCATCGTGTCGGGCTTCCCCGAACAGCGCGCCCACGCGGCCAAGCCGCTCGCGCTTGATGGCAAGGGGCATCTGTTTGTGGAGGTGGGCGTTCCCTCCAATGCCTGTCAGGAACAGATCCGGACCGCCGGCTCGCCGGGCCGCACGCCCTGCGATGAATTGGAGCGCGCCGGTATCTGGCGCTTCGATGCGAACACGCCGGGGCAAGATCACCGGGCGGATGGTGTGCAGGTGGCACGGGGCCTGCGCCACGCCGTGGGCATCGACTGGAACAGCGCGGCCGGAGAATTGTTCTTCATCCAGCACGGACGCGACCAGCTGAACAGTCTGTGGCCGGATCTGTTCGACGCGGACGACAATGCCGAAATGCCGGCCGAGGAACTCCACGTCGTGACGGGCGAAAAAGAGCACGGCTGGCCCTACACCTTTTTTGATCCGCGCACCGGGCGCCGTCTCGTGGCGCCGGAATATGGCGGCGACGGCAAGACCGAGGCGGAGGCCGGAAAATACGCGGCGCCGCTGGTGGCCTTCCCGGCCCATTGGGCGCCGAATGATCTGCTTTTCCACACTGGAAAGGGTTTGCCTGAAGGCATGGCGGGGGGCGCGTTCATCGCGTTCCACGGTTCCTGGAACCGTGCGCCCCGGCCCCAGGCGGGCTACCAGGTGGCGTTCGTGCCCTTCGCAGAAGATCACCGGCCATCGGGCGCGTATGTCACCTTCGCTGACGGGTTCGCCGGCCAGGATCCGCTGCCCAGCCCGCGCCAGGCCACATATCGTCCGACGGGCCTCGCGGAAGGGCCGGACGGGGCGCTGTTCATCAGCGATTCGGTCACGGGACGGATCTGGCGGGTCACCTATGACGGGTGAGGGGTCACCTGTGACGGGTGAGCGGTTGTCGGCGGCAAAGGTTCTGGTGCTGGCCCTTGGTCTTGCTGGGGCCGTCGACCGGGCCGACGCCGAGGACGGGACCTCGGGCGAGGCGCTCTATCGGCGCCATTGTCTGACCTGTCACCAGGCGGACGGCGGCGGTGTGCCCTTTCTCCAGCCCAGCCTGCTCGCAAGTCCAATTGTGACCGGTCCGGCGGATCTGCTGATCCGGTGGACGCTTCAAGGCAGTCCCGACCCCGCCGCGCCGGGGCCGTGGGCGAACGCCATGCCGGGATTTGCTTCTTTAAGTGATGAGGCTCTGGCGGCGCTGCTCACCTATATCCGGCGCGATTTCGACCACGGATTGGAGCCGCCGCCGAGTGCCGTGACGCGCGAAGACGTGGCGGCTGCCCGGTGAGTGGCGCTTGCGCGAAATGACGCCGATCACAATGGGGGAAGGGCCTGTTTTTGCCATTGTGCGCGGCGTTCTAAAGCGACACACTACAGCGTTGGTAGATGTCCGGACGTGGTGATCCACCCCGCATACGGATTGGCGAATTGGCGGGTACGCACCGTGCAAACTGCCGTTGGCCGCCCTGATTTGGGCGAGGCCACGAGGGCATTTTGCGTTTTATGTTTCAGGCGCAAAAAGCGCCTTCGGGGAGTTGGGGAGAGAATTAATGACGCACGAAAGCGGTCACGACCACGCCTACGAAAACGATCACGACCATGATCACGATCACGATCACGATCACGATCACGATCACGATCACGATCATGGGCATGACCACGATCATAGTTACGGTCTTGAACCAAGCCCCTATTCCTCGGAGTTCTTCACAGGTCTGCATCTCCACGGTGCCGATGAGGTCTTTGATCCGGCGGCCCTGGTGCTCGACGACGGCGCGCGTCTGACCGAGTTCGCCATCACGTCCGGCGAGGGTGCCGAGGCGCTTCTCGAGGCGCCGGAATCGCTCGTTACACTGAACATCACGACCATCAATTCCGCCGGTGAGGAATTCGACGATCTGATCCCGGTGGTCGAGGATCTCACCGAGACGGCGGTCTCGAACTGGACCCAGTTTATCTCCGCCGTGGACGGTGCGGAGCTTGATATCGAAGTGAACGTGGTAAGTCTGGGCGGAACGGCGGTGGCCTCGGCCGGCTTCGGGCTTCCCGTGTCGGTCGATGAAGACGGCAACACGGTGTTCGAAGGTGAGTTTGACGAGAACGGCGCCTTTATCATCGATCCCGTTCCGTTGATCGAATTCACGACCGGTCGGGACGCCAATGGCGACATTCCCGACATTTTCGTGAACGTGAACATTGATTTTCTTGCCTCGGATGTTGCCTTCATCAGCACCGATCCAAACCGGGAAGTTCCCGCCGGCGCGCTGGACTTCGTGTCCGTGCTCACCCACGAGTTGGGGCACGGGCTTGGTTTCGTCAGCATTCGGGAAGCCGGAGAGACCGAGCTGCCGCTCTTTTTCGTCAATGGCGGCGTGACCCAGGTTGGTTTTGCCGTCGACCGGGACATCATGATCGACGAGCAGGTGCAGCCCTTCTACACGGGTGATGCCTTCGTCGAAGCCTTTGGCGACATCACGCCGCTTGAGTTCACCACCGGTCCGGGCAGCGACATCTCGCACTTTGCCGGTAATGTGTTCAACGATCCGCGTGACCTCGATCTCGCCCTCTCCCTGATGAACCCGTTCGTCATCGGCGGCGATCTGGTCACCATCGGGCGGTCCGAACTCGCCCTGTTCGAGCAGCTTGGCTACGATGTGGTGATCCCGGAGGATTTGCCGGCCAGCAACGTGTTCGATCCGCTGGTGGAGTTCACGCCGACGACCTTTGTCGGTCCGGACGCGGCCCTGACCACGAGTTCAGCGCTCATTCCGGTGGCGGTCTCCTCGCCCCTGTTCACGTTCATCGCCTCCGGCGTCGGTTTTGAGGTGATCGGTGCCAATGGCGTGGCCGAGCGTGGCCGCGCTCTTTTCCCCGCGCCTGGAACCCTGGATGAGGACGAGACCTTCAACCCGGTCGTGCTCGTCGACGTGGACCTGGGGGATGATCTGCTCGGTGTCGATCTCGCGGAAGATCCCGCCGCGGCCCTCGACTCCTTGGATGTGCGGCTGTTTTCGCCAACCCAGGCGGCCCTGCCCAGCGGTGCCCAGGAAGAAACCTTCGAAGTGCAGGTCGCCCTCGTGGCGGGCACCACGGGCGATGACGCCATCAATCTGCAAGAGGGCGGTCCGGCGGCCTTCGGCGGTGCCGGCAACGACACGATCATCGGCACCAACGGTCCTGATGCCATCAATGGCGGTAACGGTGACGACAACATCATCGGTCTTGGCGGGTCCGACGAACTGAACGGCGGTGCCGGCGACGACGTGATCACCGGCGGTCCTGATGCGGATGTTCTGATCGACGGTGACGGCGACGATGTGGTGATCGGCGACGGCGGCGACGACCTCTTCATCTCCGGCCTCGGCGATGACGTGCTGAACGGCGATGCGGGCACGAACACGGTCGATCTGTCCGCGGCCACCGACTCGGTCTTTGTCGATCTCGACGTCAACAGCAGCGACACGGTCGGCGAGCCGAGCGCCGAGGGGGCCGCGACCGGCGCCCTTGGCAACGACACGCTGATCAACATCGACAACGTGATCGGCGGTGCCGGCAACGACGTGCTGTTCGGCAACAATGAAACCAACATCATCGTGGGCGGTGCCGGCGACGACACAATCCATCCCTTCGGCGGCGTTGACACCATCGATGGCGGGGAAGGCTTTGACCTGGCTCTCTTTGCAGCCGCTGGCATGGGCGTGATGGCGGATCTCGCCGCCGGCACGGCCGGGCCCAACACGATCCTCAACTTCGAGGCGCTGGGCGGCTCCGCGGTCGGCGATGACACCTTGCTCGGCGATGACGGGGACAACGAAATCAACGGCAATGGCGGCAACGATATCCTGAACGGTCGCGGCGGCTCGGACATCCTGTCGGGCGGTATGGGCATGGACACCTATGTGCTCGACCGGTCCTTCGGTGTGGACGGCATCGGCTTTGGTGACGGCGATCGGCTGGATATCCGGGTCAGTTCCGATGTGGCCGCCATGGTCGTCGAAGCGCTCGAGGACGGTGTGCTCGACGCCAATGATGCCATCGCCGACGACGCGGGCGGTTTCCTGGCCGTGACCTTGGGCGACAGCACCGCGCTCCTGTTCGACGAGGATGTCTTCAACGAGACGGGCGAACTGGTCTTCGACGGCGTCTCCGCCGATCAGGTCGATCTCACCCCGATCTTCGATCCGCTGTCCTATTGGCCGAGCACGGACGATGAGGGCGATGTTCTCACCGATATCGTGAGCGGCTTCAATGGCGTGCTCGACGGTGCGGTCTTTACCGATGCCGGCCCGGTCGGTGCCGGGATCGAGTTCGACGGCCACAATGACTTCGTCACGGTCGAGAACACGGACGCCTTCGCGCTCGACAACGGCACCTTCAGTGTTTGGGTGAACTCCGACGTGGCTTTCGGCCGGACCCAGGCCGTGCTGTCGAAAGACGCGGCCTTCTTCGGCGAGGGCGGCCACTTCAATCTGCAGATCAACGCCGACAACAGTGTCACGGCGCGTCTGCAGAGCACGGAGGAGAGCTTCGAGATCACCGGCGGCTTTGCCCAGGCTGGCACGTTCAACCACCTGGCCGTCACCTTCGGTGAGGACACGGGCCTGATGCTGTATGTGAATGGCGAACTGGCCGGGTCGAGCGATTACACCGGCGGTCTTGGCGGCAATACCGAAGATCTGATCTTCGGCGCCAGCAACAAGGCGGTCGGCTTTTCGGCGAATGCGGGCCTCATCGACTTCTTCGACGGCACCATGGATGAAGTGGCCCTCTTCGACAGCGGCCTGAGCGCCGGGGAAATCGAACTGGTCTTCGACGCGGGCATCTCGGGCGAAAACCTTGTGGTCGATGCCGACAGCCTGCCATTCGTCTAATCTCTAAAAGCGGCGATCCTCACTCGGGGATCGCCGCAGCGCACGTGACGAAAAACGCCCCGGGCCAAACGGTCCGGGGCGTTTTTCCATCTCTGGCATTTCGTAGGGCGCGGGGCGATTAGAGCGCCGGGCGATTAATCTGCACCGCGCTTAAGGCCGCGACGGCGGGCCGGCGCCGTTGCGCCGCCCTCGCGGAGCGTCCGCAAGGCTGCGATGGGGGCGCGGGAGCGAAACCAAAACTAGACGGGCGGCGCGCTGGCTTCAGACTGATCCGGACTTCTCGCCGGCTGGTCTGGTCGCTCGCTGAACTGGTCGCCCGGTGGTCTGGTCACCCGGTGGTCTGGGATCGAACAGTCCGGCGCTCTCATCACCGCGACCGGGCTCCGTGTTGTGCCGTGCCGGAAAAGAATCGGCCCGAGGCCACGGACCGCAAAGGGGTGACCCGATCAACCGCTGACCGGGGTCACCAGATCACGCCTTTGACGGGACCCGATCAGATCGGGCCCTGGTCGAACCGGTCGTCCTGCAGGAAATCATCGCTCAAGGGGCTCTCCCGGCCACCGCAGGTGCCGAAACCCTGGTTCCAGCCGATCCGATAGGCCTCATCGGTCCGGAACAGGATCTCATTGCGCTTTTCGGTTTTGCGAAAGCCGGCGATGCGCTGGTTGGCCGTGGCGCAGCCGTCCGAATAGCCGGTCTGGTAGCTCGCCGTATTCTTGATGGCCGGGTCGGTGCGGTCGGCGCAGGCCCCCAGGCCGGCGGCCAGGGCAAGGGACCCCGCGACCAGCACCGCGCTCTGGAGGCTGCGTCGGCGGGCCATCCCGCTTGCTGCCGCACCGGTCTTCGCACCCCTGATCGCCATGGCATCTTGTCCTCTGTTTGAAAGGCCCGGTCTAAAACCGCCCCCACGCCGCCTGGAGCGTCTAGTGAACAGTGTGGATCACCGTAAACTCGTGGAACACCGTAAACTCAAAGCAACGTCGCCCTATTCGCGCGGCGCCCTATTCGCGCGGCGCCCTATTCGCGCGGCGCCCATGCGCCGGGGATGCTTCGCCGGGGCGGCCCAACAGCGCCGGGTCGCGGTCGCGGCCTTGAGCGTGATGCGGCTACACCACCTCACCCTTTGAGCGTAGCACAACGGCCCTTGCAGTGCGTAGCATGTCCGGCCGCCTCTGCCGATCAGCCTTTCACTCCGTCTTCACCATAAGGGGCGTCTAGTGCCGGCTGGATGGGCGAGGAGATGGCGATGTCAGCCGTGTCAAAGACAGCGCGCACCCCTGTGGACGGCGCGCAAGGGACAGATGGGTTACCGCAAAAGAGTGGTTCGGGGCAGGCAAGCGGTGCGCAGGAAACGGGCGACGTTCAGAAAGGGAGTGAGGGCTTGCTGAGCCTGGCGACCCTCGCCGGACGGCGGCGCAAGGAAGCGCAGGAAGCGCTGCTGGAGAAAATAGCCGGCCTTCTGGGCAATGATCGGGAGCGGACGGAAAAAGAACGCTTGCTGATCGACGATATTCTCGTTGGCCTCGTTCGCGACGCGGAAATCGCCATTCGCAGCCGGCTGGCCGAAAGCCTTGCCGATCTTGCGGAGCCGCCGCGCAAACTGTTCGACTGGCTCTTGGAGGACGAGGCCTCGGTCGCGGGGCCGCTGCTGAAGGCCTCGCCGGCCGTCGCCGAGGAGCAGATCACCGGGGCGTGCGCACGCTCCCATGGCCATCGCCTCGCGGTGGCCGAGCGTCCCCGCATCGGCGCCCAGGTGAGCGATGCGCTGGTGAGCTATGGGGAGGCCGACGTCTCCCTGGCCCTGCTGCGCAATGAGACGGCGCAGGTCTCGCAAAATGCCTTTGCGCGGATCATCAAGGCGTTGGGCGGCAATCCGGAAATTGCGGCCGCGCTCGCCGCGCGGCCCGATCTGTCGGCCGGGCTTGCCCACCAATTGTTCTGGAGCGCCGCTTCGAGCCTGCGCCGGGACATTTTGGAGCGCTTCGCGATCACGCCGGACCGGGTCGACCGTGTCCTGGAGGACCTGGCGGCGGACGGTTACGGGGGGCTCAAGCCCGCCTTCGATGAGGCGGCGAGCCTGGGGCGGGACCGGCTCGCCAAGTTCGGGCCCATCTCGGCCATGCTTGCCCACGTGCGCGCTGGAAACCTTCCGGACTTCGCCCGGGACGCGGCCCGGCGCTTGAGTATCGGCCCACAGACGGTCCGCCGTGTGCTCTCGGACCCAAGCGGCGAGTCGATCGCGGTCCTGTGCAAGGCCCTCGATCTCGATCTCAGCCAGTTCACGTCGCTGTTCTTGACGCTGGATTACCGCCGCAGCGGCCAGGCCCGCCCGGCCCAACAGGTGGACCGCATAGGGCGGATCTTCTCCGGTCTTAGCCGGGAGCAATCGCTGGCCTCCCTCACCCTGTGGGATCGGGTCGAACTGGTCTGAGGGCAAGGGTGGGGCTCAATCACCGCGGCGGGGAAACAGCCGGCTGCGCAGCCAGGCCGCAAAGGTGTTTCCGCGCAAGGCCACCTCGTTGAGGGCGCGGCTTTGCTCGTAGCCGCTCTCGCGCCCCTCGAAAATGGTGCGCCGGCCCACAACGGGCTCATCCGGATCGAGCATGCGCACGACTTGCGCCGGATTGCCGAGCGCCACCGCATTGTCGGGCACCAGTCCCCGCACCACGGCGCCCGCACCGACAATGGCGTTACGGCCGATCCGCGAGCCCTTGAGAATTATGGCGCTGTCGCCGATCCAGGCGTTCTCGCCGATGACCACCGGCAAGGCCCGGCCCGGCGCGGAGACCCGGTCGTGCAGCCCGTGCCAGTCCGCATCGGTGATCAGCACCTTGGAGGCCAGCATGGCCCCGTCCTGGAGGTCGATGGACCGGGCCGACTGAAGGCGCACGCCAGGGCCAATGAGGGCGCAGGCCCCGATCTCGATGCGGCCGTGGCCGTCCGGCCCGGGCCAGGTCGTGAACCGGACCGGGTCTTCCGCCGTTGCCCTGATTTCCACATGCTCCCCCAGGGTGACATGGGGCCCGAAGACATGCACATGCCAGGGCTTGGCGACCATGCAGTCCGCGCCGACCGTTTCGAAGGCGGGATCGAGAAAATGGCGGCGGTAGCATGCCTCAAACCCGGTCATCAGCTGACGCAGCCAATAGGGACGGTGGTCGCGGATCATGGCGCGATGCACTCCTGGACCGGTGGTTTGGGGATTAGAGCGCCCTTAAGGGCGTGCATGCGGGTTTGTCCCGCGCGCGGATGCACCCTAACCGCTTGGCCCGCGGGCACTACATCTAAAACAGTGTCAGTGTGGGATGGGGTCGCTTAAGCGGGACGTCGACGTTCTGCGCAGAAAGTCCTTCCGGCGCCGGCTTCGATTTGGCAGGCTACGGCGTCGAGACGGTAGGGGGTGACGGCAGACATGCTAGTAGCGGTCCTTTCAGGCTTTATCCTTGCCTTTGCGGCGCCCCTGATCCGGCGGTTTGCAGGTGCGGCGACCGGCTGGGTGCTCGCGGCGCTGCCGGCGAGCCTGTTCGTTTATTTCGCACGCGCCATCGGTCCGGTGTCCCATGGCGAGCCCGTCCGGGAAAGTACACCCTGGGTGCCGGCCTTGCGGGGGATCGGCGGAGAGGCCGGCCAGGGCAGGGGAATCGAGCTTGCGTTTTACCTCGACGGGCTCTCGCTTTTGTTCGCGCTGCTCATCACCGGCATCGGCACCTTCATCATCCTCTACGCGGCGGCCTATCTGAAAACGCACAAGGATCTTGGGCGGTTCTTAGGATTTCTGCTCGCCTTCATGGCCTCGATGCTCGGGCTCGTTCTGGCCGATAACGTCATCGCCTTTTTCGTTTTCTGGGAGCTAACCTCCCTCACTTCCTTCCTGTTGATCGGTTTTGGACACGGCAAGGCCGCCTCGCGCCGGGCGGCCGTTCAAGCCCTCGTGGTCACCGGGGGCGGCGGGCTGATCATGCTGGCGGGCCTTGTGCTCATGGCGGGGATCGGCGGCAGCCTGGATTTCTCCGTGCTCCTGGCCAAGGGCGATCTCTTCCGCGAGCACGGCACCTATACGGCCCTGTTTGTCCTGCTGCTGTTCGGGGCCATCACGAAATCGGCGCAAGTGCCGTTCCATTTCTGGCTGCCCAACGCCATGGAAGCGCCAACGCCGGTCAGCGCCTATCTCCACTCAGCGACCATGGTGAAGGCGGGCGTTTATCTGCTGGCGCGGATCCACCCGGCCATGGGCGGCACGGCCCTGTGGGAAGTCACGTTGATTGCCTTTGGCGCGGCCACGTTCCTGGCGGGCACCGTGCTCGCGATCCGGCAAAGTGATCTCAAACGCATTCTGGCCTACACGACCATGGCGAGCCTTGGTCTTCTGGTGATGCTGCTCGGTGTGGGAACCGATTATGCCGTGACCGCGGCCATGGCCTATCTGTTCGCCCATTCCCTCTTCAAGGGCGCCCTGTTCATGGTGGCGGGCAGTGTCGATCACGGCACGGGGACGCGTGACGCCACCATTTTAAGCGGCCTGGGTCGGGCCATGCCGCTCACGGCCGTGGCAGGTGGGCTGGCGGTCCTGTCCATGGCCGGTGTGCCGCCTTTCGTGGGCTTTCTGGCCAAAGAAATCATTTACAAAGGCACGCTCGCGGCCGACGGGGCGATCCTGGTGACAGCCGTGGCCGTCGCGGGCAACATTTTGATGGGCGCGGCCGGCGCCCTGGCGGGATTGCGCCCGTTCCTCGGGCCGCGAGTGCCCACACCAAAGCCGCCCCATGAGGGCTCGCCCTCCTTGTGGCTGGGCGCCATGGTGCTCGCGGTTCTCGGGCTGCTCGCCGTTGTCGATCTGCACTGGACCGGCGAGGCCTTGATCGGCCCGGCGGTGCAGTCCATCGCGCCGAAGGCCAAGGCGGTGGACCTTCACCTGTGGAGCGGCGTCAACCTGCCTCTCGTGCTCAGTGTGCTGACCCTGGTTGGCGCGTTCCTGGTCTACCGGAACGGTCCAAGCCTGCGCGATATGCTGATCGCGCGCACGGGCGGCCTGTGGGGTCCGGACCGGGGCTACGACCAGGCGCTTCTCGGCTTGCGCCAGGGCGCGCGCGCCATTACGGCACGGCTCCAGGATGGGGAACTGAGCACTTATATGTGCGTGACGTTCGCGGTCCTGGCGGCGGCGCTGTGCGTGCCGCTCGTGCTGGGGCTGCCCATCGCGCCGGATCTGACGGGCCCGGTCGATTTTTATGTCCTTGGCATCGTGGTGGTGGCTGCGGCGGGCGCGCTTGCGATCAATTTCCTCCAGAACCGCCTGTTCGCCACGCTTGTGACGGGCGTTCTCGGCACGGCCGTGGCACTTATTTTCCTGCTGTTCGGCGCGCCGGACCTCGCCTTTACCCAATTCATGGTGGAAACGCTCTCGGTGGTGATCTTGTCCATCGTCCTGTTGCGCCTGCCCGTGGATGGCCATGACGAACGGTCCATGTCCATGCGCCTGCGCGATGGCGGCATCGCGCTCGCCGTCGGGGTGTTAGTGACCTGCTGCCTGTGGTCGATCACGGCCGAGCCGCTGGACATGACGCTCAGCACTTATTTTGCCGATGCCTCCTATCTCGCGGCCTATGGGCGCAACGTGGTCAATGTGATCCTGGTGGATTTCCGCGCGCTCGATACCTTCGGTGAAATCTCTGTGGTGATGATCGCGGGCGTGTCGGCCCTTGCCCTCATGGGTGCGGTCGTGCGCGGGCGCGCAGACAAGGGGGTGAGCCGATGAATTCCCTGATCCTGAAAACGGCCATGCCTCTGGTCGTCAGCCTGACCCTGGTGTTTTCCGTCTTCGTCCTGTTCCGCGGACACAACGAACCGGGCGGCGGGTTTATCGGTGGGCTGATCGCAGCCTCGGCCATTGCCCTTTACGCCATCACCGAAGGGCCGGCGGCGGCCCGGCGGGCCCTGCGCGTCCATCCCCTGGCCCTCGCCGGCGCCGGTCTTGTGATCGCGGGTCTGAGCGGTCTGCCGTCCCTGTTTTTCGAGCAGCCCTTTTTGACCGGCAAGTGGTACATCCCGGAAATGGACCCGGACATGAAATTCATCGCCACACCCGTCGTCTTTGACATCGGCGTGTGGCTCGTTGTGGTCGGAACAATCACGGCGCTCGCGCTTGGTCTTGAGGAGGCGGAGTGATGGAGCCGATCTTTGCGGCCCTGGTGGGTCTTCTTTTCGCGGTCAGCGTCTACATGATGCTTTCGCGCTCGTTCTTCCGCATCCTGCTTGGGATCCTGGTGCTCGGAAACGCGGCCAATCTGTTGATTTTCACGTCCGGGCGTCTGACGCGGGACATTCCGCCCATCATTCCGGGCACCGAAAAGGTGCTGGACAGCGCCGCGGCCAATTCCTTGCCCCAGGCCCTGATCCTGACCGCCATCGTGATCAGTTTTTCTTTGTTCGCCTTCATCCTGGTGCTGGCGTTCCGGACCTACAAGGACCTGGCGACCATCGACACGTCCGAGATGCGCATCGCCGAGCCGGCGGTGACGCCGCCGGACGGCGATGAGGGGCCGGACGCCCTCGACGTTCAAGGACCGCAGGCCCAGGGCGTGCGGGCCCAGGGAGCGCGGGCCCAGGGAGCGCGGGCATGAGTATTTTCACCGAATGGCTGGTCGTCCTGCCGCTCGCTATACCGCTCGTCGCGGCGGGGCTTTGCGTGGCGGCCTGGGGACAGGTCGCCGTCCACCGCGCCATCGCCGCCCTGGCCCTTGGCGTCTTGGGTCTGAGCAGCGGCGCACTCATGGTGGTCGTGTGGGCCGAAGGGCCCGTGACGATGACCATGGGCAATTGGGCGCCGCCCTTCGGCATCACCTTCGTGGCCGACACCCTGAGCGCGGGCCTTGTGTGCGCGGCCGCTGTGATCGGTCTCGTGATCCTGTTCCATGCCGCCGAAACGGTGGATGAGGGCGCCAAAAAGCGCGGATTCTACCCGCTGCTCCTGGCGCTGATGGCCGGGGTGTGCGGCGCGTTTCTGACCGGCGACATCTTCAATCTCTATGTCTGGTTCGAGGTGATCCTGATCGCCTCCATCGGCCTGCTGATCATCGGGCGGACCTTCGAACAGATCGATGGCGCGGTGAAATACACGACGCTCAGCCTCGTGGCCACGACGATCTTTCTGGTGACGACGGGCATGCTCTACGGCGTCGCTGGCACGCTCAATATGGCCGATCTGGCCATTGCCTTGAGCGACCGGCGCGATGAGCCCATCGTGATCGGCATTGCGGTGCTCTATGTGATGGCCTTCGGCATGAAGGCGGCGGCCTTCCCGCTCTTTTTCTGGTTGCCGGCCTCCTACCACACGGCCCAGCCCGCCGTGTCGGCCTTTTTCGCGGCTCTTTTGACCAAGGTCGGCGTTTATGTGCTGATCCGGGTCTTCACACTGATTTTCCCGGCGACCGCCGGGGTCGACACTCTGTTCCTATGGATCGCCGTCACGACCATGGTGGTCGGTGCCATTGGAGCGCTCGCCCAGTCGGATCTGCGCCGCCTCGTGGCTTTCCTGGTCGTGGCCGGCATCGGCTACATGCTGCTTGGCCTGGCGCTCGGCCCGGCGGCCATGACGGGCTCGGTCCTTTACATTCTCCACTCCATGGTGGTGACGGCGGCGCTGTTCCTGGGCGTTGGGATCGCGCGCGACATGGCCGGCCAGTCCTGGCTGCGCGGCCGCGGCCTCTATCGGGCCGCGCCGGTGTTTTCCGCCCTCGTGCTGGCGTCGGCCTTTTCCATGGCCGGCTCGCCGCCTTTTGGGGGTCTTTGGCCCAAGATTTTGCTCGTCGAGGCGGGCCTCGAGGCCGGGTCCTCGCTGGCTGTGGGCGCGGTTCTCCTGTCCGGATTTCTCACCCTGGTGGCGCTCGGCCGGGCCTTTGCCCTGGCGTTCTGGGCTGACGATGACGAGGCTGAGAGCGACACGCAGGCCCCAGCACTTGCCACGCCGCGCTTTGCCGCCATGGCTCCCTTCGCTCTGCTGGTCGGTCTGACGGCCCTCATGGGCCTTTACCCCGCGCCCTTCGTGACCTTCGCCCAGCGCGCGGCCGACCAGGTGACGGACACCAGCGTCTACATCGCCGCTGTCGCAGCCGATGGACCCACGCTGCGCGGCGAGGCGCCGCCAGCCATTCCGGGCAAGAAAGACAAGGCCTCAGACTATGGACGCGCGGCGAAAGGGGCCGCGGGTAAAAGCTCTTCAGAGATTGGCTCGTCCCAGACGGGCGCATCGGCCAAGGATGCCGCCGCCACGCAGGCGTCGAAAAAGGACGGGGGGCTTTGGCCCGGTCTTGACGACGCGGCACCCGGCGACGGGGGCGTGTCCGCGCCCGACCAGCCGCAGCGGGAGCTCGACCTATGAACATCTTCCTGGTCAACATCATCCTGGCGGTCGCCTGGGTCGTCATCACGGTGAATTACAGCCTGCTGAATGTCGTGTTCGGCTTCGTTCTCGGAACGGCCTCGCTCTATGTGGTCCGCTCACAGTTCGAGGGCACGGAAAGCTACTTCCGGCGCGCCGGACGGATCATGCGCTTCGTGCTGGTCTTCCTCTATGAACTTCTGATGTCCGGCGTGAAGGTGGCCATTGCGGTCTGTCAGCCGGCCTCGTCCTGGAAGCCGGGCATTATTGCAATTCCGCTCAGCACCCGGGACCCGATTGAAATCATGATCCTGGCCAATGCGGTCACGCTGACGCCGGGCACGTTGAGCGTCGATGTGTCTGCGGACCAATCGATCCTCTATGTTCACGCCATCGATGCGAGCGATCCGGACGATCTGCGCATCGGGACCAAACGGACCTTTGAGCGCAAGATCATGGATGCGCTGCTTTAAGGGCCACATGGAGCCTGCACGGCCCGCCGGCAGAGCGACCGGCGCCGGCGCAAGGGGAAAAACCTCATGTCGATGATTTCGGCCGTCACCACGCTGACTTACGGGATTTTGCTGGTTTCGATCGGCCTTGCGGTCTGGCGCCTTCTGCGCGGACCGAGCCTTGCGGACCGGGTCATGGCCATCGATTTTCTGGCCTTGGCCGCCATTGGGTTTATCGCGGTCTCGTCGCTCGAAAACGGGCAGTACGCCTATCTGGACGTGGCCATCGCGACCGCCCTGGTGGCCTTCCTCGCGACGGTGGCCTTCGCGCGCTATGTCCTTCAGCGCTCGTCCCTGTCGGCCGACGCGCCCCCGGCCAGTCGATCATCGGCCGCGGCCCCGCCGCCAACGCCCAAAGCCATGAACAAACAGGAGGATCAGTCCGATGATCTATGAAACCATTACGGTCGTCCTGGTTCTGATCGGCGCGGTGTTCATCCTGCTCGCCGGCATTGGCATGGTTCGCTTTCCGGATGTCTACATGCGCATGCACGCGGCGACCAAGGCGGGAACCCTTGGTGCCGGGGTCATTCTGATTGCCGTTGCCGTGGATGCGGGGCAGCTCGACGTGACCTTGAAGGCCATCGTCGGCGTGTTGTTTTTGATTATCACGGCCCCGATCGGGTCGCATCTTTTGGGCCGCGCCGCCTATTGCAGCGGTGTTCCCCTGGCCGAGGCATCGGTGATCGATGAACTTGAGGGCCAGTATGCGTTCGACAAGCGCCCGCCCAAAGCCATTCCCCTCGACGCAAAACCCTTCGAGTAATCTGAATGTAATCCGGACGGTATCCGGCGTTTCCAAAGGCACGCGATCTCAGATTTGACGCCGATCATGCCATGCCGGCCATGCAGCGCCGCTACCGCGCCATGTCTCAAATTACTGAAAAGTTATAATTTTCGGCGGGCCAGACCTGGAGAGTGGGGCGCCAATCGCATTTTTGGGCGTTTGGGCCCAAACTCTTGGACAGCCTTTCTGGCTTTTGATTGCGTATTCTTGCTGTTTGACCCAAGTCAAGCCATTCGCGGGTTGAGTGACACGCGAATGGTGTGGACTATAGGCGAAACTTCTTTAGGTTTTGGAAAGGCGAAACAGATCGCTTTCACAAGGCCTGCATTCCCCATTTTTTTCGGAAATTCCTGAGTCTTTTCCCACTGTGGATCCCCTCAAGACCCTCTAGCGGGCTCCATTGGAGCTTAAAGATTCGAGGATCGAGCGTAAGCTACTAATGACACTTTGTACTTGCCGGTCATTATAAAAATATATAGCGTCCTGGCAGCGAGATGTTGAACGAACAGAAGGTTCGCCCGAGGATATGCACGACATGGACGCTTCTAAATCAGAACTCGTCGACATGACGGCTGAGATTGTCTCGGCCTATGTTGGAAACAATGTCATTGGATCAAACGATCTGCCCGCGCTGATCCAGCAAGTGTACTCGGCTTTGCAGGAAGCGACGGGAGGGTTGGTCGAAGAAGCGGCGGAACCGCTGAAGCCCGCGGTAAACCCGAAAAAATCAGTGTTTCCAGAATACATTATTTGTCTTGAGGATGGAAAGCAGTTCAAGTCACTGAAACGACATTTGCGAACACACTATAATTTGACTCCCGAAGAATATCGGGAGCGTTGGGGCCTCCCAAAGGACTATCCCATGGTCGCGCCAAGCTATGCGGAGGCCCGCTCGCGCCTCGCCAAGGAAATGGGGCTCGGTCAGAAGGGGCGCGCCAGCCGACGCGGCGCCGCCGGAGAGTGACAGCGCCAAATCTTGGCCGCGCAGGACGCGCTCGATTGTTCAAGATCTCAAGAGTCCGAGCTTTCAGGGCCCCGCATTTGCGGGGTCCACGCGTTTGTGGTCACCGCCCATGGCCAGCAGGGCCTGTTCGGAGGCTTTGTCGGCCGGGAAAAACTGTTCGATCCGAAGATCCTCAAGGGTCAAATCATCCGGCGTGCCGAACTGGGCAATGGTCGCAAAGAGCGACAGGCGCAACGTCCCCACCCGATAAATGGTCGGGACCACCGGACCGGTCGCGCATTCGCCCGCTGCCGGCACACCCGAGAGCGTGTCAGCAACCCGGTCAAGCGCGGCAACACCGCCCTGGGCCGCACTTTCGGTCCGCAGCCGCAGGGCCGCGTGATGGGCCACCTCCGGCCAATTCTCGATCAGGGGCGCCAGCCTGTCCGAGACCATGAGATCCAGCATGCTGGACCCTTCCGTGATCCCCACAAGGGTGAACAGGGCCCGCGCCGGCTCATTCATGCGGACCACCGTCCAGAGCCTGTCCGCCGCGAAAGCCGGGTAGGGGGCGTGGCGCTCGAGGGTGTAGGCCAGGGCCGCGCGGATCGGGGCCATGTCGTCGCCGTCCCAGCGCCGGCCGCTGTAACGCGGCGCAAAGCCCGCCCGGGTCAGCATTTGATTGCGAACGGCCAGGGGCAGGGCGAGCGCCTCACCCAATCGGGCGATCATGTCCCGGCTGGGCTGGGCGCGGCCGGTCTCCAGGAAGCAGACGTGGCGCGCCGAAACCCGGGCCTCCAGGGCAAGGTCGAGTTGGCTCATGCGGCGCGCCTTGCGCCAGGATTTCAAAAGGTCAGCAAACGGGCTCATGGCCCCAACACAGCCGTGCCGGCGGGCCCACGTCAATCGGTTCGGCGCGCGGATGCGGTCCGCCCGCCACTGATCTGCACGCTATCGCGCGAGGCAATGAGGTCGCACCGCACCCAAGTGGTTCGAATCTGACGTTTCGAACCACTAGGTTTTTTGTTGATGGATCAACTTATCCAGACATTTGAAGGGCTTATCCATTGCCTCACCTCGACCTGTCGGGCTTCAAATGTCTGGGTCGATCCACTAGGCCGTGGTCACGGCCAATTTGAACGCAAACGGATACGCAAGTGCAGCGGCACATTCAGATGATTCAGTTTCATGCCGTCATGGCGAGCAAAGCGAAGCCATCCAGCGCAACGAAATCCGAAGCCAGTGGCCTTGGATCGCCGCGCCGCCCAAGAGCGGCTCGCAATGACACGCTGCACCATCTGAATGACTCAATGCCCTTGGACTGACCTGCTAGGTAATTGTCCGGCCCGCCTGGCGGCGGCGAGACTGGCGGCGGTCACTGCAAGGGAGCCCCGATCATGTCTCACGCCGTCCACAAAGCCTGGCTGAAGGTCACTGCCGTAATCGTCGCTGGTTTCGCCCCCGTTCTGTTCCTTGGCACCATGGAGGCCACAGACGAGATGGGGCGGCTTGCGCTTGATTTTTTGAAGTGGCCGCTCGACGGCCAGGAGCAGATCGAAGGGCCCACGATGCGCTTTTTGTCCGCCGTGTCGGGTGGGTTCCTGCTGGGCTGGGGCGTCATGATCTGGCGCTTGTCGGGCGCGGCCTACGACGCGGCGCCCGAGGCGGTTCGCCAGGCTGTGGTCACGGGCATTTTGGCCTGGTTCGTCCTCGACAGCGCGGGGTCCGTGACCGCCGGGGCGACCTCCAATGTGATCTTCAATGCCATTATCCTGCTGGCGGCTGTCGGCCCCATGTGGCGCCCCGCCCGGGGATGACGGCAAAACGGTGAGAGCTTGGCGCTTGAGGTGGGGCGATCACGGCCCGTCGATCAGGGTTGGCCGCCCCCGGCGGGGCCGCCCCAAGCGAGGCCCCCCCAAGCGAGGCCCCCCAAGTCCTCGTCATCGCTGCCCAGGGCAAGGTGGTTTGTCCGGCCGTCGATCACCGTCAGTGCTTCGAGTTTGACATTGGGCACCGAGCGCACCATTCCCCGGTCCGGATGGCAGGGCTGTCCGCCGCGCACACCCGCCACGGCCCGCTGACCGAACAGGCACGCCGCATTCACCGTATAGATCAGGGACGCGAAGGGCCCCGCGTCGCCCGCATCGCCGGCCGCCGTCACGAACACCCGCTCGCCCGGGCCTTGGGAAAGATCGGTGACATGGCGCGCGGCCCCTTCCGGCAGCCGTTCCAGGATCTCGCGAGGCCAGGGGGCCTCAAGACCGCCGGCTTCAACCCCGCTGGCCAGCGTTACCGGGCCGTCCCGGGAGACCATCAGGCGCAGCCGGTGCAGGCGGGCCGGATCAGCGCCCCCGCCCCGGCGTGCCAGGACCACCTCCACGGGCACCGGATCCTCCGAGGCCTGGGGCCCGCCGGCGGCGGCGCGGCACAGGGCGCCTTCCACGTCGATAAGGCCCAGTTCCGTGAATTCGATTACACCGATCAGGCGCGCCCGCGTCCCTCCGGCCGCCTGATCGAGGCGGATGTGATAGGCGCGCGCGCGAAAGTCCACCGCGTTCGGACCGTCCGTGTCCCGCCGGAAATCGCCGCTCTCGAAAGCCAGGGCATGTATGGGGCGCGCGCGATCCCCTTCGCCCATGGTTTTGCGCGGGCGCGACAGGAGGCACACCGCTTCAAGATCGCTCGGCGCCCGCTCAAGGCTTAAGCCCTCGTCCACGGAAAGGTTGAGGCGGCGCAGCATCGCGGGCGCACCCGCCGGGCTCAGTGTGACGATGGAAAGATATCGGTCCAGACGCGGCAAGGTCTGGCCGGCGCTCAAGGGCACGGCTTTGGTGTCGTGCACCGCCAGAATCTCTTGGCCGCCGAGCGCGGCAAACCCGCTGAACCCGGTTCCCAGAAGGGCCGCCGGAGCCTCGGCCGGTTGGTGCGTGCCGGCCAGGGCCCCCACCAGGATCGCCCGATCCCGTGCGCGCTCCCCGTGCTGCACCGCCAGGGCGCTGATCACCACGCAGCCACTCAGGCCCGCGATGAGCAGGGCGAGGGAGCGAACCGTGTGGGCCTGTTCCACGGGCACATCCTGGAAGACGGCAAGGCGCCTGCGCTCTCCGCCCAGAAGCCAAAGCAGGGCCCGGATCACGAGCACCAGGATCAGTACAATGAACAAGACCTGACCGGAAACCATCATGCCCCGGAACACATCGATCCGGGCCTCAAGGCGTCCGAGCGCGTCGGCCGAGGCTGGATTGGCGAGGGCCTGGGGGCGCATGGTCTTGAAGAACCGCGCCGCGAAGACATCGAGTTGATCGTCGATGGCGGCCCGGGTCGGTTCGGCGTCATCGGGCCCGCAGCGCAGCCGTCCGCGTTGCACCAATGCGGCTTCGATCGGCACCACGGCGAGGCCGCCCACCGCGGACAGGAGGCCGCGGCGCGCGCTTTCGATGGCGAGGGGGTCGGGCGCGGAGCAAGGGGCCTCACCGAACAGGCCGACCCGGTGCTGGGCGCCGGCATTCAGCCGTCCGAACGGCGCCAGCACATTGTCCTCGGCGCCTTCGGCAAGGCGCGCGGCCTCCTGCGCCAGATGGCCGGCCAGAAAGGCGAGCAGCAGGAACACGAAGAAGGCCGATCCGCCTGAAAGCACACGGCCTGCGGCAAGTTCCGGGCGCAGCCGCGGGGCCATGACGCCGGCCACGAGGCCCCCCGCCAGGAGCACGAAGCTTCCCAGGGCGAAAATCCCAAAGGCTTCGACCGGATCCAAGGTCATCGGCGTTCTCCCGTGGCCGTCTGTTTTCAAGGCGGCCGCGTGCCGCCTGTCCAGCGCTCAGCATTAGCGTGTGTTGCCCCCTCGGTTCCAAGTCTTTCGCGTCCCGTGCTGGGCCAAAGGGGGGGGCCTGTGCCGGGCACGGCGCTTGCTCTCCTGGCGATCCTTATGGGGATCCACACGGGAGAGTGCATCATGGGACGACTGATCGATTTGTCCCGGCAGCGAATCGCCATTGCGGGCGGAGACATTGGCGGCGGCGCCGACATGGGCTCGGTGCTGAGGGATATGGGGGCGGGCAGCGTAACCCTGTTGACCGATCTGACTTGTGCCTTGCGTGAAGTCCATCGGCCGACCAGCGATCTCCTCCTGTGCGACGCGGATGTCATGCCCAAGGCCGGGTTACCGCTTCTTTATCTGGGGGGCGTGTTGGCCAATGCGAGCCGGCTTCCGGTGCCGATTGTGCTCTTCACGCGTTGGCCGACCCGGGATTGGGTTTTGACGGCGTCCCGCGCGGGGGCGAAGGGCGTTCTTGCGTGGCCGTGCTCGCCTATCCAGTTGGCCGGGTCCCTTGCCCGCGCGCTGGGCCTGCCCGCGCCGGCGCGCACCGGTGGTGCGTTCTGGTTCGAGTCCGGCGGCTGGTGGCCGCCGGCCCCCAATCCGCGCCCCTGACCCTCCCCGCGCTCCCGAAACCGCCCGCGTGCTTCAAACCAAATATGTGCGCGACGGCCGTCTGCTCTGGCGGGCCTGACTCGGGGTGAAACTGGCGTTAGAAGGATGGAATGGTCCGCGGACACGGCGTCCGCTCGGCACACCTCCTTTGGTAAGCGCGCCCCGATTGCATGAAGCCTCTCTCCCATTCCGGTTCTGGAGCGTTTGGTGACCGACGGTCCTGAAGAGCCAGGCTCCGCCCCACAAGGCTCGTCATGGCTGCGCAGGGTCAGGTCTGCGCTGGCCGGCATCGGCTTGTCGCGCGAGTCCCTGGGCATCGTGCTCATTGCCGGGCTTGGCATCGCGGCGTTCCTGCTGCTGCACGGCGCGGAGGGGCCGGCCTTTAACGCCGATCCGGCCGTGCCCCGGGCCAAATTGCGTGTGGTGGACCGGCTCGACGGTCCGCCGCTTGGGCCCTGTCCGTCTTGTGCCGTCATTTCCCAATGGATCGACCGGCTTGAGGCCATCGACGCGGAGGCGGCCCGGCGTCAGCGGACCGCATCGGCGCGGTTCTCCCGGGCCCAACGCGCGGCGGCGGCGCGTTTCGCGCGCGGCGAGCCCGACCCGGTGACCCGGGCCGGGGACCACCGGATCGCGGCCCAGGCCCTGATGGTGGCTTTCGATCGCGCCAAGGCGGATTGCGGCCAGAGCCTCCTGTGTCATTCCCGGGTGCGCGGTCTTGACGATGGCAGCGGTTGCCCGCCCGAGGCCCGGCCCCTCAACGCCGAAGCCGCGCGGGTGCGTCGCCTCAGCCGGCGCATCGAGACCCTCGTCTCCCCCTGTCTTGCCCATGCCTGTCCCAAGGTGTCCTGCGGGCCGGCTCATGCGCTCGATGCCCGGCTGCGCGTCGCCGAGGAGACCCTGGCGAGTTTGATCACGCTGCCGGCCGACCAGGAGGAAGCCCAGCGCGATTTGCTGGCCTCGCCGCTGGGGACTGAAACACGGCGTCTGGTGCGATCCGCCCTGCGGGTGCCCTTGGCGGTGCCGGCCCTCTTTGAGACGGCGAATTTGAGCCGGACCGCGTCCCAGGACGGTCCCAGTCCCATTCTCGGTCTCGCCGACGAGGTGGCCAAGTTGGGGCACTGGGCCGACAGTCTGGCCGAGCGCCTGGACGCGGTTGGTCTTCAGGCGACCGGGCCGTCAAGCGGCCTGTGGCGGATCCGGTTGCTCTCCGCGCGGCTTTGGCGCCTTTACGACAGTACACGGTTGATCGCGTCGGCCCGGGCGCGGGGGCCCGACACGCGGGCGGCGGCCCTGTCTGAAGCCTGGTCCGGTTTTGCGGGTGTGCTTGCGGCGCTCGCCCTTGATGCCCTGCGCATGGAGGGGGAGATGGACGCCCGGCCATCGGCGGATGGCAATGATCTGCTGGCGGCCTGCCGGTCGCGCCAGGAGGGGCCCAACCGCACCATGACGCGCAGCCTCGCCCTGTCCCGCCTGCGCCTGCGCCGCTGCATGGAACGCTCCGCATGCCCCAGTGAGGCGCCGGCCGCCTGGTCCTCGGCCTGGTCCGTAGGCGGACAGACACGTGGGGGGATGGGCTTTGAGGGGGCCGCGCGCCTGCCCTTCCTGGAGCAGCTCGCCGCGCTCGATCATGACTTGGCCGAGGCGGCCCGGGCCGTGGGGTCCGTGGCGGTCGCCGTGCCAACGGCAATGACGCCCGTGTCGCTTGCCACGGATCGGCGCCGGTACAGTCCCGGGGAGGCCATGCGGGTGACCGCGCGCCTCGATGGGCTTGCCTGTATGGCCGAACCTGGCGCGCAAGCCGCCGTTCTGGGGCCGGCCAGGCCGCCGGCCGATCTGGAATCGATCCGGTCCTTGCGCCTGGTGGAGGGCGCGCGCCTGCCCCTTTCAGCCGCAAAGGCCGACGAACTGTGGATCGCCGCCCCCATCCAGCCCGGCCGGTACGCGGTCAAGACATTCGCCCCGGCCGAAAGGGGCGGCTTTGAAACGGCCGCCACCGAGTTCGAAGTGGCTGCCTCCGGCACGGCGTGCCAGGGCTTTGCCGGACGCTGGGAAACCGATTTCGGTGTTTTGCATGTGGCCATACGGGACGGTGCCGTGCGCGGCAGCTACCGCAGGGCCCGCGCCAACCAACCCGGTTTTCTGTTTGGGACCGTCCGCGACGGTGTCTTGAGGGGGCATTGGCGCTCCGAACTGGGGGAGGGCGGCACACGTCTCGAGTTATCCCCGGACGGGCGCAGCTTTTCGGGCACATGGAGCCATTTGCGTGACCGGGTGGCCGGAACGGGAACCTGGTCCGGCCGGTGCACGCCGACCTTGCGGCCGTCCACCTCCGGCTGAGCGCCCTTGGCCCTCGTGATAAGGGACGGCGGCGCCACCTTACGCAAATTTGCATAAATCGCGTTCAAAAATAACTGATGCGCATCGTAATGCGCGCGGCCCAATTCAGCCGTGCGTGATAATGCACGTCGCCCCCGCTGGCCAGCGGCACAAGGGTGAAATCGCCAGTGGCGCCATTGATCAGCCTGCGCAGCAACACCGGCCCGTCGCGCACCGCCACAAGGGCGTCGTGACCGATGGCGTTGGCCATGTCAGGGCCTTCCAGGCGGCTTGCAAGCAGCACATCACCGGCACTGTAGGGACCGATGTCCGATCCCATGGTCACCGCCAGTGTCGGTCCTGCGGGCAGCGCGAGGTCGAAGCCCTCGGCGGCCTCGTCGATCAGGCGTCCGTACCGGTCCAGGCGTCCGATTTGTTCGATGGCTTGTGCGGGTGTGCCGCCCAGGAGCTGGCCCGGATCCACATCGAAGAGCTCTCCGAACCGGGTCAGCCAGTCGGCCGACAGGGTGATGACCTCGTTTTCAAGACGCGACACGGTCTGGGGCGTTGTGCCGAGCCGATCGGCCACCTGGGCCAGGGTCATGTTTCGGGCCCTGCGAAAGTACCGAAGTTTGTTGTGCATGACGTCAACGCTCCGGACCGTGTCGGACCCGGGATCACGAGCCGGTCCGACACCCGCTTGCCTGGGCCTAGCCTAACCCAACGTGTACGGGGGATGTTATCCACACGTATGGAAAAAGGATTAACTTGCGTATATTGTTACTTTTGTACGGCGCAATCCGCAAGTGACTAACGCGCTTTGCACCAAACGAGAAGGGAGTTGGGATGTTGGAGCGTCAGTTTGAGGCTGAAATCGTTGTCTCGAGCCCCTGTCCACGTGGTTGCGGCCCGGCGGCGCCTTCGTTGCGTCGCAGCGCGGTGCCGCCCCTGTGCCTCGTGCGCTTTGTGCAGGTCGTCGTCGCGGAGTTGTTCGCCGTTCCAATGGAGGATTTACGTGCCCAGTCCCGGGGCAAGGCCCCTGTGGCCCTGGCGCGGCAGGTGGCCATGTATGTGTGCCATGTCTCACTGCGGCTTGATTACGGGCGGGTGGCCCGGGCTTTCGGGCGGGACCGCACGACGGCCACCCACGCCTGCAAGATCGTTGAGGAACGCCGGGACGATCCCGACCTCGACCGGGTGCTGGAATTTCTCGACCGACTGTTCCGGGAATTTCGGGAGGAGCGTGGTTGCGCCGGCTGCAAGCGGTTTTAAGTGGCGTGGGGCGGGGTCAGCCGGTCTGGCGTTCCGTCTCGCCCAGCGCCGAAGAAGCGTCCGCGCGGATCCGTTCCACCATGGAGAACAGACCGTTGGAGCGTTGCGGACTGAGCGCGTCGTTCAGGCCAAGCTTTTCAAAGACGGCGCGCGCATCGACCGCGAGAATGTCCTTAGGCGTCTTGCACGAGTAGAGCGCCAATAGGATCGCGATAAGGCCCTGGACGATGTGGGCGTCGCTTTCGCCGCGGAAGACAAGGGCGTCGTCGTTGTCGCTTGATCGTTCGCACACCAACCAGACCTGGCTGGCGCACCCGGCGACCTTGGTGGCGTCCGTGCGCTCCTCCGGTGCCAGCGGATCAAGTGCCTTGCCCAATTCGATGACGTGCCGGTAGCGATCTTCCCAATCGTCCAGGAACGCGAAATCGTCGATCAGGGTTTCGATATTCATGGGGCGGGTCCGATTGGTTCTGGAGGTTTTGTCTGTCCCGCTAGACTTAGGGTCCGGTGGGCGCCGGGTCAAAGGCGCCCCTCAGTTTCGGCGTCCCTCGCTTTTGGCGCCCCCCCGCTTTCGGCGCA
>CAYYTT010000019.1:0-5804 GCA_964474635.1 uncultured Alphaproteobacteria bacterium | reverse complement strand
GGCGCCCCTCAGTTTCGGCGTCCCTCGCTTTTGGCGCCCCCCCGCTTTCGGCGCAAAGGGCTGAGGCGGGGGACGGGGGGGCGGTCAGATGCCCCGGCGCTGGCGGTCGCTTTGCGGGCGCCAGCGTTGGCTCGCCTCGTCCCAATGGACATTCTCTTCGTAGCGCCCGGAGTACCGCCCGCCCGCATCATCAAACCCAGCGTCCTGGATCGCTTCCATGTCCTCGCCGAGGCCCTCAAGCCAGGTGCCGAATGCACTGGTCCAGGCGAGGGCCCGGTCGCGCACCTGTCCCCCGAGTTGGGCGGTTGTGGAGCAGACAAGAGGCTCGCGCATGCACAGGCCTGAGACGTCGCTGCCCACGCGCCGCGCCAGCGCCATAAGGTCGCCCACCCCCACATCCTCCCCGCCCTCGGCCTGGGCTTGGCTGTATGGATTGGCGGGCAGCCACTTTTCCGGCATCACAAGCGCAACGGCGAGCAGAATGATCAAAATGCGCAGCATGGCCACCCCTTCGGTTCGTCGTGTTGATGGGGGGAGTGTGGCGCAGGGACCCAAAGGCCGGCTTGACCGCGGCGCCCGCCTTTGATCCGTGTTCATCGCGAAGTTGCGGCAAGTTTGCCCGGCACTTTGAGGAAATGCCCGTCTAGTTTGTCCAAGACTTGTCTCAAATTGTCGGTACCCGCAGCGCCGTTGCTGCCAAGGGAGAGCCCCATGTCCAAAGCCCGTTTGCCGTCCCATGAGCAAATCATCGCCCAGGTGGCGCGCTACCGCGTGACACGCACGAGCAGGCCGGACCGCGTGGAGGTTCCAGGCCCGGGACAGGAATCAGTGTGGGATTTTCCCCGGCCGCCCGCGGTTGAGCCCGTGGACACTGTTTTGCGCGTGGAATGGCGGGGGCGCACCATCGCCGAGACATCAAGGGGTATGCGGATCGTCGAGACGGCGGGCGCGCCGGTCTATTATTTTCCGCCCCAGGATGTCTCGACGGATGTCCTCATGGAAACCGACTATGTGACCTTCTGCGAATGGAAGGGGGCGGCCATCCATTATGACTTGCGGGACGGCGCCGTTAGCGTGGAGCACGGGGCCTTCACCTATCCCGATCCCCTTACCGATCTTGGCCAGGGCTATGAGCGGGTGGCCGGATGGTTCGGGTTCTACGCGCCCAAGGTCGACAAGGTGTTCGTGGGCGCCGAAGAGGCGCGGCCTCAACCCGGCGGGTTCTACGCGGGCTGGGTGACCTCAACCCTCACAGGCCCCATCAAGGGGGAGCCGGGGACTGGAGGATGGTAGGCGTATCGATGAGACGCCCACGGTAAGGACACAGCCCGGCACCGGCCCAAACGGCAGGCGCTCTGCGGCCGGGGGCCCCAGGAATGGTGCGCCTTAGGGACGCGGCCCTCTAAGGCAGCGGCGAAAGCGTGCAGGCGTCCGGGTCGTCGATCCGCGAGAAAAAGCCCGCCGTGACCTCCACCGCATAGGCGGCGCGGCTTTCAGAGCGATAGCGCGGCACATCATCGTCGGGCAGCTCGTCCGGAGCCGGAACGGCGCGCTCGAAATTGATCAGCCGGCCCTCCCGGTCGAAAAAGCCGACATCAATGGGAAAGCGCATATTGCGCATCCAGATGGCGGCCCATTTGGGCGGCTTATAGACGAAGATCATGCCGGTTCCGGGTTTCAGGCCGTCCCGATACATCAGGCCCTGACGCAATTGCGCACGTGTGCGTGCGATTTCAAGGGCAAGCGCCCGTCCGCATACGGTGAAAAGGCCGCGCGCGGCGGTTTCAAGCTCCTGTGGCCCCGGGCCGTCTCGGGTCGCCTCTTCCTGGACCGCGCCGGTCGCCTGGGTCCAGCAGAGTGCCGTGAAGACCGTCCCGATCAGGGCCCACTGCCGTGCCGTCATGGTCAATCATCCCTCAAGCTGTCCGTGGGCCGCATAAAGGCTCAGTCATCGTCCGTCTGGGTGAGCAGGCCCCGCCAGCATGCCCCAAGCTGCTCCACCCCGTGGCGCCCGATGCAAAAGGCGCGTTCCTCGTCATGGCGGGTCGCGGCGATACAGCGGCTGAAATTGAGGCGCGCTTCGGTTACGCAAAAATCCATCCGCCGCTCGCTGGCGATCTGGTTCATGCGGGCCAGATCATTGGGCTCGGACTTGCCCAGGATCAGCAGCGCCGCGATCTCCATGATCCGGTCCAGGCTTTCGCGCGACCGCGGGCTCAGGGCCGACGGATCCAACTGCCGCGAGAGGTCGTATTTCGGTGCCAGGGATTCGGCGTTCGCGGCCGTCACCTGGCTGAACAATGCCGCATCCCCGAGCCGCGTGGATTGCAAGTCGAGCGCGCGGGCCAGCAACAGATTGCCCATGGCCGCCATGCGCCGCGTCTCCGCGTTGATGGCCTCCAGGATCACCGCGAGGGTGGCATCGTATCCGGGGGCGTTGCGCAGGCGGCTGCGATCCTCCGTCATCCACGCCAGGAACCGGCTCTCGCCCAGGCTGCGGGCCTGGGCGCGGATGGCGGCGAAATAGGCCGGATGATTGGCGGCCAGGATCGCATGATGGGTGAACCAGCCCCGCGCCACCGCATGGGGATCCTGATTGCGGATCAGCCGTGTCGCCAGGCGAATATGCTCAGGGTCCCTGAAGGACAGGGCGGCGAGCCCCGCCATGTTCCGCACCAGGGTGCGGTATGCCCCCGCCAGGGCGCCGGGGGTCAAAAGGATGCTGCCGGTCCGGTCGGGGATGGCGGCCGGCGGCACGGTATCGACCGGTTCGGCGTCCTCGGCGGCCAAATCCGCGCTCTCGGCGGCGTCGTTCAACGGGGAAGGCGGCGGCGGCGCCGATTGGGGGGCCGTGGGCGCGTCCTCGTCCGCTGTCCTATTGGCTGGGGGCTCGTCCGCGGACGCCCCGGTCTCCAGATCCTCTTCGATCAAGGTCCCGAAGGGCAGCGTCGCCGGCAATTGGCCGGCGGGCGTGCCCGTCTCGCCGGATGACCGCGCGTTGCCCTCCGGTTGCTCCTCTGGTTCCTGGGCGGCGGCGGCGCTCACCGGGCCGGCCAGAAAAGCCAGCACCATGACCGCGCATCCGAATGCCGTGCCGTATCGCCCCTCGCCCTGTCGCATGCTGATTCGCCTCACCTGATTAACAAAGTCGCCCCGAACGGGCCCGCTGGCCTGTGCCGCTTTGGGAATTGCCCAAATACCGCCCGGCGGAAGGCCAGGAAATGCCTGGACTCGCGCCGTAATCCACGGGCTGTGCGTCTTGTTCAAGTTTCATTAAGGGTCGCGCCCTAATCCAGAGGTTAACGGGGTCGAAGAGCACTTGGTTAGAGCACATCCTGGCCCGCTTTTGGGCAGGCAGGATGGATCAGAGGATGGGGATACCGTGCCGCGGACTGCCCTCGAAAGATTGACACGGCTGGCCCCCGCGCTGGGAGCGCGGTTCTTCGATCGCCCTGCGCGGCGTGTCGGGCCTGGCTTGCCCACCCGCTGGCTGCGTCCGAACTGGGGCGCGCTGGAAGGGCGGCCCCTTGGCCTTGCCGCCGCGATCCTCGGCGTGGTGACGGCGGCCCTTGGCCTTGTGATCCTCCCCTGCGTTGCGGTGGCGGCCGGACTTGAGGCCATGATCGTCGTGCCGATTGCGGCCCTTCTGACCGCGCTCGGACTGGCGGCGGCCCTTTTCGAGATGGACCGCCTGCGCGGGCATGCGGCCTTTTATAGGGTCTTCTATGAGCAGGGGGCGGATCTCTTCGTCCACCACGACCGGGAGGGGCGGGCTTTAAGCGTTTCGCCCGGGTGCCAGACCCTTCTGGGGCACAGTGGCAAATCGCTTCTGGGGCACACGCTCCATGGCACCGTGCATCCGGGAGACTGGCCAGAGCTGGAACTGCTGCTGGCCGAGATGCGCCGGGGCGACCCGATCCCCCATGACGGGCCCCGATCGGTCGACATGCGGCTGCGTCACCGGGACGGGGGCTATCGCTGGGTTGAAATGCGTGCCGCGCCCTTGCGCGCCGGTCTTGCCCAGCGGGGCAGTGCCGGCTTCATCGCCACCGTTCACTGCATCGAGGCGCGCAAGCGCCGGGAGGCCATGCTGGAGCAGGCCCGCGACGGGGCCGAAGCGGCGAGCCTTGCCAAGACCCGCTTTTTGTCCAGTGTGAGCCATGAGCTGCGCACACCGCTGAACGCCATCATCGGCTTTTCCGAAGTGATGTGTGTGCAGATGTTCGGCCCCCTTGGCGCGCGGCGCTATCAGGAATACGCCGATTACATCCACGAGAGCGGGCGCCATCTGCTCGATCTGATCAATGACATTCTCGATATGTCCAAGATCGAGGCGGGGCGCTATGACCTGATGATGGAAACGGTCCGTATGCCCCTCGTGATCGAAAAATGCCTGAAGACGACCGCCTATTCGGCACGCCAGGCGGGCCTGAAACTCGATGTGGACATCGACCCGGCGGTGCCCGATCTGCAGGCGGATGCGCGGGCCATGCGCCAGGTGCTGCTCAATCTTTTGTCGAATGCCATCAAGTTCACGGGCTCGGGCGGCAAGATCTGCGTCTCGCTGCGCCGCGAGGGGGATTGGCTCGAACTGTCCGTCGCGGACACCGGCGTCGGGATCCCTGAGGACGCGCTGGGACGCCTCGGCCGGCCTTTTGAGCAGGTCCACCAGGCGGGCGGGGCCCGGCCGGCCCTGCCGGAGGACGCGGACGGGCCGCGCGCCGGCCTGCCGGGCACGGGGCTCGGGCTTGCGATCGTGAAGGCGCTTGTCAGCCTCCATGCGGGGACACTGATCATCGACAGTGAAGAAGGCGTGGGCACCACGGTGCGGGTTCTTCTGCCCGTATCGCCCGCGCCGAGCGATTTCGACCGTGAGGACGAGGACCTCTTCAGCCTCATGGAAGACGGGCCCGAGGCCCTGCCGGGCGACGCGCGCCAGGCCGCCTGACGCGCGTCGCTGGCGCGGGTCAAGGTTTCAGTGTACGGCTGAAATAGGCGAGGATGCGCTCCAGCGCCTCGCGGGTTGGATGGCCGGCCTCATTCACAAAGTGGCCGGTAAAGACCGAATGTCCGGGGCCGGGCAAGGTCGTCAAGGCCACGCGTTCTTGCCCGGCGCCATTGAAGGCCGTATCCAGCGCCTCGAATTTTTCCGCCGTACAAAGCGTATCCCCATCAAATCGGAAGGCCTCCGCGGGGCCGACCCTGTCCAGACGGGCGCGGATGGAGGCGACTTCCTCAGGCGCCATGTGCAGGGCATCTTGTGCGAAAAGGGGCATGGAAGGCTGGGCCGCCACGGCCGCCAGAACGCTGTCGTCGATCATGAGAGACAGGGCGAAATTGCCTGTCAGGCACATGCCGACGACGCCAACGCCCTCGCTGCCGCTCCTGTCCCGCAAGTGCCGGCACAGGGCGATGAGCCAGGCCACGACAGGGCTCGTGCGATCCTTGGCGAAGAGGTGGAAGATCCGCCGCATGCAGAGCACCCGCCCTGTGTTTGACAGGATCGCCGTGCGGCCAATGGGGCCGAAGAGGTGGGGCATGGCCACCCGATAACCCGCCGCCACCAAACGGTCGGCGAAGGCGAGGGTTTCCTGGCCGATGCCGGGCAGCTCCTGCAAAACGACAATGACCGGCCCCGCGCCGCGGCTGTAAACGGGCGCGCTCCAGGGTTTGCCGTCGGCCAGGGCGGCAGTGAAGGGGACCATGTCGTAAGCATCGATGGGGGTGGGGGCTTGGGTCTTGGCCATGGGGGCACCGAAAGGGGGGGGAAGTGGGTTGGAGACAAGGACAAGAGAGGGTCGCGT
>CAYYTT010000018.1:30831-39144 GCA_964474635.1 uncultured Alphaproteobacteria bacterium | reverse complement strand
ATTGTCGGGCGCCGTCTGACAGGCCCCCGCCCCACCCCTCGTCACGCCCCCATCATCGGCGCAAGACGGCCCATATACGGTGCATGGGACATCTGGCGCGATGTGTCCTTCATGGTCCGGTTGGCGGTCGATAGGCTCGCGCCGGCGTGATATACAAATCAACATCGTCCAGCGTGGTTCGGTCCATGAGGCCTCACCTTGCGCCGACTTTTCTCCAGATTTTCAGAGAGGACTGATGATGAACGTGTGCCTCCGGTCGCTCGTGGCCCTGGTTCTTATGCCAGTCTGCGCCCTTGTTTCCGCGTGCTCGCAAGAGGAAGTCGCGGATGGTCCGCCGCCGGTCCGCCCGGCCAAGGTGCTCGTCGTCAGCGAAAGCGACAATGTCCAGTCCCTGCGCCTGCCCATCGTCGTGGAGGCCATCGATACCACCGTGCTCGCCTTCCAGGTCGGCGGTCAGCTGAAGGAGCTGGACGTCACCGAAGGTCAGGAGGTCAAGGCCGGCGACCGGATCGCCCAGCTCGATCAGCGGGATTTCTCCAGCACCGTGACGAGCGCGAAGGCGACGTTTGACAACGCCGTGCTGTCCTTCCGCCGCGCCGAAGAGTTGATCAAGAACGGCAACATCGCCCAAAGCGTCTATGACCAGCGCAAGGCCGGCGTCGACGTGGCCCGGGCGGATTTGGAGCGGGCCCGCAAGGCACTTGAGGACTCCACCATTACCGCCCCGTTCGATGGAATCGTGGCCAAAGTCGAGGTCGAAGCCTTTGAATCCATCGCGCCCCAACAGCCCATCGCAACGCTGCAAAGCGACGGCCAGCTCGACGCGGTGGCGCAGGTCCCAGCCTCCCTCGTGGCCAGCCGCGGGCGCATCGAGCCGATCAGCCTCAAGGTCAGCCTCGACGTGCGCCCTGACCTCGTCATGGAGGCGGAGCTGCGCGAAGCCTCTCAAACGTCCGACCCCGGAACGCAGACCTTCACGGCACGCTTCGCCTTCACCCCGCCCGAGGAACTCGAAGCCCTTCCGGGCATGACCGGGTTCCTGGAAGGCCGTTTCCGCCTGCGAGGCGAGGAAAACGGTGTCGGCGTGATGGTTCCGGTGACGGCCATCGTCGGGGAGAGCGGCGACACATTCGTGTTTGTTTTCGAACCGGGCACAAAGACCGTCTCGAAGCGTCAGGTGGATGTGGCGCGGGGCGAAGTGGGTCAGGCCGTCCGTATTACGTCAGGTCTTGAGCCGGGTGAGCAGGTGGTCATCTCCGGCGCATCCTATCTTGTCGATGGCATGAAAATCGTTCCCCTCGTGCAGGATGGGGGCAAGCCATGAATTTGGTGGAAGGTGCCATCAAGAACCGGCTGCTCAGTTCGCTGGTCATTACCCTCGCCCTGGCGGCCGGTGTTTTTGCCTATTTCAACATGCCGCGTTTTGAGGATCCGGAATTCCTGATCCGCAACGCACAGATCATCACCAACTATCCGGGCGCAACGCCCCTTGAAGTGATCGACGAGGTGAGCGAAACCCTCGTCGCCGAACTGCAGGGCATGCAGGAAGTGGACGAGATCCGGTCCACCGCCACCTTCGGCCGGTCCATTATCGAAGTGGAGATCAAGCACACCTTCGCGCCCGACAAACGGGCCCTTGAGGGTGTTTGGGGCCGTATGCGGGACCGGGTCAACAACGCCCGCAGCAGTCTGCCGCCCAATGCCGCGGAGCCGATCATCGTCGATGACTTCGGCGACGTGTACGGTCTTTACTACGTCATCACGGGCCCGGACTACACGATCCGGGAGCTTGAGGATTATGCCGACGCGCTGCGTAAGGACCTTCTGCTCGTGGACGGTGTGGCCCAGATCGAAGTCCGGGGCGCGCAGCAGGAAGTCATCTATGTGGAAATCGCCCGTGACCGGGCGGCTGCGCTGGGCGTGTCCCTCAGTTCGGTATTCGAGAACCTCAGTGAGCAGAACTCCGTCGTGTCGGCCGGTACGGCCGAGCTCGGCGACCTGCGGGTCGACATCCATCCAACGGGTGAGTTGAACACCGTGGAGGCCATCCGCAACCTTGTGGTCTCCGCCGGATCCAACAACGACCTTATCTATCTGCACGACATCGCGAGCGTGAAGCGCGGCTATAGGGAGCCCGCCAGCTACCGGGTCCGCTGGGACGGGCAGGAGGCCATCACGCTGGCGATTGCCAATGTGGCCGGCGCGAATGTGGCCAAGGTCGGGGACGCGGTCGATGCGCGGATTGCCGAGACTATCGAGACCCGTCCGTGGGGGATCGAGGTCATCGAGTTCTATCACCAGGGCAAGATCGTGAATGCCGCCGTCCAGAGTTTTGTGGTCAATGTGGCCGCGGCGCTGTTGATCGTGCTGGGTACGTTGTTTGCCTTCATGGGCCTGCGTTCGGCCATCGTCATTGGGGCCACGCTCCTTGTCACCATCGCGGCCACGCTCGGGGTGATGCTGGTCATCGAGATCCCGCTGCACCGGATTTCTCTTGGTGCACTGATCATCGCGCTGGGCATGCTGGTGGACAACGCCATCGTGATTGCCGAGGGCGTTCTGGTCGGCGTCAATCGGGGCGAGTCCGTTCTGAAATCGGCGAGCCGGATTGTCGGGCAGACGAAATGGGCCCTGCTCGGCGGGACAGTGGTGGGCATCTTGGCCTTTGCGCCCATCGGGTTCGCGCCCGGCAACACGGCCGAATACACCAATCACCTGTTCTGGGTGATCCTGATTTCGCTGGGCTTCAGTTGGCTTTTCGCCCTGACCTTAGTGCCCATGCTGGCGGACCTGCTGTTCACGCCGAAGGACATCGTGGAGGGCGATGCGCCGGCGGCGCCCAATGCGCCGACGCGGATTTACAGGGCCGTACTGACCAATGCGGTCCGGTTCCATCTGGTCACCATCGGGCTCGCGGTGGGCGCGTTCGTTCTGTCCATCTACGGCTTTCGGTATGTGACCGTCGGATTTTTCCCCACATCGACCAACCCGCAGATTGCGGTCGATTTCTGGATGACCGAAGGCACGGACCTGGAGACCACGTCGCGCACCATGAAAACCCTGGAGCCGGTGCTGGCCGAATATGACGGGGTGGAGCATGTGCATACGCTTGTGGGCGGGGGCACCTCGCGCTACATGCTGACCTACAGTCCCGAGGACCGAAATGCCGCGTTCGGACAGTTCCTGTTGCAGATCGACTCCCTCGATAAAATCGAAGGTCTGATCGACGAGATCCAGGCCCATGTGGACGCCAATTACCCGGCCGTCCAGGCGCGGGTCTGGCGCTTCCGCCTCGGCCCCAGCCAGGGTTCGAAAATCGAGGCCTCCTTCAAGGGCCCGGATCCGGAGGTCCTGCGGGAGCTTGAGCGCACGGCGAGGGCCATTCTGGATGCCGATCCCCAGACCGTTTCCGTCAAGTCCGATTGGCGCCAGCAGGTGCCCGTCATCGAACCGGTCTATTCGGAGGCGCGTGGGCGCCGGGTGGGCGCGTCCCGCGAAGCGGTGGCCAATGCTCTGCGGTCGAATTTTTCCGGTCAGACCGTGGGCGTTTATCGCGAAGGCGATGAATTGATCCCGATCATGGCCCGGGCGCCGGAGCGGGAGCGTGTCGACATGGCCACTGCCTCGGGCATTCAAGTGCCCAGCGAACGAACGGGCCGGACCGTCCCGGTCAGTGAAGTCGTCGATGACGTGACCATTCAATGGCGCGACAACCGGGTGAAGCGGGTCGACCGGGTATGGACCATCAAGGCCCAGGCCGACCCCTCCCGCGGCATCGAGGCCTCCGTGGTGCTGGCCCGCGTGCAGCCCCAGATCGAGGCCATTCCCCTGCCGCCGGGATACACCCTCGAATGGGACGGGGAACTGGGCGACAGCGCGGAGGCCAACGAGGCCCTGGCGGGCACCTTGCCCCTCGGCCTGATGGCCATGATCCTGACGGTCGTGGTTCTGTTCAACGCGCTGCGTCAGCCGCTGGTGATCTGGCTCCTGGTGCCCTGTTCCCTGGTCGGCGTCGTGCTCGGACTGCTTGTCACCGACACGATTTTCGATTTCATGGCGATCCTGGGGACATTGTCCTTGTCCGGACTGTTGATCAAGAACGCTATCGTGCTCGCCGACCAGATCGATCTGGAAATCGGGGAGGGCAAGGCGCGTTTCGATGCCGTCATCGACAGCACGCTGAGCCGGGTGCGCCCCGTCTGCATGGGGGCCCTGACGACGATCCTCGGGGTCATCCCACTCATGTCGGACGTCTTCTTCGGGTCCATGGCCGTGGTCATCGCCTTCGGCCTGTCCGTCGCGACGGCGCTGACCCTGATCGTTTTGCCGGCCCTCTACGCGCTCATCTTCGGCATCACCTTTTCCGAACGCCAGGCGGCGTGAGGGGCGCTGGCGGCGTCGTGCCATGGCGCCGCCATTTGTGAGCGAACCGGACATCTCAAACGCGGATCAAACGCGGGCGGGCCTATCCCGCCCGCGTTCGTCTTTTTTGCAATGCGCACGCTCTTTTTCTGCGGGCCGGCCTGGGGGCGCCATTCGGCGCCGGCGGCAAAACACGATAGGATCCTCATAGAGCAGGGCTGTCACGGCGGCCGCCGCGATAAGAAAAGATGAGGGCTCAGCCATGTTTTTGCCGACCTGGATCATCGGGATCCTCGATTTGCTCGCCACGCTGTTCGTGATCACTGTCGGCGGATTTGTCCTCCTGGTCATTGTGACCTTCATTGCCGACAGTGTGCAGACAAAAGACGCCATCCTGCGCAATTACCCCGTCATCGGACATTTTCGCTATTTTCTGTCCACGCTGGGAGAGTTCTTCCGGCAATATTTCTTCGCCATGGACCGGGAGGAATTGCCCTTCAACCGTGCCGAGCGCGACTGGAGCTACCGGGCCGCGAACGACAAGGACAACACCATCGCCTTCGGCTCGACCAAGCAATTGTCCGTTCCGGGAACGCCTATCTTTGTCAACTGCGCGTTCCCGACCCTTGAAAGCGATGCGGCCAAGACCGAGCCCCTCCAATTCGGCCCCTACTGCGAAAAGCCGTATATGGCAAAATCCATCCTGAACATTTCCGGCATGAGTTATGGCGCCATTTCAAAGCCCGCTGTTCTCGCCCTATCGAAGGGCGCACACATGGCCGGGTGCTGGATGAATACGGGCGAGGGCGCGTTGTCGCCCTTTCACCTGGAGGGCGGGGCGGACATCGTGTTCCAGATCGGCACGGCAAAATACGGCGTGCGCACCGAAGACGGCCGTCTGTGTCCGGACAAGCTCAAAGCCGTCGCTACCCATGACGCGGTCAAGATGTTCGAAGTCAAACTGAGCCAGGGCGCCAAGCCGGGCAAGGGCGGCATCCTGCCGGGCGAAAAAGTGACGCCCGAAATTGCGAAGATCCGGGGCATCCCCGTTGGCACGGACTCCATTTCGCCGAACCGCCATCCCGAAATCGACAGCGTCGAAGACCTGCTCGACTTCATCGCCGAAGTTCGTGCCCTGACGGGCAAACCCACAGGCTTCAAGACCGTGATCGGCGCCTATGGCTGGATTGAGCAGATGTGCAAGGCGATCCATGCCCGGGGCATCGAGCATGCGCCGGATTTCATCACCATCGACAGCGGCGATGGCGGCACCGGTGCAGCGCCCATGCCGCTTATGGACAGTGTGGGTCTTACTTTACGCGAGTCCCTGCCGCTCATAGCGGACATTCTGTATCGTGAAAATCTCAAGGATCGCATTCGCATCGTGGCGTCGGGCAAGCTGATCACCCCGTCCAATGTGGCCTGGGCCCTGTGTGCGGGCGCCGATGTGGTGACCACGGCCCGCGGCTTCATGTTCTCGCTGGGGTGCATTCAGGCGCTTAAATGCAACAAAAACACCTGCCCCACGGGGGTGACGACCCACAACAAGCGGCTTCAGGCGGGTCTCGACCCGGAAGAAAAGGCGGTCCGGGTGGCCAATTACTGCAAAAACCTGGTCCACGAGGTGGAGACCATCGCCCATTCCTGCGGTGTCAGCGAGCCGCGCCGATTGCGCCGGTTCCATGTGCGCATCGTCCAAGACGACGGTCGCTCCGTGCCGCTCAACGAGCTCTACCCGGACGTCGCCGCCTAGGGCGCGGGGCACATTCAGATGATGCAGTTTCATGCCGTCATGGCCTCATGGTGAGCAAAGCGAAGCCATCCAGGGCAATGAAATCCGAAGCCAGTGGCCCTGGATCGCCGCGCCGCCCAAGAGCGGCTCGCGATGACAAGCTGCACCATCTGAATGAAGCAATGCACTTGGGCGTGGGGCGGGTCATCGGCATTGGGCTTAAGGCCGCGAGGACGGCCCGGCGCCGCTGCGCCGTCCTCGCGAAAGCCCCCAAAAGTGCGATGGCGGCGCGTGAGCGCAACAAAACCAGAGCAGCGGCGCGCTGGTCTCAGACTGACCTCGATTTCGCGCCCGCTGCTCTGGGGCCTGTCGACTGGGCGCCCCGCCGACCCGCCAGGGCAGGGCTCGCGCGCACGCCCCTCTAAACTTTTCTGCGACCTTGCCCGTATCATGGTCTTGAGCGCGGGGACGGCGGCACGCGCCCGCGCCTTGGGGCTCGTGTGTTTGCCGTTACCGGCAACAGGGCCTAGTTTGCAGCCGAATTTCGGGGCGGTTAGCCTCAAGTGTCGTGCCACCATAGCCTTGGGGAGCCCCTATGCAGCGTGCTAGCGTCCATGAAACCTGGTCGTCCCGTTTCACCTTCATCATGGCGGCCGTCGGGTCCGCCGTCGGTTTGGGCAATTTCTGGCGCTTTCCCTATGAAGCGGGCCAGAATGGCGGCGCGGCCTTCGTTTTCATCTACATCGCGGCGGTGTTCCTGGTCGCGCTGCCGGTGCTGATGTCTGAATATGTCATCGGCCGGCGCACGGGGCTCTCGGCGGTCGGCGCGTCCGAAGAAATGGCCATTGAGGCCAAAAGCACGACGGCCTGGAAGATCATCGGCTGGGTCGGCATGATCGCCGGCTTTATGATCGTGAGCTTTTACAGTGTGATCGCCGGCTGGGTGATGGCCTATGTGCCGATTTTCTTCACCGGCCAGTTCGACGGGGCGAGTTTTGACAATGCCGGCGCCAAATTCGGCGATTTGATCGGCAATCCGTCCTGGGTGCTCGGCTGGCATACGGCCTTCATGGGTCTGACGGCCTTTGTGGTGGCGCGGGGTCTGCGCGGCGGCATCGAGGTCGCCGCCAATATCCTGATGCCGGCGTTTTTCATCATGCTGTTGGGCATGGTCGTCTACTCCTGCATCGTCGGAAACCTGTCCGAGGCCCTGTCCTTCCTGTTCACACCCGATTTCAACAAGATCGATGCGGGCACGGTCATTGAGGCCATCGGCCAGGCCTTTTTTTCGGTGGGTGTCGGATCGGCGATCATGATCACTTACGGCGCCTATCTGACCCGCGAGCAGAACATTTCCTCATCGGCGACCACTGTTGCCGGGGCTGATACCATCGTGGCTCTGCTCGCCGGCCTGGCGATCTTCCCGCTGGTCTTCGCGGTCCCCGATCTGGAGCCCAATGGCGGGCCGGGCCTGCTGTTCGCCACCTTGCCCGCCGCCATCGGCCAGCTTCCGGGCGCGGCCTATGTGGGCGGGATCTTCTTTCTGCTGGCGTTCTTCGCCGCGCTCACCTCGGCCATTTCCCTGTTTGAGGTGATCGTGTCCTGGTCGGAGGACCGCTTGAAGTGGCACCGGCCCGAAGCCTCCCTGCGCTGGGGCATCATTGCGTGGGCCGTCGGGATCGGTTCAGTGCTGTCGACCAATGTCTGGTCGGATTTCTATCCGTTGAATTTCGGGCCGTTTTTCGAAAAGACGTTTTTCGACGTTCTCGATGTCCTGACCTCGAATTTCCTCCTGCCCATCAGCGGCATTCTGGTGTCGCTCTTCACCGGTTGGGTGGTCTCCGAGCAGGTCATGCGGGAGGAACTGCAATTGCCCGAACCCCTGTTCCGGGCCTGGCAGATCCTGTGCCGTTATGCCATTCCCCTGCTGATCACGGCCCTGCTTGTCATCAAGAACGTCTTCCAGGGTTAAGGCCCAGGCCCCCGCCGGGGCCTGATCGCGGCGCGGCTTTATCCCCTCGCGCCGCAATCGGACCCCAGACTTGCGGGACCCCAGACTTGGGTCCCCTCCCGGGGCACGATCAGCGCGCCAGGGACACCCCGCGAGGGACACCCCGTGTCTGGAGGGGGAGGCAGTGGCCGATGGCCAATGCTTTTTGTGAATGACAAAGCCGCCCGCGATGGCTCGCGGGCGGCTTTGTCATGAACTGTGAGGGGGA
>CAYYTT010000018.1:29584-30731 GCA_964474635.1 uncultured Alphaproteobacteria bacterium | reverse complement strand
GACAAAGCCGCCCGCGATGGCTCGCGGGCGGCTTTGTCATGAACTGTGAGGGGGAGCGAGCCGCTGCGGCGCGGGCCGCCCGGTCAGTCGACCGAGGGCGTCCCCGCGTGGGTTGCCGGGCGACCGCCGCCCATGTCGGACAAGCTCGGTGTCGCCTGCGCCGGGCTGCTTGTGCGCCCGGCAGGGTTCAGCAGGCCGCTGACGATGGCCATGGCTGCGGCTTCGGTGCGGTTGCGCACCTTCAGGCTGCGCAGGATGGCATTCACGTGCAGCTTTACCGTGGCGAGTGCGATGCCGAGCTCGCCCGCGATTTCCTGGTTGGACTGCCCCAGCGCCAAAAGCTGCAGCACGTCACGCTGGCGCGGCGTCAGGTGAGAAATGTCCGAGCCGCCGCCATCGGCGTCGGTGGCCCCATTCCCCAGCGCGCCATGGCCATTCTCAAGCGGAGCGTCCATCGGCAGGTCTTCGGGGATGTACCGCCCGCCCGACATGATCTTGTCGAGGGCGACGGTCAGGGTCTGTGCAGTCACGCCGCGCGAGACAATGCCCTGGGCACCGGCTCGCATCACTTCCCGCAACAGACGCACATCGACGATCCCCACAAGGGCAAGAATGGGGATATTGGGGGCTTCGGCCACAAAATCCCGGATCGCGCGTGGCACCGGACAGACAGGGCGCTCCACGCACATCACGGCGACGTCGATCGCGGGATGGTCTCCAACGATGCCGAGAGCTTGATCGATGGACGAGGCACGAAAAATCTGGTCGGCGCCTTTGCTCTGACGCAGGACGGTGGCGACGCCATCGATAAACAAGGGTTGATGATCGACGATCAAGGCGCGCATGGCCATCCTTTCCCATCTGCAGTATCCAACGCATTCCACCCATTGTCGGGTCGGCGCGAAGGCCCCGCACAGGGCTAGGCAAGAAGACCTGCGCGAATGGCAGATGTGTTGTTTGGGCTCACCGGTCGATCGGTGAAAGGGGACTCACCGGGCCCATGGCCAAACGCTAGCGGATTGCTGGGAACAGCTCGTTGACATGGATCAACAGACAGAATGCCGCAGGCATAAAGTCTGGGTCTGTGATGGGCCGGACAGGTCAGGACCCTTGGTTCAAGCAGTTTGGGTTCAAGCAGTTTGGGTTC
>CAYYTT010000018.1:0-29484 GCA_964474635.1 uncultured Alphaproteobacteria bacterium | reverse complement strand
GAGCGGTTTGGGAACCCGGATCGCTTCACGGCGAAGGCGCGGCGTGGTCCGGTGCGGGGCGATGCGCGTCGCAAAAGCGGAGGCAAGCGCGCGCCATGGACAGCATGAACTTTGTTTTCATCGCTTCGGCGATCCTAGGCTTTGCCATGATTTCCGGGCGGGCCGATCGGCTTGCCCTCACGCCGCCCCTCGCTTTTGCCCTGTTCGGCCTTGTAGCCGGTGCGCAGGGCCTGGGGCTGATCGCTCTGGACCTCGACCATAGCGCCATTCATCTGCTCGCCGAATTGACACTGATCATCGTCTTGTTCACCGATGCGGCGCGCATCGACTTCACCCGTTTGCGCGCCGACTTCACCATTCCGGTGCGCATGCTGACCATCGGCATGCCGCTCACGATCCTTGCCGGCACCGGCCTTGCGCTTGTGCTCTTTCCGGGCTTCACCCTGTGGGAAGCCGCCCTGCTCGCGGCCATCCTGGCCCCGACGGATGCGGCGCTTGGCCAGGCCGTCGTCTCCAGTCCGGCCGTGCCCAAGCGCATTCGCCAGGCCTTGAATGTGGAAAGCGGTCTGAACGATGGCATCGCCCTGCCGGTTATCATTTTGTTCCTGTGCCTTGCGGCCATGGGCCACCACGGGGCGGGGGAAACGTCCTTCCTGGTCTTCGGCCTCCTCCAGGTGACGCTCGGTCCGGCGGCCGGCGTCGCCGTCGGCCTCATCGGCGGCCGTGCCCTCGAATGGACCCAGCGGACCGGTTTCATGACCGAAGCCTTCCAGGGTGTCAGCGCGATCGCCCTTGCCCTGCTTGCCTACGGTCTGGCCGAGACCATCGGGGGCAATGGCTTCATCGCGGCGTTCGTGGCCGGCCTCACCATGGGCAACACCACACGCAAATGCTCGCGCTTCGTGCTCGAATTCGCCGAAGCGGAGGGCCAGTTGCTGACCCTTTTCGTTTTCTTGATTTTCGGGGCGATCCTGCTGCCCGAGCTGATGGAAACGGCCTCCTGGCCCGCGCTGGTCTACGCGCTTCTCGCCCTCACCGTCATTCGCATGGTCCCCGTGGGGCTCAGCCTCATCGGAGCGCGGCTCTTGGCGCCAACGGTGCTGTTTCTGGGATGGTTCGGACCGCGCGGCCTTGCCTCGATCCTGTTCGCCCTGCTCGTCATCGATGAGGGCATGGGCATTGGGGCGGCCTCGCAAATCACGGCGGTAACCATCATGACAGTGGCCTTGAGTATTCTGCTCCATGGGGTGACGGCGGCCCCGCTTTCGGCGCTTTATGGGCGCTCCGTCTCGGCGCGCAAGGATGCCGAGGTCTTGACCGAGACCCAGCCAAGCTGCGATCTGCCAACCCGGTATTCGGCCGGATCGATGTGATCTGGCTGGCCCGCGGGCGTGGGCGCGGCGGGCCATTAGGGTGAAGGGGTGAGGGCATGGACGGCCTGGGATTCAGTTTTGATTACCTGCTCACGGCGGTGGTGACCCTGTTCGTGGTCGTGGACCCCTTGGGCGTCCTGCCCATATTTGCGTCCCTGACCGCCGGCACGTCCTTTCGCCATCGCGTCACCATGGCGCTCAAGGCCGTGATCATCGCGACCATCGTCATGTCGCTCTTTGCCCTGTTTGGTGAGGGGCTGATCACCCGGATCGGCATTGGCATGCCCGCCTTTCGCACGGCGGGGGGCATCTTGTTGTTCCTGATCGGGCTTGAGATGGTTTTCGAGCAGCGCACCCGGCGGCGCAGCGCGTCGGCGGAAAAAAGCCTTGCCGCCCATGAACTGGACAATCTTTACGATGAAAAGCCGGAGGATATCTCGGTCTTTCCACTCGCCCTGCCGCTGCTGGCCGGGCCCGGGGCCATGGCGTCCATCCTTCTTTTGATGAGTGAGAACCGTGGCATGATCGCGGCGCAGGTCAGTGTGATCCTTGCCCTCTTGATCATCATGCTGCTGACTTTCGTGCTGCTGATTTCCGCTGTTCGGCTCCTTGATTATGCCGGCGAGACGGCCTCGATCGTGATCACCCGTGTCATGGGCATGCTGCTGGCGGCCCTGTCGGTCCAGTATGTCTTTGACGGAATTCGCGACGCCCTGGTCGCGAACGGGGTGAGCGGATGAACGGATCCGACAAGGAAAACGGGCCGGATGGGCCGGCCGCGGACCTGTCCGAATGCGTGTGTTTCAACCTGCGCAAGGCGAGCCGGGCCGTCACCCAGCTTTTCGATACCGTGCTTGCAGAGCACAAGCTGCGCATCACCCAGTTCTCGATCCTGGCCGTTCTCATGTGGCATGGAAAGGCCCGCCGGATGAGTGATCTGGCGCAGGACCTGGTCATGGACCGCACGACGCTGACGCGCAATCTGAAACCCCTGGAGCGGGCGGGCTATTTGCAGGTTCTACCCGGCGCGGACAAACGCGAGCGCCTGGCGGCCCTTACCGATGCGGGCCGGGCCATGATGGAAAGCGCCATGCCCCAGTGGCACGAGGCCCAGGCGCAGGCCGTCGCCTTGTTGGGAGACGGGCGCTGGCCCGCAATCCGAAAGGATCTTTCGGTCTTTGCCGCAAAGCTCCACACGCCGCCATCGCACCAGGACTGACCCCGAAGGATCGCCTGATCGCTCAGGTCTTGAAGGGATCGATCAGCACCTTGACCTGCTCGTTGGGGCTCGAGAGCCGCTCAAAGGCGTCCGCCACACCCGACAATCCGACCTTGTCCGTGATCAAAGGGGCCACGTCGATGCGCCCGTCGGCGATGGCGTGGAGCGTTTCGGCGAATTCTTCCGGCGTGTAGCCGAGCACGAAGCGCAAATCGAGTTCCTTGGTGATGGCCATGGCCGGTTCGATCCGGTCCGGTTCCATGCACACGCCCACGACAATAATCCGTGCATCCGGCGGCGCGCCTTCCACCAGATTTTGAAGCAGGCCCGGCACGCCGACACACTCGAACAGGACGCCCGTGCGCGACGGGGCGCCGGCCACCCGGGCCAGGAACCGCTCATTCGCGGTCGCGGGGACGGAAAAGTCAGACCAGAAACGATAGGGTGAATCCGTCGCCGGATCGACCACGATGTCCGCGCCGCAAGCCTCGGCCGCGGCGCGGCGCGCGGCGGAAAAATCGGCCGCGATGATCGGTCCGTGACCGGCAGCCTTAAGGGCCAGGATCACCGACAGGCCGACGGGCCCGCAGCCAATGACCACGGCCACGTCGGCCGCCACCATTTCGGCCTTTTGCACGGCGTGAAACCCCACGGCCATGGGTTCGGTCAGCGCAGCAAGGTCGTGGGGCAGTCCGCTGGGCAGCGGGACTGTCAGGTCCCTCACGGCACGGACATATTGCCCGTAGCCGCCCGGAAACCTGTCCGAATAGCCGATGGTCTCGACACCATTGGGGCCCAGACCGATGGGCAGCATGGTGACCGGCGTGCCAATGGGCATCGTGCGTTCGGTCTTGGGGCCGTAATCGACGATTTCGCCGCTCATTTCGTGCCCGAACACCACGCCGCGCCCCATGTCCATGGCGAAGGGGGCGCCGGACCGGGCCGAGAGTTCCGACAGGCGCTCGGCGTGGTGCAGCAAGTGCAGATCTGACCCGCAAATTCCGCAGGCCCGCACCCGCACCAGGATCTCGCCTTCGCCGGGCACCGGATCGGGCCAATCCTCGACGCTTAGACGGCTGTGTCGGCTCACGACGGCGCGCATGGGCTGTTTCTCCCTTTATTGACCTTGAGCGTTGAGAATGGATTAGACCCTGTCAAGGCTGAGGAGATGGTGCCATGCTTGGCCTTGCGCAGGCTCGGCCGCGCAAGACCGGCCGATGACGGATGAATAATTCGAACTATTGGGGAAAGCACCATGGCCTTGACCGAGGTAGAGCCGTTCCACATCGACATCGCCGATGCCGTCATTGAGGGGATTTTGGACCGGGTTCGCACCTATGATTGGCACGAAATGCCAGCCAATGGCGGCTGGGCCTATGGGGCCAATCTCGACTACATGCGCGAGCTGTGCGCCTACTGGACCACCCATTACGATTGGCGCGCCCAGGAAACGGCCATGAACCGGTTCCCCCATTTCAAGGCGGCCGCGACGGTCGAGGGCGAGACCATCCCGATCCATTTCATCCACGAAAAGGGCTCCGGCCATGACGCCCGTCCGTTGATCATCAGCCATGGCTGGCCCGGATCCTTTTTGGAGTTCATGGATGTGATCGAGCCCTTGGCCCATCCGGAACGCTTCGGCGGCTCCGAAGCGGATGCCTTCGACGTGGTGGTGCCGTCGCTGGTGGGGTACGGCTTTTCAGGCAAGCCAGCGAACCCCATGGGCTCGCGGCGGATCGCCGCCTATCTGGCGCAAATCATGAACGGCCATCTGGGCTATACGGACTATGTTGCCCAAGGCGGGGACTGGGGGTCTTTGATCTCGGCCTTTCTGGGCCATGACGACCCGGCCTGCCGGGCCGTCCATCTGAACATGTATGGCTGGCGCAGGACGGATATCGCGGCGCAGACGGAAGAAGAGATCGGCTTTGAGCGGGCCGCATCCGCCACTTTCGATGCGGAAGGGGCTTATTTCCGTGTGCAAATGACGAAGCCGCAGAGCCTGAGTTATGCCATGATGGACAGCCCCGTGGGCGTTGCGGCCTGGCTGGTGGAGAAATTCACCACCTGGTCGGACACGAAGGGTGATGATCCGGAAAGTGTCTACACGAAGGATCAGCTTCTGACCAACATCATGATTTATCTCGTCACGCGGACCTTCAACACCGCCAGCTGGCAGTATCGGGGCCTCATCGAGGACCAGTACGGCACGCCCATCCCGGACGGTCAGCGCCTTGAAAAGCCCGTGGGCGTTGCAAATTTCCCGGGCGATATTTTCCAGTGGCCGCCGCGCAGCCATGTGGAAAAGAGCTACAATGTCGTCCACTGGACCGACATGGGCGAGGGCGGACATTTCGCGGCCATGGAAAAGCCGGCCCCGTTCGTCGAAGACTTGCGGGCCTTCAAGCGCGGGTTGGTGCTCTAGGTCATTGATTCGTTCAGATGGTGCAGCTTGTCATTGCGAGCCGCTCTTGGGCGGCGCGGCGATCCAGGGCCACTGGCTCCGGTTTTCGTTGCCCTGCATGGCTTCGCTTTGCTCGCCATGACGGCATGAAACTGAATCATCGACATGTGCCGCTGCACTAGGGGCGTGCGGCAGTGGCCAAGGGACGGATCATTTGGACTGCAGACGGACGACATTCGCCTGCGCCCACGTCATAATGCGCATCGCCTGGTCCTCGGTCATGTCGGCGGCGGCGTCCCGAGCCATGTCCGCCACCGTGATGCCCTTCAAGACCGCGCGATAGGCCGTTTCGGCTTCACGAAACCCGCGGGCGATGGGGCAGGGGGTCTTGCAGGCCTCGGGCGCCGCGCCGCACGGACCGTTTTGGCGGATCTCGGTGCAGGTGAAGGCGGGGCCGGAGCCCTCCACCGCCGCCATGATGTCCCAGAGTGAAATCTCGCCCGGGGCGCGCGCCAGACGGTAGCCGCCCCGGGCGCCCTTCACGGTTTGAACGAGGCCCGCCTTGCTTAGGGCTTGAAGCTGCTTTGCCATATAGGCCCGCGGCACGCCGTGATATGCCGCCAGGGCCTCGGCACGCAGCCCTTCATTCTCGCCAAGGGCGCCAAGCAGCGCGCAGGCGTGCACCGCCCATTCCACTCCTTTACCGATCTGCATGGGCCCAGCCATGGCACCGTTGCCGGGCCATGCCAAGGGGCTCTTGCATCCTCGTCGGGTCTGGCTCATAACTCGGATATAGAATGTCCGAATTATGAGCGCGGAAAGGGGCGGTCCATGGGCGTGGCGATGGTGCATCGAGGCCTTGCCGGCCTTTTGGGACTGTTCATTGCGGCTCACATGGCCGTTCACGGGGCGGCCCTTTGGAGTGCAGAGGCGCATATCGCCGCCCAGAAGGCGATTGAGGACGTCTATCGCAGCCCCTTTGTGGAGCCAGTGCTCGCCGCGACGATCCTCACCCAGGTCATCCTGGGCATCCGGCTCTTCAGGCGGCGCTGGGCTGAGCCCGGCAAGGGGTTTTGGGGGTGGCTGCAACTGGCAAGCGGGGGCTATCTGGCCTTTTTCCTGCTGGCCCACACAACGGCCGCGCTCGTGACCCGCCACCTTGTCGGCCTGGAGACCAATTTTTACTGGGCGGCCGGCACGGCCACGCTGGAGCCGTTCCTCTATACCTTCAGGCCCTATTACGCGCTGGCGATTTTCACCGTCTTCGCCCACGCCGCCTGCGCATGGCGGTTTGCATCCCGTGGAGTCTATGTGCCATGGGCGTTGGTCACGGTCGGAGCCTTCTTCAGCATCACGGTCGTGGCGGCGGTCTCCGGTGCTCTTTATCCGATCGACTTGCCGCAGGCGTATGCGGACTATTTTGGGGCGTTCCAGTCGCAATTGGGGTGGGGGAAGTGAGGCCCTCATAGACGGGCGGTCAAAGATCCAACCGTGCTTGGCGCGGGCGCTGGCGAGCCTTGATCAAGAGGGTTGGACTGCCTGCATTCCCGCTTTTTTAAGGGGCTTCTCATCGAAGGTTTCGAGGGCAAAAAAAACGGCTTCAATGGCTGTTGCCACCTGGATGGCATCCTTCGGCTTGATGCCATTTGTCCGGACACTTTCCAAAGCCAGGCCACGAAGCCACGATAGACCGGGCGTCTGAAGACCGGGCGTCTGAAAAAGGCTTCACCAAAAAAAGGGGCACCCCGTTGGCCGGCGGCGCCCCTACACACGGACTGAACCCGCCGTTTACTGAAGTTCTTCTTTCAAGAATGCGGCGATCCGGCGATAGGCGGTGATCCGGTTCTCGATCTTGCGGATGCCGTGGCCTTCGTCCGGAAAGCGCAGATACGTGACCTCGCCGCCCCGGGCCCGGATGGCTTTCACAAGGGCATCCGATTCCTCGATGGGGTCGCGGGGGTCGTTGGCCCCGTGAAGAACCATCAGGGACGCGGTGATCTTGTCCACAAAATTGATCGGCGAGATCGAGGCGTGATACTCGCGCACCTTCGGGTCGGTGATGTCGCCATACTCGATCCGGTCCGAGGCTTTCAGGGCCGGGGAGGCCGTCTCAAGCGCCCGCACCCAGTCGGACACGCCCACGAAGGACACGCCGGCCACGAATTTGTCCGGGTACATGCCCACAACGGCATTCGTGAGGTAGCCCCCATAGGATCCGCCCATTACGGCCGCCTTTTTGGCGTTCACCCGGCCTGTGGTGCCCAGCCAGTCAATGGCATCGGCCACGTCGCGCACCGAGTCGGTGCGATTGAACTGATTGTCAAGATTGGCAAAGCGCTTTCCGAAACCCGTTGAGCCCCGGAAATTCAGGTCAAAGACGGCAATCCCTTGCGCCAGCAGATATTGCGTGACAGCGCGAAAACCCGGACGTGCCTGGGCCGTGGGGCCACCATGAACCATGACAACGACCGGCGGCGGCGTATCGCCCGCCCCTTGCGGCTTGTAGAACAGGCCGTTGAGCCGCACGCCGTCGCTGGCCTTGAAGAACAGGCTTTCGGGCGTAACGAACGCGGATGGATCGAGGCCGGCGAGTTCAGAGGGCGCGGCCAGGACCAGGCGGTTCGTTTCGATGTTCCAGGTCCGGATTTCACCCGGTGTGGCGGGGCCGCGCACGGTGATCGCCACCACGGGCGCGTCCTCGGCGCCGTCCAAGGAGTAGATGCCCGGCGCCAGGCCTTCCGGCCGGGGCAACGTCTTGCCGGTGGAGCGGTCGAGCCCCTTCAGCAGGCTGAACCCGCCATCATTCACGGTCCAGATCAAATAACGCCCCGCGCCCGCCAGGGTCACGCTTTCCACATCGGCGTTTTCAGGCGCGGCGACGGTCTCCAGCGTGCCTTCACCCATGTCGTAAAAGGCGAGGGCGGAAAAGTCCCGGCCCTGATTGGTCGTAAGATAGAAGCCGGAGCCGTTCGGCAACCACGTGATGTCGCTATAGGCGTTGGGTTCGTCGGGCACAAACAGCGGGGTCAATAGCCCAGTGTCAACGTTCAGCAGATGGAGATTGTTGCCGTCCTCACCGCGCGTTTCGCGCAGGACAATGTCGGACGTGCCGGGGCGCCAGCCGGCGACAAAGAAGCCGAAACGGCCCTCGAAGACGCGCCGATCCGCGCCGGTTTCGAGGTCGAGCACATGGATGTCGTAGTCGCTGCCGGTGCGCTGCGTTGTTGCGTAGGCGAGATACCGTCCGTCAGAGGAATAATCGCCGGGCGCGACGAAGGCTCGGGAATAGGGCCGTGCAATGCGCTCTGAGGTGCCGTCCGGCGCGATGATCTTCAGGCCAAGGCGTTCATCGCCCTCCCTGTCGGCGCCATAGAGCAGGCCATCGCCCGTGGGCAGCCAGCTGTGGTTCGACACGGCGCCGCCAAAGGTCAGTTGGCTTGGCCAGCCCCCCGTCGCCGGCACGGTCCACACTTGCGGCACACCGGTCACGGACTGGCGAAAGGCAATGGTTTGTCCGTCCGGGGACAGGTCCGCCGCCCCCGCAGAACGCACCTTGAGAAAGCGCACGATATTGGGCGGCGTGCTCCCGGCAAGGCCCGGATCGGCGGGCTGCGGGGTGGGGATGTCCTCAGGGAAGGGCCATTCCTTGGATTGACCCTCATGGCCATCGGCCAAGGCCGCCAGAGGCAGCAGGGCAAGGCCGGCCGCCAGGGATGCAAGGCGTGGTGGGGTGCGCATGGGTGTCTCCATTCCCGGGTTCAAACGAGCAAAGGAATAAGGATCCCGCACATGCGGGCCTCGCTCAAGGCCAAGGGCGCGCGTCCGATGAGGATCGGCTTGAAGCCTGGCGGCGCTCTGCCTTCACCGGCTCAGCAACCGCGCCGCCCCGCGGACAATGGCAGGCCCGCCGATCCGCTCAGGCAGAACCGCCGAGATACGGCACGGGACGCCCATTTCAACGCCCTGTTCAATCGTGATGGCCTCACCGGGCGCGGCTCCCAAGGCGCGCAGATAGCCGGCAAAGGCCGCGGCCGCCGCACCGGTGGCGGGGTCCTCATAGACGCCGCCCGAGGCGAAAGGATTGCGGACATGCCAAGTGCCCGGCCGGTCTGCAACCGGGGCGGCGATCATGACCGTTGCGACGGCCGCCTCGCGCATCAGGTCGGCTCCGCGATCCAGGTCATAGGCCATGGCCGCCACCTGTTGCGGCGTCCTCATCGGGAGAAGCATGTGCCGTGCACCCGCATAAAGGATGGCGGGACGCAGATCCGGCGCAAGCGCGGCCCGGTCATAGCCAAAGACGGACAATGCCTCGTCGAGACCGGCATCGTCGATGGGCTCATGGCCGGTTGGCGGTGACTCAAACGACGCTGACAGGCCTGTTTCGGATCTGTTGCCGCAAACCGAGGCCTCGCCGTCGTTGAGGCGCAACACTTGATCGCCGACATGGCCGCGTGCGGCGAGCATGGCGCCCAACGCAATCGTGGCGTGCCCGCAAAAGGGAACTTCAGCTGTCGGAGCAAAATAGCGAGTGCGCCATATGTTTTCTCGCTCGCGTGCCGCAAACACAGTTTCGGAATAACCGATCGCCCTGGCGATCGCCTGCATCTGGTCGGGCTCGGGCAGTGCGTCGAGGATCGCCACACCGGCCGGATTGCCACCCTCATGCCCGATGCTGAAAGCCGCAATATGATCCGCGTGGGCCATAATCTCATTGGTCGGCGTCATCACCTAAGTCATCCCGTTTTCCGCACGTCGTGCGCCGGAACAGTCGCCGTGATCAACACTTAGAAAACACCGCTCAATACATAACCTCGCGCCCGATTGCCAGAAACTTCTCACGCCGGTCTCGGCGCAGGTCATCTGCAGGCAAATCGATCAGGTCGAACAGGGCTTCTTCGATGCGGTCGCCCGTTCCGTCGATGACGGCATTCGGGTCGCGGTGCGCGCCGCCGATGGGCTCGGGGATGATGGCGTCGATCACCTTGCGCTCCAGCAGGTCCTGGGCCGTCAGGCGCATGGCGGCAGCGGCGTCCTTGGCCTTGTTGGCGTCCCGCCACAGGATCGAGGCGCAGCCTTCCGGCGAAATCACCGAATAGATGGCGTGTTCAAGCATCAACACCCGGTTGGCCGTCGCAATAGCGACCGCGCCGCCCGAGCCCCCCTCGCCGATCACCACGGCGATCATCGGCACACCGAGGGTCAGGCATCGGTCGGTGCTGCGGGCGATGGCCTCGGCCTGGCCGCGCTCCTCGGCGCCAAGACCGGGATAGGCGCCGGCGGTGTCCACCAGCGAGATCACGGGAAGCCCAAAGCGCTCGGCGAGGCTCATGAGGCGGATGGCCTTGCGATAGCCTTCCGGGCGCGCCATGCCAAAATTGTGCGTCAGACGCGTCTGCGTGTCCGAGCCCTTCTCATGGCCGATGATCAGGCAGGAACGGCCGCGAAAGCGGCCCAAGCCGCCAATGATCGCCTGGTCCTGGCCATAGAGCCGGTCACCGGCGAGCGGCGTGAAATCGGCGATCAGACGCTGGATGTAGTCGATGCAGTGGGGCCGGTTCGGGTGGCGGGCCACTTGCGTTTTCTGCCACGGGGTCAGCTTGCCATAGGCGTCCTTGAGCAGGGCCGAGGCCTTGGTTTCCAGCTTGGCGATCTCGTCGTCGATATCGACATTGGCCTCGCCGGCCGAAATCTGCCGCAGTTCCTCGATCTTGCCTTCAAGGTCGGCGATCTGTTTTTCGAATTCGAGATAGGGATGCATGCCGTCTCGGCACTCCTGTCAGGGCGCCTCCGGACGGTCCGCGCATGGGGGTGGTCCGGAGGCGGCGGCGTGGGTCCGGTCAGACCCGTTGTTGGTCTTTTTGGGCGATCAGATCGACCTGGCGGACGATCACTTCGGCCTGGCGGATGGAGGCGGCGGCGAGCAGCGTGCCCTTGTAGGTCGCCGCGCCCAGGCCCTTGCCTTGGGCCTCCTGCATGGCCACCAGGATTTCCCGCGCCTTGTCCACCTCATTGGCGGGGGGCGTGAAGATCTCGTTGCACAGGGGCACTTGCTTGGGGTGGATCGCCCATTTGCCCTCGCATCCCATGACGGCGGTGCGCAGGGCCTGATTGCGCAAACCATCCGGGTCAGAATAATCGCCAAACGGACCATCGATGGGCGTCAAGCCATAGGAGCGGGCCGAGGCCACCATGCGGGCGATGGTGTAGTGCCACATGTCGCCCCAGTGCAGGTAGCGGGTGCCGTTTTCGTCCGGGTCCGTCATGACCGTGTAATCGCCGTTCGCCCCGCCGATATTGGTGGTGCGCATATTGGCCGAGGCGGCGTAGTCCGCGGCGCCGAAATGGAGGCTCTCAAGGCGCGGGCTCGCCTGGCAGATCTCGTCCACGTTCTGAATGCCCATGGCGCTTTCGATCACGACCTCAAGGCCGATCTTCTTCTTGCGGCCCACGGCCCATTCGGCCTGGGAGACCAGCATGTCGATGGCGTAGACATCGCCGCCCGTGCCCACCTTGGGGATCATTATGGTGTCGAGGCGCTCGCCGCCCTGCTCCACGATCTCGATCACATCGCGATAGGCGTAGTGAGTGTTAAGGCCATTGATCCGGATGCCGACGACCTTGTCGCCGAAATCCACTTCGTTCAGCGCCTCGATGATGTTCTTGCGTGCCTCAAGCTTGTCGCTCGGCGCCACGGCGTCCTCTAGGTCCATGCAGATGCAGTCCGCATCGCCCTTGGCGGCTTTTTCGATGAAATCGCGGCGCGAGCCGGGCAGGAACAGTTTGGACCGGGCAAGGCGCACAGCGCGGCGGTCATGGTGGGTGAAGCTCATGGACGGGTCTCCTTAACGAATGGCGCGAGCGCACAGGGCACCGGTGGTCCCCGCTCAGTACGGCGCGCCGACGATGGGATCAAGCGTCGGCACTGTGTTGCGGCATCCTTGCCAAAGCCTTTGGGGCGTCGGTCGCCGACGCTCATCCTTTGGCGCCCAGCCTTTTGGCGCCCAACCCTTTGGCGCTTAGCCCTTGGTGCTCAGGGGGTGATGCTGCTGAACGATGGCCTTCAGGCGCTCCTCCAGGACGTGGGTATAGACCTGGGTGGTGGAGATGTCCGCATGGCCCAGCATCATTTGCACGGCGCGCAGATCGGCGCCATTGGCCAGCAAATGGCTGGCGAAGGCATGGCGCAGGGTGTGCGGCGAGAGGCTTTCGGGGGCGAGGCCTGCGCGCTCGGCCAGGGTTTTCAGGAGCTGGGCAAAGCGGTGGCGGGTCAGATGCCCCTGGCGCGCCCGGGAGGGAAACAGGAAGGACGAGGTCGCGTCCTTGCTGGGCAGGAAGCGCTCGCGCACATCGCGATAGGCGCTCAAGGCGTCCGAGGCCGCCTCGCTCAAGGGCACCATGCGTTCGCGCCCGCCCTTGCCCTGGATCATGAGAAAGCGCGGATCCGGCGTCAGGGCGCCCGACGGCAAGGCCACGAGTTCGGACACCCGCGCGCCGGTGGCGTAGAGCACCTCGATGAGGCAGCGCAGACGCCGGTCCTCCGGCGTGTCCTTGTGGTTGCGCGCCTCGTTGAGCAGGCGGCTCACATCGCCCTCGCTCAAGGTGCGCGGCAGGCTGCGGGTCGGGCGCGGGCCGTCGACGCCGGCGCTGGGGTCGTCGTCGCGAATGCCCTCGTTGTAGAGAAATTTGTGGAACTGGCGCAGGGACGACAGACGCCGGGCGGCGGTCGATCCGGCCATGCCGGCCTGCTCCAGGCTGCGCAGATAGGCGCGCAGATCCTCCGCGCCCGCCGAGACAATCTCGCGGCCCTGGCGCGTGACGAAACCGGCGAAATCCCGCAGGTCCCGGGCGTAGGCCTCCAGGGTGTTGCGGGCGGCGCCGCGCTCGACGCTGAGCATCTCCAAAAACGCTTCCACATAGTGGTGGCCCGCCTGAAGACAGGAGGACAGGCTGCCCGATGGGGCCTCGCCCTTGGCGCCGGGCGCCGCGCCGCCGTCGCGGGCGGACTCCTGGCCAAGGTTTGGGCCGAGATCTGGTCCTGACTTTGGGCCGGGATCCGGGTGCGTCGATGGAAAGACCGGTTGATCCTTTGCAGGTGCCATGGCGTGTCCCCTCGTCCTAGGACGCCAGTCTAGACCATTTTACCAGCATAAATCCCGCCCCTTAAGATGAGGCGCTTCCCCAGGAAGAGGCCTCTCACCAAGATGGAGCCACTGGCCGCCAGGGGCGTTCAGGGACCGGGTGCCGCAAGGCCTGCGGTCAGGCCGGGCGCGTCCTTCACCGGTTGACCGGCCGCTTCGGGCGGCTTGCGGCCGGTAAGGCTGGTCTGATAGCGCACCAGAAACGTCTCCAGGGCCAGCCGACGGGCGGTGTCCTCAAGCTTAAGGCCCGCAATGATCTCAAGAGCCGAGACCATGGGGCTGAGCGACCGGGTGGCCGGGCCGTCCTGACCGGCAAGGACCAGGGCGATGGACAGGGCCTCGGCCACGCGGTCCTTGTCCACGGCGTCCTTGGCCCGCTGCACGAGGGCCGGCGAGGGCAGGGCCACCGCCGCCCGGCCCTGGCGCATGGCAAGCCACGCCCAGGCCTCCGTGGTCAAAGGATGGCCCAGTACACTCATCAACGACAGTGTGGCCTCCAGGTTTTCGGCCATTTCGGCCGAGCCCCCTTGTTCCACTTCCCGCACCCAGGCAGTGACATTCATCCATGCGCCGGGCAGCACTTCGGACCCGTTCGTCAGGCCGAACAGGCCGCTGGCGCGCGGCCCTTCCGGCCGGGGCGCGGCGATGGCAAGGGCCATATCCAGCGTTTTGAGGTCCTTCGCCGCTTGGGCGCTGTTGGTGCCGGTGCGCAGGCTCTGGTCGAGGACACTGCGCCAGCGATAGGCAAGGGCCGGCTGGCCCGCCACAAGCGCCGCAAGGCCAAGTTGGCCCCCGGCCCAGGCGAGATCCGGATCGGGCTCTATGGCCGCCAGCATGTCGCCGTAAACGAGGCAGACGGGCAGACCGCTGCCGTTTTCCCAGGCAAATTCAAGGGCCGCATGGACAAGTTCAACGCGGCTTGCGGCAATTGTTTCCCGCTCCACCACCTGAAAAAAGAGGGCGTTGGCCTCTTCGGCGGGCATGGTGGGCGCGGCCGCGATGGGATCGGCGAGAGCCTTTTCCGTAAAAGGAATTTCCAGATAGGCGCGAGCCAGCGTTCCGGCCTCCAGAGCGCCCGTCAGCACGCTGCGTTCGGCGGCGGCGAGGGCCTGGCGCGTTGCGGCCCGGTCGGCGGGCGCGGCGGGCTCTCGCGGGTCGTGGGGCTGAATGTCGATGGCAACCGCGCGCAGCACGGCGGGTTCCGCGCGGGCCAGCGCCTCGGGCGGCAGGGCAATGCCGGCGAAATAGGCCATGGCATAGGGCAGGGCGGATACGGGCTCGCGCCACGCCTCGTCCGGAACGGGCGTTTTGTCGAGCAGGGCGTTGAGCAGTGCATCGAAAAGCGGTTCGTCACGGCTTTGGTAGCGCAGAACTTCCGCGGTCGTGCGGGCGGGGCGGGGCAGGCCGTTGCGCACATAGCAATAAATGCGCAGCTTCACCCAGAACACATCGCGGCTGCGCGTGCGCATCACTTCACTCAAGGCGCAGGCGTCTTCATCTTCGTGGTCCAAAAGGGCCGCCACGGCCTGGATCCAGACGCGGATATCATCCTCGCCCTCACTGGCGTCGATCTCGGCGGCAAGCGCTTCGGCGTCCTCGATATGTCCCGCTTCATGCAGGTGCAGCAGTCGCTGATCCAGGAAAGCCCTTGCCGTGTCCGACAGGGTGTCCGGCGCGGCGGTGCCCACGAAATTGGGGATCCATGGCTGCTGACGGCCCGAGGCCTGGGGCCCCCGGGCGAGCAGGATGGCCCGGGTCATCGCGCCCATGGTGGGCGAAGGCGCGCCAATGGGCAGGCTGTCAAGAAGAGAGCGTGCGAGCAGCGGTTCGGTGCCGCGCCAAGGCGTGCGGCCCAAATCCACGTCCTGGGAACGCCGGGTCGAGGGTGTCCTGGCACCTGGGGCCGTTACGGGCCCCATTTCGACCACGCCGGACCGTTCCACAGTCGCCGGCCGCGCGGCATTGGCCGGCGCCCCGCGCAAGGACTGGCCAGAAGGCGCGGTCAGATTGACCGGGCCACGCTCACGGCTTTGGGCCCGCAGGTCACCCGATGCGAGCGTCTGGCATGCCGCAAGAAGGCATAATGTGATGCAAATCCGCCGTCCCATGGTCACCCCAGTCCCCGGCTCAGCGGCGCGGCGGATCATAGGGCACCACTTTCTCGACCTGACGGGGAGGTGTTTCGAGCGATTCCGCCACATACCAAAGCCAGCCGAGCACACCGCCCACAATCGCGAGCACCAGAAGGAGACCGATCATAAATCGAACCATGGAAGCGCCTTCATTCTCTTTAATGCGAGGCCCGTCTCGGAAAGGACAGGCCGGCACGCCGGGCCACCCTGGCATCGCGCGCTCGACCATCCATACCGGCGGGCAGTACCGACGGGAGCGCAACGGGCGGGGCCCAAACGGCGCCAACCGGCGGCCCCAGGGCTTTCAAAACATCGGCACTCTGGTCCCAGGAATACGACTAAACTGAGACCCGGACGCGTTCGCCGCTATTCCGCCGTGAATGCCGGAGATATCATGGCCATGTCCGTGTTTTTTGAAGGCCCGAAAGGGCCGCGATTGTGCAAACCCATCGGAGGCGCGCGTGTCCGGCGTCCTTGAGACCGACCAGAAGGGCTCTGAACCCGGTCCTGCGGCAACCGGCCAGACGCCGCAGGCGGGCGAACCCGCGCCCGGCGATGGGCAAGGGGGCATGCGGGAGCGGCTGCGCGGCCACACCCTGGTGCTTGTCGGACTGATGGGCGCCGGGAAGACGACCGTGGGGCGCCGGCTGGCCAATGCGCTGCAGATGCCTTTTGTCGACTCCGACGCGGAAGTCGAGGAGGCCGCCGGCTGCGCCATTGCCGATATTTTTGAAAGCCATGGCGAGGCCTATTTCCGCGATGGCGAGCGCCGGGTGATCGACCGGCTTTTGAGCGGCCCGCCCCATGTGCTGGCGACGGGAGGCGGCGCCTTCATCCAGCCGCGCACGCGCAGCCTCATCCAGACCAAAGGCATTTCCATCTGGTTGCGCGCCGATCTCGATCTGCTAATCCGGCGCGTTTCGCGCCGTGACACCCGTCCCCTTCTGCGTAAGGGCGATCCGGCGGCCATTATGCGCGGCCTGATGAAGGAGCGCGCGCCCATCTACGCCCAGGCCGACATCCTGGTGGACACTGATGATGGCCCCCATGAGCAGGTTGTCCGGCGCATCATTGAGGCCGTGGATCGTTACCTGCGGCAACGGGATGGAACGCGGGCGCCCAGCAGCGGAACGGTGGTCTCCGCGCCCTGAGGCGCGCGAAACCCGGCTTATGGTGAGGGCTGAGGAGCCATGGCAGAACGCGCCGATATCGTCATCGTCGGGGCCGGCATCGCGGGCCTGTGTTCCGCCTACCAAATTGCCCGCCGCAGCACGGCCCGCATCGTCGTTCTGGAAAAGGGGCGCGGTCCGGGTGAAGGCTCAACCGGGGCCTCCTCCGCTGTGTGCCGGTATCGCTACAGCCATCCCGACACGATCCGCCTCGCCATCGACGGCATCCACGCCTACCGCCATTGGGCAGAGTTCCTGGATCTGCCCGAACCGCAGGCCCGGTTCCACAATCACGGCGTCCTGTGGCTCTCGGACGGCCGGCTGGATTGGCCCGGTGAAGAAGTGACCCGGATGGCGGGCTTCGGCGTGCGCACGCAGGTGCTTACCGATGAGGACCTGGCCGCCCGATTTCCAGCACTCAATCCCTGCATTCAGTCCCTCGATTTCGAGACAGGCGCCCCGCACCCATGCGAGGGCGGGGGTCTGCATTTCTTTGAACCCGATGCCGGCTTCATGGATCCGGTCGACACGCTCCAGGATCTGGTGCGGGCCTGCCGCGCCAGGGGTGTTGATGTTCGCTTCTCGAGCGCGGTCACGGGGTTTGCCAAAACGGGCGACGCCATCACCGGCGTGCGGGTCGCCGACGGAACGCAAATCGCCTGTGCCCAAGTGGTTTGCGCCGCAGGGCCATGGTGCCATGACATTTTCCGTCTCGCGGGCCTGTTGTGTCCCTGGCCCCTCAAACCGGTCCGCATCCAAATGATTCATCTTGACCGGCCTGAAAGCGTGGCCGGTCCGCTGCCCGTCGCGGTCGACCTTGTCACGGGGATTTACTTCCGTACACAGAATCGGGGGCAGCAGCTCATTCTGGGTTCGGTCTTGGAGGAGGACGAACGCGAAGTCATCGAAGATCCCGACGCCTTGCCCGCGACGGTCGATGACGAGTTCGCGCGCGCCAAGCTCCACGCCCTTGAGCATCGCCTGCGCGGCTTTGATTATGGCGCCAGGATGCGAAGCTATTGCGGTCTCTACACGGTGAACATGACCGACGTGCATCCCCTCGTAGGGCCGACCCCCATAGACGGTTTGCTGGTCGCCAACGGGTTCAGCGGCCACGGCTTCAAGCTTGGCCCGGCCATCGGGTCCTTGATCGCCCAATGCATCACAGGGGGGCGGCTCGATTTCGACACGGATGTCGGGCTCGATTTCCTGGCCTTTGACCGCAGTCCAATCGACGTTGCCCAAAAAAGCGTTCTCGCCTGACGGCTGGCCCGGCCCGGCACGACTGTTCGTTCTTCACGGGAGCACACTGTGATTGTTCTGAGTGCACGCGATGTCGACCGCCTGCTGACCATGTCGCAATGTATCGATGCCATGGATGCGGCGCACCGGGCCGTTGCCGAGGGCGCTGTCGCGGTGCCCCTGCGGACCGTCATGGCGACCCCGGGCAACGGGGGGCATTTCCTTGTGATGCCGGGCGCCTCGGAAGATCCGTGCACCTATGGTGCAAAATTGATCAGTCTGCATCCTGGAAACCCGCGTGCGGGGCGTCCCGCCATTCAGGGCTTCGTGGTTCTGTTCGACCATGAGACCGGTGAGCCCCTTGCCCTGATTGAGGGCGCGCGCCTCACCGCCATTCGCACAGCGGCCGTGTCGGGGCTGGCCACCCGCGCCTTGGCCCGGCCCGATGCGCGCAGCCACGGTCTGTTCGGCACGGGCGTTCAGGCGCACACCCATTTGTCGGCGATAAAGGCCGCGCGCCCAGGCATCCGCGAGGTGTTCGTCTGGGGGCGGAGCGAGGACAAGGCGCGCGCCTTCGCGGCGGCTTGCGATGGGCATGAAGGCATGATGGTCCGTGCCGTGACGGACCCCGCGCAGGCTGCCCGTGCCGATGTCGTCTCGGCCGTCACGGCGGCGGCCTCGCCCGTGCTTGAGGGCGCATGGCTGCGTCCGGGGGCCCATGTCAATCTGGTCGGGGCCCACCGGCCCGATACGCGCGAGGCGGACACCCAAGCCCTGGCACGGGCACGGGTTTATGTGGATGTCCTCGCCAGCGCGCGCGCCGAAGCCGGAGACCTTCTGATCCCCATAGGCGAGGGGGCCTTCGGATGGGACCATGTCATCGGGGAAATCGGCGACGTTCTCGTGGGGCGCAGCCCGGGCCGCTCGGGCGATGAGCAGATCACGCTTTACAAGTCACTGGGCATGGTGGCACAGGACCTCTTCGCCGGCTGGGCGACCTACCGCGCTGCCCGTGAGGCGGGCGCGGGGACGCGGGTCGTCCTGTAATCCGCCTCCCGCGCGGCCTTTGGCGCTGGCGTTGTGGAGGAGGGCCTAAGCCCATACAGTCGCGGCGAAAGTCATCTCGCGTGGACCATGGACAGCCGCAACATTACGGAGAGCCCCCTTGGCCGATTCCGATATCTCGCCTGAGGCTGACGAAGGTGCAGTCCAAGTCGTGCCCGTTCGCTTGGGCGAACGGGGATATTATGCGCTGATTGGGACAGGCCTCGTGACCGATGCCGGTTCACGGATCCGGCCGCATCTGGGCCGCCCGCGCACCGTGGTCATTTCCGATGAAATCGTCGACGACCTTCACGGCAATGCCCTGCATGCCAGCCTGGCGGCCGAAGGCATTGAGGTGGAGCGCATCAGGGTGTCTCCGGGCGAGGCCAGCAAATCGATGAGCCTTGTGGAAAGCCTGTGCGAACGGCTCATGGAACTGGGCGTGGAGCGCCGGGATACGCTCATTGCCTTCGGCGGGGGGGTGGTCGGCGATCTGGTTGGCTTCGTCGCCGCCATTTTGCACAGGGGCATGGATTTCATTCAGATTCCCACGACGCTGCTCGCCCAGGTCGATTCATCCGTTGGCGGAAAAACAGGGGTTAATCTGGCGGCGGGCAAGAACCTGGTGGGCGCCTTCCATCAGCCGAAAGTCGTCCTTGCCGACACACAAGTGCTCACCACACTGCCGGATCGCGAATATCGTGCGGGCTACGCGGAAGTGGTCAAATACGGCGCGCTCGGCGACCGCGACTTTTTCGATTGGCTGGAGACCCACGCGCAGGCCCTGTCGTCCCGCGAGCCTGAGGCCCTGGGCGCGGCGGTGCGCCGCTGCGTGGAGGCCAAGGCCGCCATAGTCGCGGCCGATGAACGCGAATCCGGCATGCGCATGTTGCTCAATCTGGGGCACACCTTCGGCCATGCGCTTGAGGCTTTAGCGGGCTATGACGGGCGCGTTCTCCACGGCGAGGCCGTGTCGGTGGGCATGGTGCTGGCCTTCGATTTGTCGGTGCGCCTGGGTTTTGCCGATGGGAACGACGCGGCCCGCCTGCGCAATCATTTGAGTGCGGCGGGCCTGCCCGTCACGACCCAGGCCCTCGGGGTTGCGTTCGATACGGACAGTCTGATGACGGCCATGACGCGCGATAAAAAGGCGCAAGGCGGAAAGATCACGCTGATCCTGGCCCGAGGGCTGGGCGAGGCCTTCTCGACACGCGACGTGGGGGTCCGCGATCTGCGCGCCTTGTGGAAGGATCACCTGGGCGTTGGCACCAGCGCACCATCCGAACCCATTCACGCGGCGGCGGCCGGCGGAGCCTCGGCCTGAAGGGCCTGGTAGGCGGCGGCATTGGCGGACCAACTGAAGGTCTGCGCCCGGTCGCGGCCTTGCGTGCCCATGGCCATGCAGCGCGCCGGATCCCACAGCAGTTGCGATAGGGCCTCGCTGAGGCTTTGGGTGTCTTTCGGAGCCACAAGCAGTCCGTCGATCCCGTCACGGACGGTTTCCTGCGCGCCCGAGCCGGTGCAGCCGATCACGGGGCGGCCCCGGCCCATGGCCTCCAGGTAAACAATGCCGAAGGCATCGCCCCAACTCGGCAGACTGAAGATGTCGCAGCCTGCCATTTCGCGCATGGTGTCCTCGTAGGGAAGGCGGCCGAGAAAACTGACCCTGTCGGCAAGGTCAAGATCCCGGGTCATGCGGCGCAGGATGGCTTCCTCCGGACCCTGACCGATAATCCGGTAGCGCCAGTCGAGCGTTGGGTCCTGCGCCTTGATCCGGCTCAAGGCTTTCAAATTCCGGTCAATGCCCTTGAGTGCGATGAGATTGCTGACCGAGAGGATCACCCGCGGTTCACCGAGGGGGCGCTGCGCCGGCGACCAGTCGTCCGCCTCCGGAATGATGGCGCCGTTGGGGATCACGCGGGTCCTCTCTACAGGGGCGCCCCAACGCTCCAGCGCCGGCAGAAGCGGTCGTCCCACGGCCACCACATGATCCATGCGTCGCCAGAAGGTCTTGAGCGATGCGCGAAGGCCGGGAATGCCCGCGATGCGGTGAAGCATGGGATCGGCGCCGTGGATGGTGCAAACGGCGCTGTTGAAGGACAGGGCCTTGGACCAGTGCCCGAAGGACAGCCCGGCCGGGATCACCGCATGGACGTGAACGCTGTCAAAGGCGTGTCCGTCCAGCATTTTCACGGTGCGGGCGAGGCTCGCGCCCGCCGTCCAGCGATCATGGCGCAGGGTCACGCCCAGCAAGGGCGCGCGATGGGGGAGGCAGCGATAGGGGACGGGGATGACCCGGGCACCGGGCAGCGCCGCGGCTTCCCGCGCCGTGCGATGGGGTCCGAAACCGGTCGTCACCAGCACTGTCACGGCGCACCCTGCCTCGACGAGGGCTTGGGTCTGCTGGTAGGCAAAAATACCGTCGCTTGAGCCGGCCGCGCCCGGCCAGTGGCCTGTCACGACAAGGATGCGGTGCGCCATCGTTTTTGCTCCTCCGGGCGGCGGGCGCCGCGTGGCCCGCGCGCTCTGCCTGCCTACATGATTTTTCTCGCGCCTGCGGTTAGGGTCCTTCAGACATCGAGCGGCAGGGCCCCTTGGCCTCGCCGGCGGTCGGTTTCATAAGGCACATTTCCATGATCGAGCAGCTTACGGATCCCGCGGGCCCCCTGACGCGCCTGATGGAATGGGACAGCCTCGTGTCCATCGGGGCCATTTTTGCCCTGCTTGTCCTGTCGGCCTTTTTCTCCGGCTCTGAAACGGCCCTGACGGCCGCCTCTCCCGCCCGGCTCCATGTGAAGAAAACGGAAGACGAATCCGCCGCCGCGGCCCGCGCCCTGACCCTGATAGAGGATCGCGAGCGGCTGATCGGCGCCATTTTGCTGGGCAACAACCTCGTCAACATTCTTGCCTCCGCCATCGCGACGAGCCTTTTCCTGCGCCTGTTCGGCGATGGCGGCGTGGCGCTGGCCACGGCCGTGATGACCACGCTGGTGCTCGTGTTCGCGGAAGTTTTGCCCAAGACCTATGCCATCTTGAAGACCAATGAGATGGCCATGGCGGTCAGCCTGCCCTTGCGCATTGTCGTGACGGTGCTCTCGCCCATGGTCAAGTTCGTTCAGATGCTGGTGCGCGGCACCCTGCGTCTGTTCGGCGCCAGCATCGATCCAAGCAACGAGGTCTTGAGCGTGCGCGAGGAACTGCGCGGCACCCTTGAACTCCATGATCAGATGCAGATGCGGGCGGATGCGCCCGCCCAAAACGGCACCGATGACAGCCCCGACAGCGCCCGCCATGACGAGGCGGCCCAGGACCTGGATATGGTTGGCGCGGTCCTGGAACTCGATGATCTGGAGGTCAGCGAGGTCATGGTCCACCGCAAATCGATCGAGATGGTCAATGCGGACCAGCCTCCGGAAGTGATCGTCGATGAGGTTCTGAAGGGCCCCCACACGCGCGTGCCGCTCTATCGGGGCGAGCGCGAAAACATCATCGGGGTGCTCCATGTGAAAGATCTGCTGCGCGGCCTTGCCCGGGTCGGCTGGTCAGCGGACGCCATTGATGTGGAGGCGATCGCCCAGTCCCCGATTTTCGTTCCCGAAACCACGGGCCTGCGGGCGCAGCTCAATGCCTTCCTGAAACAGCGCGGCCATTTCGCCCTTGTGGTGGACGAATACGGCACGCTGAAAGGGCTCATCACGCTTGAGGATATTATCGAGGAGATCGTGGGCGAAATCCTCGATGAGCACGACAAGATGACCGACGGCATCCGCCCCCGCAAAGACGGGACGGTCAATGTGGATGGCTGGGTTCCGATCCGGGACCTCAATCGCAATATGGGCTGGCGCTTGCCCGATGAAGAAGCCACGACCATTGCCGGTCTTGTGATCCATGAGGCCCAGGAAATCCCGGACACTGGCCAGGTCTTTAACTTCTACGACTTCAAGTTCGAGATCCTCCGCCGCCAGCTCAATCAGATCACGGCGATCAAGATCACCCCGCCCGAAGACAAGCGAGCCGCGATCCGGGGCCGGCAGGAGGGCCTGGGCGAAACGGCGAATGGGCGCTCAGGCGCCCGGTCGCCGTCCGACGACGCCCGGGGCTCGACATCGCGCTAGGGCGCGGGGCGATGAATGTGCACTGCGCTTAAGGCCGCGACCGCGGCCTGGAGCTGCTGCTACTCTGGAATAGGGGCTGTCCTCAGGTCTTGCCCGAATTGCCCTCGCCCGAACCGGCTTCGTCCGGCGTGTGGGTTTTGAGGGCCAGGGCGTGGACCGGACCTGCCATCTCCTCGGCCAAGATGGCGTACACTCTTTTCTGGCGCTCCACCCGGCTCAGCCCGGCAAAGGCCGCCGAAACGACGGTGACACGGAAATGCGTTTCCCCTTCCGGGCGCGCGCCCATGTGACCTTTGTGAAGATGCGACTCGTCGACGACGTCTAAATGGACGGGATTGAGTTCCGTCGTCAGTTTTTCCGCGATGCCCTCACGTACACCCATGGCTTTTGGCTCCTTTACGGTTCCATCGGCCTTGAGTGTTAGCATTGTCAGCCACCGGGACCAGCACCATAATCACGTAGGCCATGACCGATTCATTCGATTACAAACCGCCGTTCGGCTTCGACATTCGCGTTAAGTCGCGAGCGGAGAAAAAAAAGCCCGTGCGCGAGACGACACGGCAGGCCTGCGAATGGGCCGGCTGTGACGGTAAGGGCACGTGCCGGGTGCGCGCGGCCCCCGACCGGCCGAATGAATACCGCTGGTACTGCCAGGAACATGCCCGCGAACATAATCAGTCATGGGATTATTTTCGCGGCAAGACCCCCGAGGAAATCGCCGCCTTCCAGGCCGCCGCGAGCACCGGTCATCGCCCCACCTGGTCCATGGGCGTCAATGGCTGGAGCCGGGACGAATTGGCGGCCGAAAAACGCCGGCGCAGCTTCAGGCCCGGCGAGGATGCCCCGGGCCGGGCCGGGATCAACCGGGGTGCGGGCGCCCAGGATCGCTTCGACCTCTTTAAGGACGGCGAAGCGGGGGCCGAGGGCGCCGTCAGCGCCCGCAAGCGCACCTTGTCGCGCCTGCAGCGCACCGCCTTGAGCGATTTGGGGCTCGACGAGCAGGCGGACGCGGATATGGTTAAGGCGAAATACAAGGAACTGGTGAAGCGCTTTCACCCGGACGCCAATGGCGGCGATCGGGGGGCCGAGGAAAGCCTGCGCCGGGTGATCCGCGCCTATCAGACGCTTCGCGCATCCGGCTTCCGCTGATCCCTTCGACCCATCATGATTGCCCGTGCCCGTTCGCCGGAACGGCAGGGGCGTGTTTTATCCGCCTTAGCGACTATGACGCCGTGAAAGCCCAAGGGCGAGTGGGACAGGAACGCCGCGTCGCGCGGCCCGTCTTGGCAGACGCCTCGCGATGGGCTGTACTCACGGGCAAAAAGCAGACGCCAACCATAGAGAGTTTTACGTTTTCATGACCGACACAACGAACGTCCTCAACGCCATGGAACCAGACACGATGGTCTCCGTCCGCGATGCCTTCGGCGTCGATGTCGACATGAGCGTACCGGCGTTTTCAGAGCCCAACGATTACGTGCCCGAAGTGGACCCGACCTACTTGTTCAACCGGGAAACCACGCTGGCCATCCTCGCGGGCTTTGCCTTCAACCGCCGCGTTATGATCCAGGGCTATCACGGCACCGGGAAATCGACCCACATCGAGCAGGTTGCCGCGCGCCTCAACTGGCCGACCATCCGGGTGAACCTGGACAGCCACATCAGCCGGATCGACCTTGTCGGCAAGGACGCCATCGTCCTCAAAGACGGCAAGCAGGTCACCGAATTTCGCGAAGGCATCCTGCCTTGGGCGCTTCAACACCCGACCGCGCTGGTGTTCGATGAATACGACGCGGCCCGCGCCGATGTGATGTTCGAGATCCAGCGCGTGCTGGAAGTCTCGGGCCGCCTCCCGCTGCTCGATCAGACCCGCGTGATCCGACCCAACTCGGCCTTCCGCCTGTTCGCCACGACCAACACGGTCGGCCTTGGCGACACGACGGGGCTCTATCACGGGACCCAGCAGATCAACCAGGGTCAGATGGACCGCTGGAGCATCGTCACGACGCTCAATTATCTGCCCCATGACGATGAAGTCGAGATCGTCCTCGCCAAGTGCCAGAACTGGCGAACCAATGAGGGCCGGGAGGCGGTCTCCTCCATGGTGCGTGTCGCCGATCTGACCCGCGCCGCCTTCATGGCCGGCGACATCTCCACGGTGATGAGCCCTCGGACGGTGATCACCTGGGCGGAGAACGCGACCATTTTCGATGATATCGGCTTTGCCTTCCGGCTCACATTCCTGAACAAATGCGATGAGCTGGAACGCGCCACGGTGGCCGAATTCTATCAGCGCTGCTTTGGCCAGGAACTGCCGGAGTCGGCTGCCAAGGTGGTACTGGGCGGGCGATGACACAGACCGGCCCGTCCAAGGCGGAGATCGAAGACGCGATTGACCGGTTCAAACGCGCCATCGAACAAGCCGTCAGGACCATCGCGGAAAATCCCGAACTGACCGTCTCCTTCGGGCCGGAACCCTCCGGCCTGCGCGGCGAGCGGATCCGCCTTCCCGAACCCCAAGCGGACATGAGCGATGCGGATATCGCATGTCTGCGCGGGGAAGCCGATGCCCTGGCGCTCCGGGCCGCGCACCATGATGAGGGCGTGCATGATCGACTGATCCCCCAGGACGGGGACGCACGCAAAATCTTTCAGGAAATCGAGCAGGCCCGGATCGAAGCCCTCGGCGCCAACGCCATGGCCGGCGTGGCGGAAAACCTGACGGCCGTTCTGGAGCGCAACTGCGATAAGCGCGGCTATGCCCGGGTGGACGATCGCCAGAACGTGCCCCTGGGGGAAGTCCTTGGGCTGATGGTGCGCGAGTATCTGACCGGCCGTCCGATCCCGGACAGTGCCAGGGGCATGGTGGATCTTGTCCGCCCCTGGATTGAGGACAAGGCCGGGGACGCCCTCAGTCGCCTGGCCGACAACATTCAGGATCAAAACGCTTTTGCCCGGGTGGCCCGGGATATCATCTCGGACTTGGAACTGGGCGATGACATGGGCGATACGCCCAGCGAAAGCGACGATGAGTCGAACCAGGACCAGGAGCAGCAGGACGACTCGAGCGAAAACGCCGACGGGGCCGATGCCAGCGAGGCCCAGGGCGCATCCTCCGAGGAAGCCGAGATCCGCGAGGGCGAAACCCAGGAGGGCGACGACCAGGCGGTGCAGGTCGAACTCGACGAACGTCTGGAGTCGGAAGAAACGGACGATCTGGGCGACGGCTCCCAGCCCTTCCGGCCCGACGGACGCCCGCCCCAGAGTGATTTCGAGCCCACATATAAGGTCTACACGAGCCGCCACGACGAAATCGTCGCCGCCGTGCAATTGTGCGATACGGACGAATTGCAGCGCTTGCGGGCTTATCTCGACCAGCAGCTCAGCGCGCTCCAGGGTGTGGTGACCCGGCTTGCCAACCGTCTGCAGCGGCGGCTTCTGGCCAAGCAGAACAGAAGCTGGGAGTTCGATCTGGAGGAAGGGCTCCTCGATGTGGCGCGGCTCAGCCGTGTCATGACGGATCCGCTCCATCCGCTGTCCTTCAAGATGGAGCAGGACACGGATTTTCGCGATACGGTCGTCAGTCTGCTGCTCGACAATTCAGGCTCCATGCGGGGCCGGCCCATTACGGTCGCCGCCATGTGCGCGGATATTCTGGCGCGCACCCTGGAGCGCTGCGGGGTCAAGGTGGAAATCCTTGGCTTTACGACGCGGGCCTGGAAGGGCGGAACATCGCGCGAGGACTGGCTGTCGGACGGCAAGCCCCCGAACCCGGGGCGCCTCAACGATTTGCGCCACATCATTTACAAATCGGCCGATGAGCCCTGGCGCCGGGCGCGCAAAAATCTCGGCCTGATGATGCGCGAAGGTCTGCTCAAGGAGAATATCGACGGGGAAGCGCTGCTCTGGTCCCATGACCGCCTGATCGCGCGGCCTGAACAGCGCCGTATCCTGATGGTCATTTCCGACGGCGCGCCGGTCGACGACTCAACCCTGTCGGTCAATCCGGGCAATTATCTGGAGCGCCACCTGCGCGATGTGATCCATTACATCGAAGAGCGCTCACCCGTGGAACTGATCGCCATCGGGATCGGCCACGATGTCACCCGCTACTACAAGCGGGCCGTGACCATTGTCGATGCCGAACAGCTCGGCGGCGCCATGACTGACAAGCTCGCTGAATTGTTCGACGAGGAACCCTCCCAGACCGGCGCCCGGCGCGGTCCCGTGCGCGGCGGCGGCGGCGCCATGATCCGTCCCGTCGACATCCGCGAACGCGACGACGATCCGGACAAGGGCTAGAGCGCGGCTTGCATGGTCGGCACCGTTGCCATGAGAACAACTGCGGTGGGACAAAACCGCAAGCCTCATCTTTGTACGGAGCGCAGGCGACGACGCAACCCAGGGCAGCAAATTTGCAGTGTGCTGTCCTGGATCCCTTGGCTGCCCTCGTGATGACGCTGTTTTCGCTCCTGTGCGTATAAAGAGGAAGGTGCTTGTGGTTCGTCTCCGGTCAGGCGCGACAACCCGGTACTGACACCGCGTTGTCGCCCTGTGATTTCCCGCAAAACGGCCACTTAAAATCCCACGGTCTCCTTCAAAAACGCCGTTGTGCGCTCCCAGGCGAGGGCCGCGTCCGGGGCGTCGTAGCGGGCGGAGGTGGGATTGGCGAAGGCGTGGTCCGCTTCATACCAGTGCACTGTCAGGGGTTTGCCCGCCTGTGCCATGGCCGCTTTGAAACCGGAAACCATTTCCTCGTTGATGAACCGGTCTTGGGTGGCGAAATGGCCGAGCACGGGGCCCTTGAGGCTGGCCAGCTCCTGGGCCGACTTTGTCACGCGGCCGTAATAGATGATGGTGGCGTCGACGGGCGTTGCCACGCTGGCATTCAGTGACCAGCCGCCGCCGAAGCACCAGCCCATGGTCGCCAGCTTGTCTGATGTTTGACCATCCTTGCGCAGCCAGGTCGCCCAGGCCGTGGTGGTTTCAAGCCCTTTGTCGGTTTCGACCGACCGGGCCAGCCGTCCCGCGTCGTCTCGGGTTTCAGCCACTTTGCCATTGTAAAGATCGATCGCGAGGGCGACCGCACCCTGGTCGGCGATGTCTCGGGCGACGGCCTTGATCTGATCGTTCAGGCCCCACCATTCGTGGATCAGGATGATGCCAGGAGCGTTCTCGCGGCCCTCCGGGCGGGCCAGGGCGGCCGAGACGGTCCGCCCATCGGCGGTCTGGGTGGCCACGGTTTCGAGGGTCTCGGCCGCGGCCCGGGCCTTGGCCGGATCGGCGAGGACGGCCGCAAGGGGCAGGCTGGCCGCGCCTTGCATGAGATGGCGGCGGGTGACGGCGGCGTTTGTGGGCATGGGATTTCCTCATTTACAAGGTCTGTTTGGCGCACCGCTAGGCGAGCGGCCAAATGTGGCCGCGCCAGGGCGGCCCCGCCGGCTTGACACGGGCCCCGCGCCGGCCCATGCCCTGGGCCGCTCTGGTTAGACCCCGACGGCCCGAAGGAGACATCCCATGGCCCCCCTCCCTGCGTTTAACTGGTTTGGCGGTCTTGCCCGCGCCCTGCTGCTCGCCCCGGTTCTGGTCCTTGGCGCGGTGGTTTGCGCGAACGCCGAGCCGCGGCCGCTGCCGGTCACGGCCGAGCCGGTGGCGCTGATGCCTGAGGAGCCCGCGCGTTCAAGCGTTGGGGAGCTTTCGTATTTGGGCGGCATTGTACTGCGTGCGGAGGACGGGGCTTTTGGGGGGATCTCCGGTCTCGCGGTCGATCCCGAGACGCTCTGGGCGGTGATGGTCACCGACAGCGGGTCCTGGATCGAGGGGCAGTTGGTCTTCGAAAACAGCCGTCTGACCGGTTTGTCGAACGCGCGTATCGGCCCGATGCTGGACACGCGCGGGCGCGCCAGCCTCAACAAACGCAAAGGGGATGCGGAGGCCGTGGAGCGCGTGGGCGATGCCTTCGTTGTGTCTTTTGAAAACGATCACAAGCTGTGGCGCTATGCGGCGCCGGGTTTTGATGCCCCGTTTGCAACGCCGGCGGAGGATCTCGGCCTTCCGGCGGATTTCCGAGGCGTGCCCGGCAATGGCGCGCTGGAAAGCGTGACGGTGGCCGATGGCGGGCTTGTCCTGTTGACCGAGCGGGCGCTCGATGCGGGCGGCGACACGCGTGGGTGGATCGGCCCCGTGAGCGGCGCGCCGAGCCGCTTTGGGGCCTTCACACTCATCACCGATGCGCCCTACTCGCCTACGGATATGGCGGCCCTGCCGGGCGGCGATCTTCTGGTGCTGGAGCGCAGTTATTCGCCCTTCACGGGCGTGATGGTGCAGCTGCGCCGCATGTCCGGCCGGGCCTTGCGTCCGCTTGCCCGGCTGCCCGCCCGTACGGTGGCGCAGCTCGGCCGGGGCTATTCGGTGGACAATATGGAAGGCCTCGCGGTGGTGCCGCTGGCAAGCGGTCAGGTCCTGGTGCTGATGATCTCGGACGATAACTTCAATGCCACGCAAAAGACGATTCTCCTCGCCTTCACGATGACACCGTAGTCACCGGAAAGCGCGCTTTCCCAACACCGTCATCCCGAGCGCAGCGAAGGGATCCAGGTGTTACGGACACGGAGCGTGTGGCTCTGGACGGCTTCGGCGCTGCGC
>CAYYTT010000017.1:0-39246 GCA_964474635.1 uncultured Alphaproteobacteria bacterium | reverse complement strand
GCAAAGCGAAGCCATCCAGGGCAACGAAATCCGGAGCCAGTGGCCCTGGATCCCCGCGCCGCCTAAGAGCGGCTCGCGTTGACGAGCTACACCATCTGAATGAATCAATGCACTAGAGGCGGACCTTGGCGATGGGGATGGGACCTGATTTCGTGGTTCCATCGGGCAGCCGGGGCGCCGGCATCTCCAGCGCGCGCGCGGCTGGGGCCTGTGGCAGGGCCTTCTGCCGGGCCAGGACCCGCTCGCCCTTCGTGACTTCCGCGCCGACCCGGCGGATCACCCGCCGCAGATCGTAGATCTGGTCGAGAAGCGCCAGCACGACCGACACGGACTCATCGGGCACTTCAAAATCGTAGCGCAGTTCGAAGACGAGGCGCAGGCGGGCGAAATCGGTTTTATCGAAAACAAGGCCGTTGCTCGGATCCTGCTTGGGACGGATCCAGCCCTGTTCGACGCACTCCAGCACCGCTTCCTCGGCAAGGCCCGGCACAAGCTCGAGAAGCTGGTCGAGCGTCATGCGTTCCTCGATCATCCTCATAGCAGGCCCTCCCAATCGTGACGGGGATCCTCTTTGCGTTTCTTGCGCCACTCGCGCATGAAGGCCTCCAACTCCGCGTCTCCGCCTTCAGGCAGGACGATACGCACGGTCACCAACTGGTCTCCCGGGGCCTTGCCGCCGGGAAACTGGATGCCCTTGCCGCGCAGCCGCATCACTTTTCCGCCGTTGATCCAGGCGGGCACCCGCACCGTGACGGGGCCGTAGATGGTCGGAATAGGCAGCTCCGCGCCGAGCACCGCTTCTGCAACCGTAATCGGAAGATCGAGGCAAATCGATGTGCCCTGCCGCGTGAAAACCGAATGGGGCTCCACGGTCACGCGAATGAGAACGTCTCCGGACTTCCCGTTGCCCGGCGTTGCGCCTCCCTTGCCCTTCAAACGCAAGGTCTGACCGCTCTCGATGCCGGCGGGGATGGCAATTTCGACTGTGCGCCCCTCCGAAAGGGCGATGGGCTTTTTCGTCCCTAGCGCGGCCTCCAGAAAACCGATGGTCAACTCCTTGTTGACGTCGGCGCCCCGTGTGCTCGATTTGCGGCCCCAGAACGGGTCCTGGCCGAACATGTCCGGGAAAAAGTCGCTCAAGGGGTCGATGCCGGCGCTGTACTTCATGCCGCCGGGCCCGTCCGCGTAGTAGCGGTAGTAGGTGTCGCTGGGACGCTCGGACCCGTCGGGTTCCAGGTCTCCCTCATCGTATTGGCGCCGGCGTTCCGGATCGCCAAGCACGGCAAAGGCGGCCGAGACTTCCTTGAAGCGGGCCTCCGCTTCAGGCTTGTTGGGATTGAGGTCCGGGTGGAAGCGTTTGGCCAGCGCCCGATAGGCCGCCTTGATCTCTTCGGCGGTGGCGGTCGGGCTGACATTCAGAATGTCATACAGGCTTCGGCTCATCGTCCCGGCTTCCCCTGGCAGTGTCTGTGTTCGCAGGCGCAGCCTAGCACGACCCTGACCGTGGCCTTAAGCCAAGATCGACCGCGAATTTCGCCCCAGATCGTGCCATGCCAGACCGTGCCGCGTGGGAGCGGACCGCTCAGGCTGTCATGCCCTCGGGCAGGAAGCGGCGCATGCGCGCGCGCGGGCCCCCGTTCACGAGGCGGCCGTCCTCCATGATCCAGATTTCGTCGGTCCGCTCCAGGAAGGTTCCCCTGTGGGTGACCATCAAAACGGTGCGGCCATCGGATATGTCGCTCAAGGCGCCCAGGACGTCCTGCTCCGTGTCCGGGTCGAGGCCCTCGGTGGGCTCGTCGAGCAGCAGGATCGGCGGATCCTTGAGCAGCACACGGGCGAGCGCGATGCGCCGCGCCTCGCCGCCGGAGACCTGAAGCCCCGCTTCGCCAACCCAGGTGTCGAGCCCGCGGGGCTGGGCGCGCACGAAACTCTCAAGGCCCGCCGCGCGGACGGCGTCCCAGACCGCGTCTTCGCCGGCATCGGGGCGACCGATGAGGATGTTGCCCCGGATCGTCGAGGAAAACAGCTCGGTGTATTGCGACAGATAGCCGATGCGCGACCACAGATCCGTCTGGGCCAGATCGCGCAGGTCGACGCTGCCAATGCGCACCACGCCCTTGTTGGGATCGTAAAGGCGCAGCAGGAGGCACAGAAGGGTGGTCTTGCCGCCGCCACTGGGTCCGATCAGGGCCATTTTCCGGCCCGCGGGAACATAGAGCGAGACCCCATCAAGGGCCGGGCGCGGCGCACCGGGATAGGTGAAAAACACCCCCTCGAGCCGCAGATCCGTCCGCTCCGGCGGAGCTTCGCGCAGCTCAGGTTCCGGGTCGCGCACCAGCGGCTTCGTGGCCGCCACGTCGAGCAGGCGGCCCGCGGCCTCCCGCGTGCGGCCGAAGTCTTGGAAGCTGGCGGCGAGGGGGCCCACGGCCTCAAAGGCCGCCATGGTGCAAAACACGATCAGGGCGGCCATGGGCGCCGTCAGGGTGTCCTCGCGGATCAGGACCGCGGCGAGGACAAGGCTCGCCAGTAAGGTGGCCTGGGCGATGAGCCCCGAAAGCGCCATGGAGCGGCCGCGCACGCGCGCCAGGGTCGCGCGATCCTTAAGGATCTCGGTCATGGCCGCGCCGATCCGGCCCACCTGACGCTGACCCCCGCGCCCGCCCAAAAGATCACCGAGACCGCCGGCGAGATCCACCACCAGGTGCCGCGCCTGGCCCAGGGTGCGGGTCGTCCGGGCGCCAACGGCGCCCCCGGATTTGAGTGCGGTGTAGGGCACGAAAACCCCGGCAATCACAAGGCCAATGGCCAGAACGCCCGCCAGCCGCCAATCGAGCATGGCGACACCCGCCACCACCGCGATGCCGGTCACCAGGGCCACCAGGGTCGGAACCAGCAGGCGCAGATAAAGCGTGTCCAGCGCGTCGATGTCGGCGGTAACCCGGCTCAACATGTCGCCCGAGCGCACGGAGGCAAGCTGGGAGGGGGAAAGCGGCATGGCGCGGGCAAAAAACCAGGAGCGCAGATCGGCAAGGAGCCGAAAGGTCGCCTCATGGGTCGAGAGCCGTTCCAGATAGCGCGAAAAGATCCGTGTCAGGGCGAGGATCCGGATCACCAGGGTCGGCATGGCGAAACTGAAAGCGGCCAGACCGGCCGCGCCGGCGAGGCTTGCAATCGCCGCCGATGTGATGAACCAGCCCGAAATGGTCAAAAGAGCAATGCTGATCGCCAGGGTGAGCAAGGTCAGAAGGGTTCCGAGGGCGACCCAGCCCCAATGGCGGCCCATATGCCGAATGAAAACGGTCAGCTCGCTCATTTAGGCCACCACCTCGGCGCTGTGCTTGGTCCGTCCGCCGTCTTCAGGTCGGTCTTTGGAGGCATCCGGCTCGGCCGTTTGCGCCCCTTGCTCAGCAGGGGGCTGCGCGGCCCGGCCCAGATCCGATGGCGCCTGATCCGCTGGCACCCGATCCGTTTGTGCCCGATCCGTTGACGCCTGCTCACCTGTGGCCTTTGGGGCCTGCCCGCCTGAGGGCGCCGCGCTCTTGGTCTGTGCGGCGGCCGCCTTCCGGACAGGCGGCGCCGTTTCAGCCCGAGCGGGCGCGGTTGCGGTTGTTGCGGCGGTCTCGGCGTTGCGGAACCGGATGTCGTCGGCGCGCAGGTCTTCGCTGGCCACCCGGCCACCCTCGATGCGGATCACCCGGTCCGCGAGGGCCGCAAGGCGATAGGAATGGGTGCAGATGATTGTCGTGCGTCCCTGGCGCAGCCGCTTCAGCGCGTCGATCACGAGGCTCTCGGTGTCCCGGTCCAGGTTCGCCGTCGGCTCATCGAGCAGCAGCAGGGGCGCGTCCTTGACGAAGGCCCTTGCAATCGCGACCCGGCGCGCCTGGCCTCCGGACAAGCCAAAACCGCGCTCACCAACGATGGTGTGCAGCCCCTGGGGCAGGGTCTGGGCGAAATCGCTCACATGGGCTGCGTCGGCCGCCTTCTGGATCAGCGGATCCTTGGGGTCGCACAGGCCCAGCGCGATGTTTTCAGCAATGGTGCCGTGGAACAGGTAGGGGCGTTGTCCGGCCCAGGCCGTAAGCGCGGGCATGGCGGCAAAATCGCCGTCGGCGAGGTCATGGCCGGCAATGTTGACCTGCCCCTCTGTGGCCCGCTGGAAGCCGAGCAAAATGTCGATCAGGCTGCTTTTGCCCGCGCCGCTTGGCCCAACGAGCGCCACGGTCTCGCCGGCAGCGACGGTAAGGGACACGTCCTCAAGGGCGGTCCGGCCATTGGGAAATTTGAGCGCGATGCCTGACAGGCGAACCGTCGGCGTCGCCATGGGGGCCCAGTCGGGCATGCCCGCCTTGTCGCTCACGGGCAGGGGCCGATTGGTATCGCCGCCCTGGGGAATAAGGCCCATGAGGACTTCGGCCGCGCCCAGGGCCGAGGCCCGGTCGTGGTAGTAGAGGCCGAACTGGCGCAAGGGCTGAAAGAACTCAGGCGCAAGCAGTAGAATGAACAAACCGGTCGCCAGCGTCAGATCTCCGACCGGGCCAATCGTTATGAAGCCGACCAATCCGAGCCCCACATAAATCGCCACCGCCGCAAGGGCGAGGGTGGAGAAGAATTCAAGGCTCGTGGAGGTCAAAAACGCAATGCGCAGAACCCGCATGGTCCGTTTGCGGAAGCCTTCGGCGACCGTGGCGATGGCCTCGCGTTCAATATCCGCCTGGCCGAACAGTTTGAGCGTTGTCAGACCGCGCAGGCGGTCCAGAAAATGCCCGCCCATCCGTGTCAGCGTCTCGAACTGGCGTGTGCTCGCGGCCGCGGCGCGGCTGCCCACGACCGCCATGGCGATGGGAACGAGGGGCCCCAAAATGGCGAAAAACACCGCCACGGCCCAGTTCACCTGCGAGAGGGCCGCGATGACCATCAGGGGCACGACGAGCGCGATGATCCGCTGCGGCCGGTAGCGGGTCACATAGCCTTCCAGCGCGAGAACATTTTCAAGCGCCGCAGAGGCAAGGCTGCCCGATTCCCGGACGCGGGTTAGCGCCGGACCTTCGCGCAGGATGCGCGTGGTCAGGCGATTGTGAACGCAAAGACCGACACGCCGGGCCCCGGCGGCAGCCAATGCTTCTTGAATGTAGGTCAAAAGGGCCCGCCCCAGCAGTGTTCCGGCAAAAACCACAAGTTCGGTTTGCACCGCTGCAAAGCCGGCGCCCGCGATCAAGAGGCGCTCGAACAGGGTGGCGAGGATAAAGGCCTGGACGATCGTGACGGCGCCGTGGAGGCAGCCGGCCAGGGCCGCACCCCAGCCAAACAGACGTCCGGCTTTTGCGGCATGGGCAAGCCAGCGTTGCGCGGCCTTGCGCCGGGCTTTTACGGCGGCGTTGTCCCGACCGCCCGCCGATGCGCCGTCGCCCTTTGCCGCCGTCCGCGTGCGCCGGTCCTTGTGCGAAGCTCGCTCGTCCTGGGTCCGCCGGTCCTCTCGGGGAAGCACCTCTCTCGCGCTGGTCGTCACGGCCATCGCCCGTTCCCGTCCCTCACTATCCTTCGGCCCGGCCTTGGCAGACGCCGGGTGGTCCCTGACCAACCAAGTGCGCAGCACGCCCCCGGTCTTGTCAATTCAGCCCCCGGCGATGCCCAGGCGATCCGCCGGCTCCACCCATGATTCGCTTTGTATCATAGCGCGAACCGCCTGCTACCCGACACCGCATTCACCACTGGGTGCAATGCGCCCGATTGGCCGTGGATCCATCTGCGGGGTCCGGATCGTCCGAAAAGCACCGCAGGTCGTCCAGGCCGTCCGCAACGCATCCCTGACCTGCATTATGCCCCGCCCTTGCGCGCGCCTGCGTAGGTCAAATGCCGCCACAACGCTTCAAAGGGCCCCTGCCGGACCATCCTGAGCCAGGTGACGGAAACCGCGATCTGGACCGCCCAGACCGCCAAAACGATGCCGAACAACCCCGTCAGGGTGAACTGGCCATACAAGCTGAGGCCCTGCATCAGGCCGACAGCGATGATCGACTGCAAAAGATAGTTCGTCAGCGCGACCCGGCCCGCCGCGCTGAGCCCTCGCCGGAAGGCCGCGAGCCGGTGGCCGCGCACCAGCCATAACAGGGCTCCGGCATAGCCGGCCGCCGTGAAAAGGCTGGCCCAGTAGTTGATCTGTCCGCCAATCAGGGTGACGCGGACGATGTCCCAGTCCACGGCGGCATTGTGGACAAGGCCGAGTTCGGTGAGGACAAGGCCCACACTGAGGCCGATCACGGCCACGCGGGCGTAGAACGCCGCGCTGCGCCTGGCCGTCAGCACGTCCATCCGCAACAGCGCCATGCCAAGCGCCATCAAACCCAGGATGCGCCAGCCCGCGCCGGTCAGGAACAGCGAGACCTGAATGGAAAGCGCCCGTTCGATGTTGAGCGCAATTTGATGGAGCCGGCCGGCAAAGGCCCGTTCCTGGATCTGCGCATCGATCTCGGCCGGGCTTGGTCGCCAGTTCTGCGCCACGATCTGACCGAGGGTGTTCGGATCGAGCACGCTCAAGGCCAGGCCTTCCAATAGGTCCACCCCGGCCCCGATCGACAGGAACGCGATCCCGGTCACCACTTGGCGGCGCGGCGAGGCGGTGAGAAATGCTGAGGCGAAAAGCCCGCAAACGGCATAATGGAACAGTATATCGCCAGGCCAGATCAAATACGCATGGACAAGACCGAAGAAGAGCAGAAAGACCATGCGCCGCCGGTGACGGTTCAAACCGGCCCGTGCGCTCATCAACCAGATGCCGGCGCCAAAAAGCAGGCTGAACAACGTCCAGAATTTCATCTGGATCAACAGCGCCGTCAGGTGCCAGATGGCCCCGTCAAGACCTGAAAGTGGACCCAGTGCCGTCGGATTGGCGTAGAAGGCTTCCGGTAAGCCGAAATGCCAGATATTGATGGCGAAAATGCCGAGTACGGCGAAGCCCCGCAGAACATCCAGGCTCTCCAGACGGTCATGCGCCTCGGGAGCCACGTCACGACGGCGATTTTCTTGCCGATCCATGAACACCGTTGCTTCTCCTCCCTCTGGCACCGCGATTCACTTTATGGAAGGACCAGCAGTGGTCGGTCCGCATTCCGTTGCGTTCAAGCGGAGGCGGCGACCGGGGCTGGTGCCGCAGACCTGCGGCATGCGCGGTCCGTGGAAGGGGAGCCCAGTGCACCCAGTTTGAGGAGGCCCCAGGAATGATCCTGCATCAGGAACTGGTCGATATCGTCCAGGATGCATCGGAGGAAAATGACGCGATCCAGCTTCAGGAGATCCTGAACACCTATTTCCGGGTCGATGACGTCCCCTCGCCCTTGAGGCCCTTCGCGCCGCATATCCGTTTCGACAGCCGCAAAGTGAACGCGGACGCCACCGACGGCGCCGAGTCCGGTTTGGCGCTCGCCAACATCATCTTCCAGGCCATTCGCACGATTCAGTATCGGGAGAGCGTGGCCGCGGGCAAGGGGCGCCTGCGTCTCGTCGCCGAGGGTGACAGCTGGTTTCAGTATCCCCTGCGCCGCCGGGACATCATCGACCATCTGGGGCGCCACCATGCGATCCTGTCCCTGGGCGGGGGGACGGGCACGGTTGCCCAGTTGCTCGATGGACGGGACTTCGTCGACGCCATCGCCCAGGAGCAGCCGGACGCCTTCCTCCTTTCGGCGGGCGGCAACGATCTGCTGGGCTCCAATTTTCTCGAAGAAGTGCTGACCGATTACCGGGCAGGCGCCCAGGCGACCGATCTGATCAACCTGGATGCGCTCAGTGATCACATGGGTGAAGTGGTGGGCGGCCTGCGGGACGTGGTGACCGAAGCCCTTGATGCCGACCCCACTGTGGTCGTCCTCGCCCATGGTTACGATCACGCCTGGCCAAAGGCGGGCGGGCCGTGGCTCGGCGCCCTTTTGTCCGCACGCGGTATTCCCCTCGACATCGGGCGCAAAGTGGTCGCGCTGATCATCGATGCCTTCAACGATCAGCTTGCGCTCATGGAGCGGCAGGCCTTCGCGGGGCGGTTCCGGCATGTCGACCTGCGCGGCCATGTGGATCGGGGCGCGGTTTCCTGGTTCGATGAACTCCATCCCATGGACGACGGCTATGCCCGGGCGGCGGCGCGCTTTGACGCTGTACTGACCGATGGTCAGCCGGCCGAGCGGGAAGATCCGGCTCCGGCTCCGCGTGGACCGCGCGACGACATCATGGGCAGCGGCTCGGCGGCGGCGCGCGGCGAGGACTTCGGCGGTGCCGCCGCGCTTGCGGCGGGCAGCCTTGAAGGGCGACCGGAACAGGGCATTTTTTCCGCGCGCCTCGACCCCGAGAGCGGTCCTGGACCTTCTGTGTCCGACGGCGGCCGGGCCGGCATGAACGGTGCCGGCGATAACGATCGTGCCGCCCTTGATGAAGACGGTGAGGACGCGGCCGACTATTTCCAGGACGACGGCTCCTTCGACGACGAGCCTCTGTTCGCTGGCGATGAGCCGGATCTGGACTCCGAGCCCGCGCCGCAATCGGCACCCGCATCGACCGGCGCCGAAATGCGCGTGCCCGTGAGCGGCCAGACACCGGATCAAGGCCCCGGCGTAGGCCCCAGCTCCGGCCCCAGCTCCGGCCCCAGCTCCGGCCCAAGTGTGGTCGGGACGGATGATCTCGATGGGGACGAGGATGACTACCTGTCCGGCGCCCTCGCTCAGCCTGACCATGAGGAGACCGGCGCAGACACCTCGAACAAGGACGAGAGCCCCGTCGCGCCGACGCAAACGCAGTCCGACGACACCGAGACCGGGATGCAGGCGGCGCCGGAGACCGGCACGGACGAGGCGGACAGTGCGCTTTCGCCGGCGGATGCCGCAGACGCAGGGCATGGTGACGGGGATGAGGGCGAAGCTGACGATTCCGAAGCAGAAGGGGGCGAAGCAGGCGACGGGGACAGCCAGATCGCCGATCCCGCCCCGGACCTCCCCGCCCCGGACCTACCCGCCCTGTCCGAGCGCATGCGCTGCGGTGGGCAGGACGATGCCCCCCCAACCGTGGTCGACGAGACCGCGGCGGCGCGCGAAGAAGAGGCCGCCGCCAGCCCGGCCTTTGCGCATCCGGAGCCGGAGGTCGATCTCGCCGGCCAGGACGACGAAATCGATGACGCCGAATTTGAGGAAATCGCGGACGACGGGATGGTTGCAGATGATGCGGATCAAGAAGAGCCGTACGCCGATGAGCCAATCGACGTCCAGGTGGACGAAAGCCAAGAAGAAATCGACGACATGGAGCCGGACCTCGATCCGCGCCTTGATGATACCGATGCTGACGAGACACGCCTTGAAAGGATTTCTGCCGTGACCTCTTCCTTCAACAAGTCCGGGTCCAGCGGGTCTTTGCTGTCCGCGACCAGCCGGGCCAGCACGCTTGCCCCTAATATGGCCCCCAAATCCGGTCTCGACGCCGATCCCGATGGCGGGGGCGGTGTGCCCTCTCACCTGGCCATCCGCCAGCGGGTGCAGGCCGCCCGGGATTATTCCCTGAAGGCCATGCGCGACCACATGCGTGGCTTCGTCTATGGCGAAACGCGCGGCATGCTTGAGGAGTTCGAGCAGGTTTTGGCCGAACTCGATGAACCGGATACGGAGGAGCGCTTCCAGACCCGGATGGATCTGGCGCCCTATGGCGACACCCAGTTCCTCGACCGTATCTTGGGCGAATCCGACATCTATCCGATTTCTTTCTTGGAAAAAGGCCGGCGCACGGCCGGGTCGGTGGCCAAGATCAATGTCACCGGACCGGACGGTTCCATGCTTGGCCATGGCTCGGGGTTCCTGGTGGCGCCGGGTCTGATGCTCACGAACCACCATGTGCTGGCAGACGCGGAAACGGCCGCGCGCAGCCATGCGGTGTTCGACTATGAATTGAACGAGTTCGGCCTGCCCCGCCCGACGACAAATTTTGCCTTCACGGACGAGTTGTTCCTGACGAATCCGGAGCTTGACTACACCTTTGTCAGTGTGGCGCCCCTGGGTGAGGGCGGCGCGGACCTGTCGAGCTTCGGCGTGATCCCGCTCATTCGTCGCTCGGGCAAGGCCCTCAAGCATGAGCGGGTCAACCACATCCACCATCCCCACGGGGATTATAAAAAGATCGCTCTGCGCCAGAGCCTGATCATCGGTGTGCGTGGCAGCTTCATCTATTACACCACCGAGACCGAGCGCGGCTCCTCGGGCTCTCCGGTCCTGAACGATCAATGGCAGGCGGTCGCGGTCCATCACCGGTCCCTGCCGGATCCGGAAAATCCCGGTCAATTCCTGTCCAATCGCGGTGTACGGATCAGCGCGGTTTTCGAGGATCTCGATGCGCAGGAGGCCGAAGGCAGCCTGGATGCCGCTGGGATCCTGGAGCGCATCGGCGATCGCCACAACAAGGATGGCGGTGCCGGCGGCGAGGGCAGGCGCAAAAGCACCGAGGCGGTGGCGCGCTCGGGCGCCTCAAGCTCTGGCGATATTCTGGACGCGCTGACCCTCGACCTGGCGGAGGCGGAGCATCAGGACGCCTCAAGTCTCGATTTCGACAAGCCGGGCGAGGCCGGTCCGCAAGCCGGCAACCGCTATGGCCGGGCCGATGTGGACTGGGTGGGCAATCACACCAATCATCCCGATACGCTCCACCTGCCCATCGATGCCCAGGACGTGACCTTCGATCTGACCGCCGAAGTCCTTGAGGCCATCGGGCGCAACAACGCCTTTGAGCCCCATATGGGCACCCACGGCAAGATCATCTTTGGCCTGCGCGGCGCCGTCCTGGCCCAGGGCGAGGCGGCCGTGGAGGACAAGACCTCTATCGCGGTGAAGGCGGTGCGCCCCAATCACCATGCCTTCCGCTGTCTGATTGGTGTGTATGACACCAAGGCCAAAACCATCTCGGCCTATCGCGGCTCCACCGTGCCGAATGCCGGCAGCGTGCTTGCCTATTACCAGTTCCGCAACGGCGACGGGCAGCGTGTCCTGTCCCATCTTCTGCCGGCGGGCTGCTATGAAGCGTGCGTTGGCACCCATGTGAGCCAGGGCCGGGGAGAGATCCACGGTGTCCTGCGTCTTGGGACCGGCAGCACGGCCAAGGACAGCGCGCGCCTGACCGTTTTGCGTACGGAAAACGACGTGAGCTATGGGACGCGGGACGTCTGGGATCTGTGCCGCCCGATGGTCAATCTCCACCCTGCCTTCGGCCAGGACACCTTCGCGTCGCTGGGCTCCCTGACGGTTCGGGGCACGCAAAGCGGCAGCTCCAGCGGGGCCACGGACCAGTGGGCGCAGTTCCAGACCAAGGCCGGCTTCGGTCCCGGGCAGCTCGGCGTGCGCTACGATCTGGTGCTGGTGACGGGTATGGAAGCGGCGGCCACGGCCGCGGCGCTGAAGGCCAATCAGGATCTCTCGGCGCTCCAGTGCCTGCGCCACGGCTCGCGGGGCGAGGCCGTGCGCCGGCTGCAGCGGGCGATCAGCTCGAAGGACGACGGCATCTTCGGGGCCGTGACGAAGCGGGATCTGGCGCGCTTCCAGACCCAGCGCATGGGCGGTGCCAGCGGCACCATGACCCGGATGCTCCAGGACCGGATGAAACTCCAGATCTTTACCCGGTAAGCCCTTCGCGGGTTGGATCCAAACACTATGCGGCGGCGCTTCCCTCCCGGCAGGCGCCGCTCTTTTTCTGGTCCTGGTCCTGGTCCTGGTCCATCAGCAAGCCGATGACCCGGGAGAGTTTTCCCGGCTCCAGGGGTTTGCGCAAAAAGGCGTCCGCCCCACCCGCGAGGGCCTGCTCCTCATCCAGATCGCCGGCAAAACCGGTATAGAGGATCGCGGGAATGGTGTGGCCTTCGGCGCGCAGGGTCTTGATCAGTTCAAGGCCGCCCATGCCGGGCATGGTCTGATCCGTCACCAGAACATCAATGGCGGTCGTTTCGCCGCGGACCACCGCAAGGCCCGCCTCGGCCCCTCCGGCGGCGAGCACCCGGTATCCCAGGCGCTCAAGGCCCCGCTCGGTCATGAGGGCGACATCAAGGTCGTCATCGATGACGAGGATTGTCTCCGTGCCCCGTCGGTGCGTTTCAGCCTCGCCTTCGTCGCCATTATCGAGGGTGGCCGCACCCGTGGCCGGCAGCAGGATGGAAAAGGCGGTGCCTTGGCCGACCCGGGACAGGATCTCGATGCGCCCGCCATGGGCCAGCACGATGCCATGCACTGCCGCCAGGCCGAGCCCGGTTCCTTCATTCTTGCCCTTTGTAGTGAAAAACGGCTCGAACATTCGTTCCATGACAGCCCTCGGCATGCCGCTGCCGGTGTCGTGAACCGTGATGCGGAAGTAACGCTCCGCCTGTTCCAGACCGCCCGTGGAAAGATGCAGGGCCCCGTCGTCCCGGTCCTGAATATCGGGACCGTCCTTGCGCTCCGTCTCACCAGAAGGGCAGGCCTCGGTGCCGTCGACCGCCTCTAGGGCGACCTTGAGGGTACCATTGCCGTCCATGGCATCGCGGGCGTTGACGCACAGATTCATCAGGACCTGATTGATCTGCGTGGCGTCAAAGGAGGCCCGCGCCTCCCCACAGGACAGGTTGGCCTCCAGCGTGATGTCGGGGGGCAGGGTGGCCCGCAGCATGTCCAGGGTTTCGTCGATCACGCCTACGAGGTCACCAGGTTCCCGGGCGGCCGGCTCATTGCGGCTGAAGGCCAGGATCTGGCGCACCAGCGCCTTGGCGCGCTGGCCGCTGTTCATGATGGTCTGGGCGAAGTCGTGAAGTTCCGAGCCTTCCTCCAGGTCCTCGGTCAGGAAGGAGGCATAGCCCAGGATCGAGGACAGGATGTTGTTGAAGTCGTGGGCGATGCCGCCGGCCAATTGTCCGATGGCTTCCATTTTTTGGGACTGGAAGAATTGAGCTTGCAGGGCGGCCCGTTCCTCGGCAGCGCGGACCTGTTCGGTGATGTCGCGCGCGGAACAGACAAGGGCGCCGTCATTGAGGCGCGTGAGCGTGATGTCCTGGAGGAAAATGTCGCCGTCACAGCGGCGGCCCTTGGCCTGGCCGCGCCAGTAACGCTCGCGCGCCAGCGCCGGCATGACCTCGACTTCGAATCTGAGCGCCTCGGAGCGGTCGTGGAGCACGGAAAGGGACTGGCCCGTCAGGTCGCCTGCCGTGCGATAGCCCAGCAGCCTTGCCATGGACGCGTTGGCATAGACGATGGTTCGGTCACTGTCGCAAATGGCGATCCCGTCGCGCGAGGCCTCAATGGCGTGGAGGCGCAGGCGGGACAGGTCATCGGCGCGGCGCAGGGCGGTGATGTCGGTCCGTGTGCTCACGATCCCGCCGGAGGCGGTCGGGCGATCACTGATGCGGATGACCCGTCCGTCCCGCAGCGCCTCCTCGCGTGGGCCTTCGAGCGCGGGCGCACGCAGCTTTTGCAATTGCTCGCGGATCCACGCCCGCCGGTCCGCCCCTGGAGGGGACAGACCCTCATCGACCATGGCGTGGAGAATATCGTCATAAGAGGTGCCCGGACGGATGCGATCCGCGATCTCCGGATAAAGTTCCTTGTAGCGGCTGTTAACGAGGATGACCTGCTCCTCCTGGTTCAACAGCATGAAGCCCTCCGACGTGCTCTCGATGGCATCGAGCAGCAGGCGGCGGACCCGGATCCGCTCTTCCTCGCTCATGCGGCGCGCCGACATGTCGAGATGGGTCGAAACGAGATAGGCCGGTTCGCCGTCGCTTCCCTCAATGGAAAAAAGGGACAACGCGTCCCAGATGACGGTGCCGTCGGCCCGGCGAACCTGGAGTTCGGTCTCGAAGGGATCGCCGTGCGCCATGGCCTGGGCCAGGCCCTGGCGCACCGCCTCGTTGAGACGCACGCCCTCGAACAGCGGGCCGCCCAGCGCAAGCGCCGTCCCATCCCCATAGCCGCTGAGCCGATGGAAGGCCTGGTTGGAGACGAGGATGGGCAGATCCGGGCTGCGCATGTCCGCGACAGCGATGCCCTGGCCTGCACGGTCGCCCACCACGGCCAGGAGGTCCCTGCGGCGGCGCTCGCGGTTTTCGCGGGCGAGTGTGTTCAAGTCGTTGGCGAAGTCATCGGCCCAGCCCAGACTGTCCTCGGCAACGCCGATGGGCGCGATGATGAGCACTCCGGCCACGGGGAAGGCGCTGAGCGCGGCCTGGTCTCGGATTGCAAAGGCTTTGGCCGCGGGCCGTCCGGCGGCGTCCTTCGTGCGCAGCCCCAGGGCATGTCCGGCCCAGCGCCAGACCGGCCGAGCCGTCAAATCGAGGCCATCGGCGCTCCAGTCTTCGATTGCGGCAAACAGGCGCGCGCCAACGCCTTCCAGTTGGGCGGTCGCCGGGATGGGCCCGGCGCTCGCGGTCACGGTCCATCCCGTGCGGCACCGCTCAAACAGCACCAAACCATGGCCGGGCGCCCGCGTTTCCCAGGCCGCGAGGCACTGGGCGGCATCGGCCGTGAAGGCGGACGGGGAGGGGGGCACGTTTTGGGCTTGGGGCATGGCGCTCACGGGCTTGGCTTTTACGGGCGGTGGCCCAAGCTTGGGCCCAACCGCGTAAAGCCCTCGTGAAGTCCCGCGTCCGCGATGCTGGCGTGGGGAGCAAAGCGTCGCCGCCAAGGGCCGCCGCCTGCGGCGCACCATTGCCCTTCGCACGGCCCGGCGCCACATCTGACAGAAGGTGAGTGAGGAAAAAGACAGATGCCGGAAACACACGCCATCAACGCGCTCTACAGCCGCGACATCCTGCGCCACACCGCGTCCCTGGGGCGGCTTGGCCATTTGGACGAGCCGGACGGCCGCGCCGATGCCGTGAGCCGGGCCTGCGGCAGCCGCGTGCAGGTGGACGTTCGGCTCCAGGACGGTGTGATCGCGGACTACGCGCAAGAGGTGGACGCCTGTGCCCTTGGCCAATGCGCGGCTTCGATTGTCGCGCGGGAGATCGTGGGTACGCCCATCCCGGAGGTTCGGGCCTTGCGCGAGCGCATGCGCGCCCTCTTGAAGGACGGCGGTCCAGCGCCCGAGGGCCGTTTTGCCGATCTTGGATTGCTTGAGGCCGTGCGGGAGTATCCAGCGCGCCACGCGTCTGTGCTGTTGGTGTTCAACGCCCTGTGCGAGGCGATTGACAGGGCCGAGCGCGGAGCGGTCGAGGCGGGCAACCCGGGCACACCATGAAAAAGCCGCCGACGAAGGCTCCGCCGGCGGCTTGTCTCATCATTTGGGAAGGACGGAAGCTTAGTTTCCGTCGCCGTCCTTTTTCTTCTTGTTGCGGCCCAGCAGCCCGTCGAGCACTTGGCCCGCCTTCGGTGTCTCGCCGCCTTCTTCCTGAGGCTTGAGCAGGTCGCCCGGATTGCGCAGCAGGTCCCCGGCGCCCGGCGCCACGCGCTCAAGCACACCTTCGGCCACGCCTTTCTTGCTGACACCGATCTTCAGATTGCCCCAGGGACCGGAGACTTGAATGGGCAGACCGATCCCGGACGCGCCCAACTCGCCGCCTTGGCCCTCCAGGCTGCCGACGGCCTTGGGCTCCAGAACGAAATCCGCCGTCTGACCGACAAGATTGCTGTTGCCCGTGCCGAGCACCCGGACGAGTGGATTGAGAAGCCGCATGTCTTGGGTGCTCATCACGCCATTCTCGAATGTCAATGTGGCCGCCAATTCGGCGAAGTCCGTCTTCTGCGCCTCGGAGGTTGCGGCCTTGGCCCCCAGGTTCAGGACGGAGGTGGCCAACGCCACGGGATTTTCCTTCGCGGTCCGGAAAATCTTCGGCAGGTTGACCCCATAGACGGCGCCGTCCTCGAACAGGATCGATCCGGTGCCGTTCAGCCCGGCCACAAGATCCTTTTGGCTCCGGCCGCGTGTCGTCAGATCGAAGGCGAGGGCTCCTGCGCCTTCCAGAACGCCAGAACCGGACATGTCTTTGAGCAGCGGTTCGGCCTGAACGCCCGTGAAATTGATCTTCGACGTGAGCGTCGGCGTGGCGCCGCGCGCGTTCAGCTGCAACGCGAGGGTCCCGCCGCCTTCATAGAGTGCCAGTTCCTTCAAGGCGACATCGAGCAGACCGTTCACCAGGGTGACGGTCAGATCGCTTTTGCCGGTTTTCAGAGTGGACGTGAGGATCTCGTTGGTGGTCAGGCGCAGATCCGCGTCAACGCTCTTCAGGCCCGAGAAGTCGATGGGCTCCTCGCTCCAGCCTTGGGCGGCCGGCGCCGTGCCCGTGGAGCCCTGGCCCGATGCCTGGCCCGATCCCTGGCCCGATCCCTGGCCCGATCCCTGGGGCGTGTCTGCCGGCTCGCCCTCATAGGGGCGGGTGTCGATCCGCTCCAGGTCCATGCGTCCGGTCACCTTGGGGCGCTCACCGCCCATGTTGAGGGAGAACGCGCCGGTTCCGGACATTTCATCAAAGGCCAGCCGGGCATTCTCGAAGGCCACCGTGTCGCCCTCGGCCCGGGTGTCACCGCTAATGGCGAGGCGGCCAAAGCCCTCTCCCTCGGGCAGCGGGCTGCCAGCCCAGGCGCTCAAGGCGCGCACGGAGGGGACATCCAGGGTGAGCGTGCCGCGCGAGGTCACCGGCAATGCGCGGCCGTTTTGCGTGGCAGCGGTGCCGGCGAACTCCATGGTCACGGGATTGGAGCGGACCTTCAGGGACAGGCTGCTCGTTTGCCCTTCGATCAGGGCGCGGGGGGCCGCGACTTCTGTATCGAGGCGGATCGTCTCGCCGTTATAGCGGACCGAGCCGTCGACACCGAGGGGCCCGTCGAGGGAGGGCAGGGCGACGCTCACGGCAATCTGATCGACCACATAGCTGGCGCCGGTCTGGGCATCCGAATAGCTGATCTGACCGCCTTCAAGACGCACATCGCCGAGGCTGATATCGCCTAAGGCCACGCCGGACCCGTCGGAGGGGGTCTCCGGTGTGTTTTGCGTTGGGGCCGTGGCCTCGCCTTGCGCGGTCTCGAACACCCAGTTTTGGGCGCCGCTGCCGTTCACCTCCAGATTGATCACCGGATCTTTCAGGACGAAGCGGGAGACTTCCACGGCGCCGGAGGTGATCAGCGGAAGGACTTTCAGCCCGACCGAAACCTCGCCGATGGACGCCAGATGATCGGCCTTACCCCACGGCGCGTTTGCGATTTTCGCCTCGTTCACCTGGATCGAGACCGGCGGGAAGACCGTCAGGCTCAAGTCGCCGTCAAGTGTGAGTTCCCGGCCCGTTGCTTCCTGGAAGGCGTTTTTGATCTGTGTGCGATAGACCTCCACCGGAATGAAGAACGGGATGACGATGGCCGCTGCGATCAGCAACAGCAGCACGAAGAAGAAGATGAAAATGAGTCTGACGACCATGGCGATGCTCCCTGGAGCAAATGGATCGGAAACGACAGGTGGGCGGGACGTGCCCGAAGGCGCCCGCGGTATGATGGGATCGGGGCAGCGCGCGCGGCTGTCACCGGCCGGCCCGGGGGGACGGCGCGCAAGACACCGATGAGCGCGCAAGGCACCGATAATGACGACGCTTCGTGGTCCCCAAAAAGCAGCGCCAATCTTGGGCAAGACCATGCGCATTTGGAGATTTTTACCCTAGCGGATTTCCCGCGAGGCGAAAACGCCGCCCGAACGTCATCACCTGGGTTGGTGCGATCATCCAGAAAACGGTGCTGATATTGAATTGCAATAACACTGCAGCTTGGTTAGGCTCCGCGCGTTTTCACCGACCCTGCCATTGAGCCGCGCCAGCCATGGCGCGCGCCAGGCAGTTCACGCGAAAAGGGGACTTTGATCCATGATATTTTGCGTCTCAAGCCAACAAGCAGCCCGTGTTTTCACCGCCGCTTTTTTGCTCCTGTCCGGCTGGATCTTGGGCGGGCTGGTCCCGGCCAAGGCGGATGGGGCGGTTAATCTTTATTCGTCCCGCCATTACGACACGGATGAACGGCTTTATACGGATTTCACCAAGGCCACGGGCATCAAGGTCAATCGCCTTGAAGACCGGGCCGATGTGCTGCTGGAGCGCATCCGGGCGGAAGGCGCCAATTCACCGGCCGATCTTCTGATCACGACGGACGCGGGCCGGCTTTGGGCGGCTGTCGAGGCGGACATTCTGGCGCCGGTCCAGTCCGATGTGCTTGCGGAGCGCATTCCCGCCCCGTTGCGCCATCCCGAAGGCTTGTGGTTCGGCTTTTCCAAACGCGCCCGTGTCATTTTCTATGCCAAGGATCGCGTCGATCCGGCCTCGGTCAGCACCTATGCCGACCTCGCGGATCCAAAGTTTCGCGGTCAGGTCTGCACACGGAGCAGCACCAATGTCTACATGCTCTCCCTGATGGCCTCGATCGTGGCAAACAAGGGCGCCGAGGCGGCGCGCGCCTGGGCGGCAGGCGTTTGGGCCAATCGTCCGCGCGACCCGCGCGGCGGCGACGTGGTGCAATTGCGGGGCATCGTGTCCGGCGAATGCGATTATGCCATCGGCAACACCTATTACTTCGCGCGCGCCATGCGCCGCCCGATGGTGGGCCTGAGCCACCCGGACCAGACATCCAAGATCGGCGTTATCTTTCCCAACCAGGACACGACCGGCACCCACGTGAATATCTCCGGCGCGGGCCTGATCAAGACGGCACCGAACCGGGAGAACGCCATCAAATTCCTGGAATATCTGTCCTCCGAACAGGCCCAGCGTTATTTCGCCGAAGGCAATGACGAATATCCGGCCGTACCCGATGTGGCAGTGGCGGCGACGGTGGCCTCCCTGGGCAGTTTCAAGGAAGACAGCCTCAATCTGTCCGTTCTCGGTGAAAATCAGGCCCTGGCCCAGCGGCTCTATGATGAGGCTGGCTTCAAGTAAGGGCACAAGCCCATTTGAGCGCGGGGCCATTGATCGGCACCGCGCTCAAGGCCGCGAGGGCGGCCCGGCGCCGCTGCGCCGCCCTCGCTAAAGCCCGCAAAAGACTTGAGACCGCAAGCGGATGTCCTGTCCGCTCGCGGTTTTATGCGGATGTATGGATCCTTCAGGGAGCTGCCGGGATGAGGGGCGGCCGGTCCGATGGACCTCACGCAATGATCGTATCCGCATTATCCGCACGGACCGGGTTGGTCAGCGTGCCGATCCCCTCGATTTCGATGCGCACATCATCGCCATCCTTGAGGAACCCGGGCGGATCGAGCGCAACGCCGACGCCCGCGGGCGTGCCCGTGAAGATGATGTCTCCCGGCTCCAGCGTGCACACGGTGCTCAAGGTTTCGATCTGCTCAGCGATGGGAAAGATCATCTCCGCCGTGCTGGCATCCTGGCGCAGGTCACCATTGACCCAGGTGCGCAGACGCAGGGCCTGGGGATCGGGGATCGCATCGGCCGTCACCATCCACGGCCCGCACGGTCCATGGGTATCAAAGGACTTGCCGAGGATCATGGTCGGTGTGCGGCGCTGCCAGTCGCGCACGCTGACGTCATTGCCCACCATGTAGCCTGCGATCACCTCACCCGCGCGGGCGGCCGGCACCCTGCGGCAGCGCCGCCCGATGACAACGGCGAGTTCGCCCTCGTAATCCACCATGGCTGAGACGGCCGGAATCCGGATGGGAACATTCGGGCCGATGACGCAGGTCGTCTGCTTGTTGAACCAGATCTGGTGCGCCGGAGGCTCCCGGCCGGTTTCCTTCACATGGTCAAGATAGTTGAGACCGATGCCGAGCATTTTACCCGGGCGCGGCACCGGCGCGGCAAGGGTGAGCGACTGGGCATCGATGGGGGCACCGTCCAGGGTTTTTAAGCGGTTCATCGCCTCGGGACCAAGGGCGAGAAGCTCGATCAGGCTGGAGGGCAGGCTCGGATCGGCGGCCGCCACGTCAATAATGCCAGCCTCCCGGACGATCCCAAGGCGGGGCGCCGCGTCGCCGGGCGCGCCGCCTTTATGGAATGAGCAAAGTTTCATGGATCAGACGTCTCCTGACTAAGATCTTCAGAACCCTGGCGACGGATTGGGCAGGCTGTTCCACCTGATCGCCGTGCACCCGGACCGCAGCTTAAAACAGGGATCCCGGCGACGTTAGCCCCTACCATTCAACGCAGTGCGCCGCCGGGCCATTAGGATTGCGGGACGTTGGGCTTGCGCACTGACCTGTCCCGTTGTGGTGCAATCAACACGCCTTGCGCCTTCGGCCGGGCCCTGATCGTCCGTCCAGCCTCCATGGCGGGGGCCTTTTTGCCCCAACACCCCACCCAAAGGCCAATGGATTTCTGGCGAATATGCCGGGGGCTGCGCTGAAACCCCGCTGGGGCCTGAAAATCGTCATGCGGGCGGTCAAAAAGCTATCGAAGCGGAAACCACTCTTGTGATACCAAGAATCTTGCGGAAAGAATCAGTATCCGAACGGCAGGCAATCGTCCGATTGCTGCCGGTGCCCCGGTTGGTATCAATGCCGGGGCACTCGGATGCTGCCGGATGGGCTGCGCCTCGCCCGGCCGTCCCGGGCTCTGTCGCTTCGTTCCCGCGCGGACACTGTCCGCATGGGTCGGCGCGGTGGCAGGCTTGGTTGTTCGTGTGCATGGTTCGTGGTTGCCCGCAGGCCAAATTGCGATGGGCCCACGGCGGCTGTCAAAATGAGGAAGAGTAATGAGCAAAGCTGACTTTATCGAACGGGTTGCGGATGCGGCCGGCGTCAGCAAGTCCGAGGCCAAACGGATCGTCGAAGTGGTCTTCGGCGAAGTGGAAGCCGGCCTGAAGAAGGCCAAGAAGGACGGCAAATACACGATCGGGACCTTCGGGACCTTCCAGGTCACTAAGCGCCCGGCCCGCAAGGGGCGCAATCCGCGTACGGGCGAAGAGATCAAGATCAAGGCCTCTCGCTCCCTGCGCTTTAAGCCCTCGACCAATCTGAAGCGCGCCGCCGGCTGCTGATCCCGGTTGCCACGTGCCGATGCGGGTGCCCTGTTCCGGGTGCCCGCATGCCGCCTGGCCTTCTTTTTTCGCGCCGGGCCAATCTTCCAGACTTTCTCCTGTGATAGGCTTACTTCCGTAGGTTTTTGATCCACGGGAGATGCCCTTGGCCGCCTCCACGCCCGATGTTCCCGGCACGTCTTCCGGTGGCGCCCCCTCCCCGGGTCCCCATAACCATGGCCCACATGGTCAAGGCCAATACGGTCAAGGAACTGGCACCGACGCGCCCCTTACCGCCCGGTTTGGAGCATACGGACCAATGCCCCGCGGAACGGGCGCGGAACGCACCACCCGGTTCCGCCATGATCATCCGGACCTGGCACGGCTTTATCCCTCCGACACGCCGGCCGGCCGCCTGATCGACGGGATCACCGGCAACAGCCCTTATCTCACCTGGTTGATGGACCGGGACCCGGCGGCGCTTGCGGGCCTGCTCGCCGTGTCGCCGGAGGACAGTCTGGCCGGGATTATTGACGGCGCGCGGTCCTCGTGCCGAAGCGCCGAGACCCAGAATGCTCTCATGAGCGTTTTGCGCGATGCCAAAAATCGGGCGGCGCTGCTGATTGCCCTGGCGGATCTGGGCGGCGCCTGGAGCCTTGAGCAGGTGACCGAGGCCTTGAGCGATCTGGCCGACATGTCCGTTTCGGCCGCCCTCGACTGGCTTTTGCGCGATGGGTTGGCCCGGGGGCACCTCCAGGGGCTCGATCCGGATGAACCGGCGCGCGAAAGCGGACTGAGCGTGCTTGCCATGGGCAAGCTCGGGGCCAGGGAGCTGAATTATTCGAGCGATATCGACCTTGTCGTGTTTTTCGATGGCGAGCGTGTTCCCGCCGCGACGGGGCAAAACGCGCAGGCCGTGTGCGTCGCCGTAGTCCGCAAACTCGTTCGTATACTGCAGGACCGCACCACGGATGGTTACGTGTTCCGGGTCGACTTGCGCCTGCGGCCCGATGCGGGCGCGACCCAGGCCGCCGTATCCCTCTCGGCGGCGGAGCACTATTATGAGGACCTGGGACAAAACTGGGAGCGGGCCGCCTTCATCAAGGCGCGGCCCTGTGCCGGGGATCCGGAGACGGGCGCCCGGGCGTTGGCCATGGTGCACCCCTTCGTGTGGCGCAAACACCTGGATTTTTCCGCCATCGAAGACATTCACGCCATCAAGCGCCAGATCCACGCCCATGGCGGCCACGGACAAATCGCGATCGAGGGCCACGACCTCAAACTGGGCAAGGGCGGCATTCGCGAGATTGAGTTCTTCGCCCAGACCCAGCAGCTCATCGCCGGTGGTCGCCATCCGGACCTGCGCCCGGCGCGCACGGTCGACGCCCTGGATGCCCTGGCGAGCTTGAAAATCGTCGAAGGCGGAGTCGCGGCCGATCTGATCGACAGCTACCGGTTCCTGCGCATCGTGGAACACCGGCTCCAGATGATCGCCGATGAGCAGACCCATGCGCTGCCCGCAAACGCGGACGGGATGGCGCGCATTGCGGCCTTCGCCGGCTATGACCTTGACGTGTTCCGGGCGACGGTGACCAGCCATCTGAGCCGTGTCGCCGGACATTACGCCAGCCTGTTCGACCAGGAGCCACCCTTGTCCGAGCGCTCGGGCAATCTGGTCTTCACGGGCGTCGATCACGACCCGGAGACCCTGCGCACCCTGGAGCGGATGGGCTTTTCCGATCCCACCCTGGTCAGCGAGACCGTCCGGCGCTGGCACTATGGGCGCATCCGCGCCACGCGAACGGCCAGGGCTCGCGAAATCTTGACCAAACTCGTGCCGACCCTGCTTGAGGCCCTCGCGGAAACCCATGATCCTTCCGGCGGCGTGCGCCGTTTCGACCAGTTCCTGGCGGGCCTGCCGGCGGGCGTTCACGTCCTGTCCCTGTTCCAGGCGCGCCCGGCAATCCTCAATTTGTTGTCGGAAGTGCTGGGCACGGCGCCGCGCATGGCCGGAGTGCTCTCGCGCCAGCCCGGGCTGCTCGATTCCCTGTTCGATCCACGCTTCACAAGCACCCTGCCGGGACCCCACCGGCTTGCGCGTCTGCACGAGCAGGCCATCGCGGGGGCGGAGGATTTTGAACGTATTCTCGACGGCACCCGTCGCTTTGCCCAAGAGCAGGGCCTGCGCATCGCCGTGCAGGTGCTGCGGGGCCGGGCGCGCGCCATGGCGGCGGGCGCCGCGCATTCCCTGCTTGCCGAAACGGTGATCCGTGGGCTGATCCCCGCCGTGACGGACAATATGCGCGAACGCCATGGAGGCGTCCCCGGCGGCGACGTCGCGGTCCTGGCCATGGGCAAACTCGGCAGCCGGGAGTTGACCGCATCATCCGACCTCGACCTGATCCTCATCTATGACCATGACGGAAGTTTTTCCGCCTCAATCGGTCCCGTCAGCCTGCATGGCTCCCAGTTCTTCACGCGCTTTTGCCAAAGGCTGATCAATGCGCTCACGGCGCCCACCGCAGAGGGCAAATTCTACGATGTGGACTTGCGTCTGCGTCCCTCCGGCCGGTCCGGGCCCATCGCCACCCGCCTGTCGGCGTTCGAGGTCTATCACCAGAAGGAAGCCTGGACCTGGGAACATATGGCCCTGACGCGGGCGCGCGTGGTGGCCGGCTCGCCGGTGCTCGCCGCGCAGGTGGAGGCTTCGATCCGGCGGATCCTGACCCTGCCCCGCGACCCGGACCATCTGCGCAGTGAGGCCGCCGCCATGCGCGAACGCATGGCCGCGCAAGGCCGGGTCGAGGACCCCTGGGCGGTGAAGACGGTGCGCGGCGGGCTCATCGATCTGGAGTTCATCGCCCAGGTGTTGCAATTGCGATGCGCCGCAAAATGTCCGGACGTGTTGCATCAGAACACCATGACGGCTTTTGCCCGTCTCGCCTCGGCGGGGTGTCTGCGCGCCGATCAGGCCCGCCGCCTGATCGCGGCGAGCCGGCTCCAGCAGTCGGTCGCCCAGGTCCTCACCCTGGCCATCGACGGCCCCGTGGACGGCCAATCTATCTCCCGGCCCCTGCAGGGCGTTTTGGAGCGTTCGGCTGGTGTTGCGGCCTTCGCGCGGCTAGAAGAGAACCTACTCCGCACACAGAGCGCTGTGCGATCCCTGTTCGATGAGTTGATCGGCTCGGGGGCTTAGTCCGGCCGCGTCAAAAAGGTCCGCATCGAGGCTGGCATCGTCCTTGAAAGGCCGTCGCAGACGGACGATTTTCCGGGCCGCTGCACAATCGTCACGAAAAATTTGCGAAAAAGCCTGACTCTACCGTTGCGTCCTGGGGTCCGAAACTTTATGTACGCGCTTCCACATCTTCTCCGGAGGATGATGGGGATTCCCCCTTTGGTGTCCCGTTGGTTTGAGGGAGGGTTTTATGACCTACTGCCACCCCCACCAGGCCACGGTGATAGCTGAAGCGGAGGCGGTCTCCGCCCGAGCAGAGGTTCGATCCGTGCCGACCCCGCAGCTGGTGACTGCGGACCTGCCCGAAAGGGCGAGTGGGGCCGATACGTTCGGTCAGCACGACGACGACGCGAACAAGTCTAAGGATTTCTTCATTGAGCGTGATGGTGTCCGCTTTGCCGGCAGTCACCTGATCGTCGATATGTGGGACGCCGAAGGCTTGGACGATGAAGACAGGATCCAGAAAGCCTTTCTGGATGCCGTGGAACGGGCTGGGGCCACGTTGCTCCACATTCACACCCACAAATTTTCCGAAGGCGGCGGCGTGTCCGGCGTTGCCGTCCTGGCGGAAAGCCACATCAGCGTACACACATGGCCGGAGCGGGACTACGCCGCCTTCGACGTGTTCATGTGCGGCGATGCCCAGCCGATAGAGGCCGTCAAGGCCCTGGAGGCGGCTTTCACACCGGGACGTCTCGCGGTTACGGAACACAAACGCGGCGTGTTCTGAACGATTAACGCCATGAATGCCCCCTGTCTCCCGGGAGACCGCCAAGGCGCGGACCCCCGGGCTTTGGCTATGCGTTCAGCATTGGCCGTGTCGGGGCATTCAGGCGCGATCTTCCGCACGATGGTTCGTGATCGCCCTTTTCCGGGCGGCCACGCTTTCGGGATGTGCGCTTTGCTGCTGCAAAGCCATGGGAGTGAACGTTATGACGGATAAAATCATGGAGTTCCTGCGCACGCAGGACCCGCCGACCCCGTGCCTTGTGGTCGATCTCGATGTGGTGGCCGAGCGCCACGCGCAGCTCAAGCAGGCCTTGCCGCTGGCCCGGATCTTTTATGCCGTGAAGGCCAATCCGGCGCCGGAAGTCCTGTCGCTGCTGATCGAGGAAGGCGCGAGTTTCGACGTGGCGAGCCGCGGCGAGCTTGATCAGTGCCTGTCTCTCGGCGCGACGGCGGATCGGATTTCCTTCGGCAACACGATTAAGAAAGCCAGCGATATCGCTTACGCCCATCGCAAGGGCGTACGGCTTTACACCTTCGACAGTGTCGAAGAACTGGACAAGCTGGCCGAGCATGCGCCGGGCGCGAAGGTCGTTTGCCGGATTTTGGTGCCCAACAAAGGGGCCCAGTGGCCGTTGTCGCGCAAATTCGGCTGCGAGCCGGACATGGCGCGCGATCTTCTGCTGCGCGCGCGCGCCCAGGGGCTTGTGCCCCATGGCATCGCGTTCCATGTGGGATCCCAGCAGACCAATCCGGAAGCCTGGGATTCGGCCGTGAAACTGGCCGCGGACCTGTTTCGCGATCTGGAAGAGCGGGGCGTGACCCTGGCGCTTGTCAATCTGGGCGGCGGCCTTCCGGCGCGCTATCGCAGCGAAGTCGCGGGGATCGAGACGCACGGACAGGCGGTGATGCACGCCATGACGCGCCATTTCGGCAACCGTCTGCCGGACATGATGATCGAACCGGGCCGCTATATGGTCGCCGATGCGGGGATCATTCAGTCCGAGGTCGTCCTGATTTCGCGCAAGTCCTATGACGATCCGGTGCGCTGGGTCTATCTGGACATCGGCCGTTTCGGCGGTCTTGCCGAAACGGAAGGCGAGGCGATCCGCTATGCCATCGACACAGCAGGCGAGGCGCGCGAAAGCGGCCCCGTGGTGTTGGCCGGCCCGACTTGCGATAGTGCCGACATTCTCTATGAGAAGGCCGGCTACGAAATGCCGCTCGATCTGGAGATCGGCGAAAAGATCCACATCCACGCCGCCGGCGCCTACACGACCACCTATTCGTCTGTGGGCTTCAACGGCTTCCCACCGCTTCAGGCCTATTACGTCTGAGAACGGATCGGTTGATGCAAGGGGGCTTCGAACGGGCAGACCGTTCGAAGCCTTTTGCCGTTCTTACAAGGTCTGTGCCGCTGATTTTTCGGCCGTTTGCGCGGGCGTGGGTTGGGCGACGATGCGGTAGGCCTTGCAGTTTTGCAGGTCCCGCCAGAAGGCCATGTTGGAGAATTTCTGGAACAGATCCGGGGGCAGAATGGTCTGGCGCGGGCGCGGTTCCACCTTTTTGTGCACCGTGTGCAGGCCCGCCACGCCGAGTTGGCTGTCAAAGTCCGGCGCATCGTATTCCACGGCCTCAAAGTCGTGCTCGAAGGGGGCTTCGCCCAGGAACTGATAGATCAGTCCAATGACGTCCTTGGGCCGGTGCACCAGCAACTCATAATCCACGATGACGAGTTGCTCGGCGTGCTCGCTCCAGCATGCCTCGCGCAGCGCATGGTAGGGAAAGCCAACGAGCCGGTTGGCATGGGCCAGGGCCTCGACCCGGGTATAGACGGTCGCCCGTTCGCCGGGAGTGTTGAAGAGGCGCGTATGCTCGAAGGCGTTGCCCCGGAACTGGCGCTCCATGGAGTCCATGATCCAGGAGATGTCGCGCACACAGCAAATGAGCTTTGACTGGGGGAACAGTTTCATCAGGGCCGGGAGTTTCGCCGTCCAGGCCCGGTTGGTGTCGAAGATGACCTCTTCGTCCCGGTCCGCGTAATAACTGTCGAAAAGCCCCTGGAGGATACGCGCCCGCTGCTCGTCATTGACCATGCTGGAGAGTTCCGAGCCAGCCGAGACCTGCGAGACGACCCCCTCGAATAGGCTCGCCACGGGGCCCGACATGCCGGCGTAAAAGCGAGGGTTTTGGCGCAGAAGAGCCGCAAGAAGCGTGGAGCCGGAGCGGGGCAGGCCAGAAATAAAATGAAATTTGCGCATCGCGGAAAAGTCCTTTGAACGATTTTGAGGCCGTCACGGGTGTGGTTCGAGGGTTGAGGTGAATAATCCGAATCACGCTTAAGGCCGCGACCGCGACCGCGGCCCGGCGCCGTCGCGCCGCCCTCGCGGAGCGCGCCTAAAGGTTCAATGGGGTCGCGTGAGGCCCACAAAAACCCAGTACAACGGCGCGCAGCACTCAGACTGATCCGGATTTCCCGCCCGCAGCCCTATGAGGCGGCGATGATCCGGGGTTTCTCGCCGGGCAACAGGCGGGCGCCGTTCGCGATGCGGCGCATGAAGGGGGGCAGGGCAAAGGACGCCAGGTGGACCTCCGGGCTGTAATAGTCCGTGCGCACACCGACGGCATCGAACAGCTTGTCGAGCACCTCCGCGCCGACCTCGCCCATGGGCCGGCCCTTGGCCCCATAGGTGAGCGCCATGTGCCCGCCCACATAGCTCGGCGTGACGGTGGTGTAGACCCCGGCATGGGCAAAGGCGCGGCCGAGCTGCGGGATGGCGTCGGCAAGTTCGCCGGGCTGGAAGAACGGCACGCCGGTCTGGAACACGGCAATGCCATGGGGGGACAGGGCTTCGGCGACGGCCTGGTAGAAGGCATCGGCGAACAGGACACCCGCAGGGCCCACCGGGTCCGGACGATCCGCGATGATGATGTCGAAGGCTCCCCGGCTGTCGGCCTGGCGCAGGGTCTCGAACCCGTCGCCCAGCTTCAGGGTAAAGCGGGGGTCGTCGAACACGCCCCGGTGCACGTCCTCCAGATAGGCCTTGCACAGGGTCACCACGCGCGGGTCGATCTCGGCGAGCACCACTTCGCTCACCGTTTTGTGCTTCAGCACTTCTTCCGCGATGGCGCCGTCTCCGCCGCCCACGATCAAGACGCGCTGGGCCGGCTTGCCGAGGGCCATCAACTCGAACATGGGCACGTGGGTCAGCATTTCCGAATAGGTGAACTCGTCACGCGAGGACAGCTGAACAATATCGTCGAGGACGAGGACACGGCCATTGCGTTCGGTCTCCATGATCAGGCACTGCTGAAAGGGCGTGCGCTCGTCGGCGAGCACCTTGGTGATGCCGAAAACCTGCTGATATCCGTCATAGAGCGTTTCGCCGAACCATCTGGCCATGGATGTCTGCCTCTCCTGTCTGTCGGGCCCCAACCCCTTGGACGGCCTGCCTTTTTGCCGGCGTTCACAACACAAGAGGCCGGCGGGGGGGAATCGGGTTTTTATGCGGGCTGTGCCAACAGGATCCCTGGTCCCTCTCGGACCTCAAGATCTCGCCGAACGCGCCCGGTGAGCACAGGGCGAGCCTGCCAGAGAGCAAGGCCCGCCGAAAAGCGTGGTATGACGTGGGACCGGCAAAAGCCGGCCCAAGCTGCAATCCTGCCGGACAAAAAAGCGCGTCACGACGCGGCAGGCTGGGGGGCAGCAAAGAACCGGCCAAGTTGGGCCGGCTCCCGGGAGAACCGTGATGGGGTTACGCGAAACTCTGGCAAAAGTCGATCTGCGCCGCTCCGTTCTGCCCCAGGGTTGGGCCCAAGGGCAGGAAAAGGGGCAGGCGCAGAAGCAGGTTAAGGGACGATCCATGGGCCGGGCGGTGGCACAGGCCTGCGATTTCGATGTGGTCATTGCCGGCGCTTCGCTTGAGGCGGTGAGCCTTGCGGTCAGTCTCGCGCGCCATGGACTGACGATCGCCATGTTCGATGCGGGCACCGGGCCCGGCGGCGCGCACCGTCCCCTGCCGCTGCGCGACCATCAGGGCGGCTACACGGACGGCACCGTCGACCTGTCTCCCTTGAGCCCCCGGGCGCTGCATCCCGCCGTCATCCGTGCCCTCGATCTTGAGGCCCACGGCCTGGCGCTTGTGCCGGCGAACCCGCCGGCCCTTGTCAGCGCATCCGGGCCAAGTCTCAGCTTTTCACGCGATGGGCGCGAACTCGCCGCGCAGCTTGAGGCCCTCAAGCCCGGGGAGAGCGCCCGCTTTGATCATTTGCGCAGCCAGGTGGTGCGCACCCGCAGCCTGATCGCGCCCTTCATGGGCGAGGCGCCGCTCGACCCGGGCGAGGCCGCGGCGCGGGGCGGAGCGGGGCTTGCCCGCGCGCTGGCGGACAGTGCGCGGCTCGGCGCCGAGGCTCAATTTGAGTTGATGTCGCTGGCAAGCAGTTCCTGTGCGGAGCGTTTGCGTGCCGATCTTCAGTCTCCGGTTCTGCGCACGGCCCTTTCGGGCCTCGCCCTTGCGCACCAGGCCGCCGGGCCCATGACGCCCGGCTCGGCCCTCGGTCTTCTCAATCTGCCCTTCCTGGAACGCACCACCGAGGCCGGCGCGCCCTGGTTCGGCGCACGGGTCGTGGGCGGTGTGGCCGCGCTGAGCGCGGCGTTGGAGCGGTCCTTGAGGGCTGCGGGCGTGCAGCTTTTTTTCCAGTCGGACATCAGCGAAATCGTGATTGAGGACGGGCGGGCCACGGGCGTGGCCCTGTGGGACGGGCGGCGGGTATCCGCCCGGGCCGTGGTTTCCGGGTTCGACATGAAAAAAACCCTCCTTGACTTGATGAATTGGCGCTCCGTGCCGCTCGATCTGCTGCGCAGCGTTGGCCGGCTTGACACGCAAGGGCGCGTGGCGCGCCTTGCCATCCGCCTTGCCAGTCTTGAGTTCCTGCCCGCGCCCTGGCAGCACGCCTTTCCCTCGACCATTACCCTCGCCGACGGCATCGCGGCCATGGAAGCCGCGGGCGATGACGCACGGGAAGGGCGCATGCCGGCGGCCCCCTGGCTCAGCCTGTCCCTGTCGGAAGGCGAGACCCCGGCGCCCAGTGCGGCCGTTCTAATGGTGTCGGCCCATCTGTCCCCGGATCAATTCCATGATGGTGGCTGGACGGCCGAACGCAGGGATGCCTTCCGGGACGTGATCCTGGAGCGGATCGCGTCGGTCTGGCCGCGCATGCTCGATGCCATCGAGGATGTGGCCCTGTGGCTGCCGCCCGACATCGAGGCCGAGACCGGGCGCCAGGGCGGTCCGCTGCTGGCGGCGGACTGGGCGCCCGACCGGGTGTACTGGAACCGCCCGGTGCCGGCGCTGGCGCGCCAGGACTGTCCCATTGACGGTCTTTATCTGTGCGGGCCCGACATGGCGGTGCTCCCGAATGAGCCGGGCCTTGCCGGTCTCACCCTTGCGCCGCGCCTGGGCAAGGTGCTTGCCGGGCAAACCGCCGGGAGGGCCGTGCCATGACGACCGCCTCGACGCGCAATCAGACCTATGCGGGTTTTCCGACCGATGCGGGCCCCGCAGGCCCGGATGGGGCCGCCGGACACGTCGCCATGGGCGCGGTCCCGGTTGAAGGCCGCGCGGCCCCTGGCGCGCCGGAAGGGGCCGGTCCTTATGGATATGGCGGACCCGACCCGGTCGGGGCGCCCGGCCCGGTGGGCTCGGGCCGTCCTTCGTCCGATCGGCGCGACGTCATCGTCATTGGCGGCGGGATCAATGGCCTGACGGCGGCGGCCTATCTCGCCAAGGCTGGGCTCGGCGTCACCCTGGTGGAGGCGCGCGACGGTTTGGGCGGCATGGCCGCCAATGGGGATATTGAGCCTGAATTCTCCATGCCGGTCTGCGCCCATCTGCTCAGTCATCTGCACAAGGACATCATCAAGGATCTGGGGCTCTACAAGCACGGCCTCACCTATGCGGCCCGGCGCCTGGAGACCACTGCCCTCGACGAGGACGGGGCCCATTTGACCTTGCCCTCCGATCCGGTGCGGGCCCGCGCCGCCATCGGCCAGATTTCACCCCAGGATGCGGAGACCTATGGCCCGTTCCTGGCCCGGATGATGCGCCTTGCCGAGGCCTTAAGCCCGGGCCTCCTGGCCGCGCCGGCCGCAGGTGCCGCCGGGCGAGACCCGAACGCCGCCGCCCAGGCGGCCGCGCGAGCCCTGCGCCGTCTGACGCCGGATGATCTGCGGGTGCTTGGCCAGGCCGGTCATGGCCGGGTGAATGACCTGCTGGAACGGGATTTCGATCACCCGCTGCTGTCGGGCCTGTTCGCCTTTGATGCCAGTTTGGGCGGCACCCAGCCGCCGAGCGCGCCGGGCACCATCCTGCCCTGGCTGCACCGTCTCATGGGCGAATGCGCCGGCATGCGCGGGGCCCTTGGCCTGCCCAAGGGCGGCATCGGGGCCGTGGCAGCAGCCTTGCGCACCTCCGCCGCCACCCATGGGGCCGACATCCGCCTTGGCGTACCCGTCCGCTCCATCCTGGTGGAGGCCGGCCGGGCGGCGGGCGTGGTGCTCGGCGATGGGACGCGCCTGCGCAGTTCGTCGGTGGTGTCCTCGCTCGATCCCCAGACCACCTGCCTTGGCCTTCTGGGCCCCAATTATCTCGATGTGGAGTTGGTTCGCCGTCTGAAACGCTGGCGCAGCCGCGGCGTGACCGGCAAGGTCAATCTGTCTTTGAACGGATTGCCGCGTGTGCGCGGGCTGGGTCCGGAGCACTTGGGCGGGCGCCTCGTGCTGTGCCCGTCGGCGGCTTATCTCGACAGTGCTTTCCGCCCGGTGAAATATGGCGAGATGAGCCCGTTTCCCGCGCTCGAAGTGATCATCCCGTCGCTGACCGATCCTGAACTCGCGCCCCCGGGCTGCCACGTCATGTCGGTGATCGTGCAATATGTGCCCTATCTGGCGTCGGCCGAAGCCAACGAAGCCCTGCGCCGCCAGCTCGCCAAGGCCGTGATCGACCGGCTGTCCTTCCATGCCCCCGATTTGCCCGATCTGGCACGCAAGGTCGCCGTATTGACCCCGCGGGATCTGGAAGCGGCTTTCGGAACGCGCGGCGGACACTGGCACCAGGGGGATATCGCCCCAGATCAGATCTGGAGCCACCGGGAGATGAGTGGACTGGGGGTCGAGGGGCTGACCCTGTGCGGCGCCGGCAGCCATCCCGGCGGCGGCGTTTCGGGTCTGGCGGGACGCCGGGCCGCAAAGGCGGTTGTCGCGGAGTTGGAGACCAGCCGATGAGTCATGGAGCTGACGACACCACGCTTCTCGCCGCTGATCGGCGTGCCAAGGCTCGGCCCGCCAAGGCGCGCCGTGAGAGCGCTGCATCGAAGACACTCGCCGAGCCCTCGGACCCCAAAGCCGCACACTCCGAACCGGGCGCGCCGGACCCCATGCGGCCCCTTCCGCCTGGCCTGCGCCCCGGCGAACTGCGTCAGCCTGAACTCTCCGCGATGACCCCGTCACTGGAGGGTGAGCCCGGCCCTGCGCCCGCGGCCTCCAGCGCATCCAACCCGCCCGCTGCTCCCGCCGGACCCAACCGGGAAGGGGAGCACGCCGTGGACGATGCGTCTGTTTCGCTCCCACCGGAGCGCGCCGAGGATGCTGGACCCTTGGCCGAGCCCGAACGCGCCTTTGCGGACGGCGGGGCGGACGGCGGGGCCGAAGATCCGGCGGCGCCCGAGATAAGCCAAGCGCGGGAGACATCCCGCGGCACCCCATCCGGGCAGGCAACCATCGCCACCGGGCGCTCGAATGCCCTGCCACCCCCGCCCGTTCTGGCGGGCAGTCCGTTCCATGATCGTTTTGCCGCCTGGACCCTGGACTGGGATCTGTGGAACGGCATGCGTGTGGCCGCGCGGTGCGGCGATCCGGAGGCCGAGGCGACGGTGCTGCGCAGCGGCTGCGGCCTTGTTGATCTGAGCCCGATGGCGATGGTGCGCCTGCATGGCGATGGCGCGGCTGGCGCGATTGATCGTCTAACGACGGTCAGTGCCGGCACCATGCGGTCGGGCACGGTTCGCCCGGCCCTGCTTTGTGCCGGGTCCGGCGGCGTTATTGCCATTGCCGATATCGTGCGCCTGGCCGAAGACGAATTTCGGCTGATTTGCGATGTGGAAGTGCTGCCCTGGATCGAGGACGGCGCGCGGGGTTTTTCCGTCCGTGTTCTGCCGGAAACCGGCCAATTCACGGCCCTGGGCCTTGTTGGCCCTCGGGCCGGCGATGTGCTGGCGCGCTGCGGCTTTTTGCGCGACACAAAGCCCGTTCCGGGCACCATCGCGTCGGTGGCGCGTCACGGCGTCCAGGGGCGCCTCCTTCTCCCGGCGGGGTCTGGGGGGCCATTCGGCATGGTGGGCCGTACGGATTTGTGGATCGAGCCCGGGGATGCCGGCACCCTGTGGGATATGATCCTGCGCGATGCGGGGGAGTTCGTGCGTCCCCTTGGTCTTGAGGCGCTGGAAACGATGCGTGTGCTTAAGGGTTGGCCGCGGCTCGGCCGCGATGGGCCCTCCGCGCCGCAGGCGATTGACGGTCGCGATGCCCTCGATCCCTTTGATTTGGGGCTTGAAGACCTGATCGACTGGGACAAGCCGGCCTTTTCCGGCCGCGCAGCTCTTGAGGCCCGCAGGGCGCGGTTCGCGGCCGAAGGCGGGCGCCTTTTGCACCTGGCGCTGCCCGGTCCGGTGGAACCGGGTACCGTGTTACGGCGCGGCGACCGGCGGGCGCGGCTGACCTCGCTGGCCTTATGTCCGGTGACCCGGGCCTGGATGGGGCTTGCCCGCGCGGACACGCCCGATCTGCCCGGCGCGGGGCCCTGGCATTTCGACACTACGGCCCTTGCGGGTGCCGGGCAGGCCGGCCCTGCCTTGCGCGCGGACCGGCCGGCGGCGGCCTTTCGCTTTGAACGACTAGAAGCGGCCCAGGGTGGTCTCGGTCGATAGCGATCCATTCGCTCCAAGGACCAAGACCCGCCCGGACCGGACACTACGGGGAACCTGGAGGAAGATGTCATGGTCCGGATCATTATTGGTCTTGTTCTTGTACTAACGGTTCTGGCAACGGTCGCGTTCGTGGTGGTGCCGCCCTATCTGGAGCGGAGTTTCAATAAAGTCCTGCCCCATGAACCCTACCGGGTGAGCGAAGAGGCCCGGACATTCCACAACACCCTGACCCTGGGCGATCTGCACGCCGACAGCCTGCTGTGGCGGCGCAACATCCTGTCCATGGGACAGCGGGGCCATGTGGATATTCCGCGTCTGCTCGTTGGCGGCTACGGGCTTCAGGTCTTCTCAGCCGTGACGAAATCCCCCGATGGCCAAAACTATGAGAACAATAGCGGCGACAGCGACCGGATCACCGGCCTTGTGATGGCCCAGTCCTGGCCGCGCCGCACCTGGGGCAGCCTTTACGAGCGGGCAGTCTACCAGGCCGAAAAATTGCACCGTTTCGCGGCCCGCTCGGACGGGCATCTGCGCGTCATCCGCAGCCGGAACGACCTCCAGGTGCTGCGCGCCGACCAGGCCTCGGGCACGAATGTGGTCGGCGGCCTGCTGGCGACGGAAGGCTCGCACGCCTTGGAAGAACGCCTCGAGGCCATCGACGACCTGTGGGACGCGGGCTACCGGATGATGGGTCTCCATCACTTTTTCGACAATGCGCTGGGTGGGTCGCTGCATGGTCAGTCCCAGGAGGGGTTGAGCGTCTTCGGGCGTCAGGCCGTGAACCGGATGGCCGAAAAAGGCGTGATCATCGATCTGGCCCATTCCTCCGAGGCGGTCGTGCGGGATGTGCTCGACATGGGCGTGCGCGGCATCGTCGTCTCCCATACGGGCTTCAAGGGCGATTGCGACACGCCGCGCAATATTTCGGATGAGTTGATGCTGAGCATTGCCGAGGCCGGCGGTCTCATCGGGGTCGGCTTCTGGGATGCGGCCGTGTGCGGTACGGCGCCCCAGGATGTCGCCGAGGCCATCGTCTATGGCATCACCCTGGTGGGGGCCGACCATGTTGCCTTGGGCTCGGATTACGATGGGGCCGTGACGGTGGGCTTCGACAGTGCCGAGTCCGTCGCCCTCACCGGTGCCCTGCTCAACGCGGGTCTTGAGCGTGAAAGCATTGAGGCCGTCATGGGGGCCAATCTCTACGCGTTCCTGGATCGGCATCTGCCCCGCTGAGAGCCTGGCTCGGAGCAAGGGGCGAGAACGGCGCATCCATTCTGGCAGCGGACGAGTAGCCCAAATCAGTCTGTGTCCAGTTCGCCGCCGCTATCGTTTTGTTGCGCTCACGCGCCCCAATCGACCTTTTTTTGGGTGCGCTCCGCAGCGGCGGCGCAGCGGCGGTAATTAAACGCCCTGCGCTTTGATCGCCCGACGCTCAAGGAGCCCAGCGCACCATTGCGCACTGTGTTTGCCCCGCTCCTTGGGCTTGCCCCGCTCCTTACGACGCGGCGCGCACGGGCGCGGTCTTTTTCGCCGGGGGGCCGTGCATGTCCGGGCGACGCATGCGCATCACCCGGCGCGGCAGGCTCAACCGGGCGCAGGTTCCCTCGCCCGGCGTGCTTGTGAGGGTGAGGGTGCCATGATTGGCCTCGGCGAGGCGCCGGGACAGGGCAAGCCCAAGCCCAAGGCCCGGAATGCCGTTGTCCTCGGCCTGGCGTGAGCGCGCGAAGGGCGTTCCGATCCGCGCCAGGTCATCCGCATCGATCCCCAGCCCGGAGTCTTCCACCGTCACATTCACCCGGTGCAGGTCCGCCCAACCACGGATCTTCAGACTGCCGTGATCGGGCGTGAACTTGATCGCGTTGGTCAGGACATGGAGCAGGATCCGTTTGACCGACTGGGCGTCGGCGTGGGCATGGGGCAGGCGCTCCAGCGAGACGCTGACATCGAGATGCTTGGCCTCAATCCGGGTGCGCACCATTTTTAGGCACGTGTTGACCACATCGGCGAGCGCCATGCGGCCCGGCTCGAGGGGCTGGTCCATGGGGCCGTCGAGGCGCGCCATGTCGAGGATGTCCGTGACGAGATCGAGCATGGCTCCGCCGCTCGCGTGGATATCGGCGGCATATTCCCGGTACTTCTCATGGCCCAGGGGGCCGAACAGTTCCTTGAGCATAATTTCCGAAAAGCCCAGCACCGCATTGAGCGGCGTGCGCAGTTCGTGGCTCGCATTGGCCAGGAATTCGCCCATGGCATGGCCTGCCGCCTCGGCCCGGGCCGACTGGCGGGCCACATCGGCCTCAAGATCCGCGATGGTTTGGCGTGCGCGCTTCAAATCGGCCGCGAGCGCTTCGATCCGCGCGCCGTAGCCCGTCACCATGCGCTCTTGATGTTCGGCGCGGCCCTCGAGTGCTTCGATGGTCTCAAGCTGGTGGGCCTCCACGGTCACGTCGCGGATCACGGTGAGGATGCCGCGCTCGCCCATGGCGATGTCCTGCTGGTGATACCAGCGGTCATTGCGTTCAAAGACCTCCGGCAATTCCGACAGGCACAGATCGATGGCGTCGTCATCAAGGGCGTGGGGGGTCAGGGGCTCCGGCCGGGCAAAGCCGAGCCGGTCGAGGAAGGGGCCGTTCGCGGCGGCAAGGGTGCCGTCCTCCAGCCACAGGGCAAAGCCGTCGGGCAGACCCTGGACAAGGCTCTGAAACCACTCGGCCTCCGGCTGCGCGGGAAAGCCGGCCGCCGTGCTGACCGTGTGCGGATCGTCGAGGGCCCGGTCGCGATTCATTTCGGGACGGGGCCCCGATCCGCGCCGGCGGGCCGACACCTCGATCCCGCCAGCCGCCGCGAAACACACCAGGGCACTTAAAGCAAAGCCCCACGGTCCGGGGTGCCAGGGCGCGCGGGGCCGCGCGGCGATCTCCACATGCCAGGGCGTTCCGGGCACGGCGCGGCGCGATGCGTGGGCGGTATGGGGCGCGGCGCCGGCACTTTGAGGGTGACTGCGCCAAAGGGGGGCGTCCGGGCCATCGATCCTGGCCCGCAGCCGTCCATCGCCGTCTCCGGCCAGCCGTCTCCAGACCGCATGGAGTTCCGATCCGTCAGCGGAGCCTTTGTGCACAAGATCATCGGCATCGGCGGCGAGTTGGAGGGCGAGTTCCGCGCCGATCCGGCCGGCGCGTTCATCAAGGGCCCGCTCGTTCAGACCCGTGGTGAGGCCGGCGAGCAGGGCCGCAAGGCCGGCCCCGGCAAGAAGGCCGGTAAGGACACGCTGACCGGGGCCACGCTGACCGGGGCCACGCTGATCGGGGAAAAGCGGGAACACGGATCGCAGGGGCACGGACAGTCGGGCGCCGAAGCCCGCCGAACCGGAACGCGCGCCTTGCCCGGCGCGTGAGCGCATCGACGCCCCGGCCGGCTCCGGGGCCTGGCCCGGCGCCGTGCTCGCGTGGGTGCTCTCCTGCTGCGGTTGGTCGCCGTGCACCGAATGCCCTCGTCCTGGCCCCCATACTCCTGCGGAGCCATCCGCATCCGGCAGCCAACCCCTCTGCTCTTGGAATGCGGATTCGAAAGACGCCACACCGTCATCCAGTATGGCGTCCCCTGACTCACCTTATTCCGACTATCTGATCCGGGAGAGTCTTGTCACGTCCGAATCGACATCCCGAAAGGATAATCAGCCCAGCATGCGGCTGACCACTTCGTGGAGATTGTCCGAGATCGGCTTGGCCTGCTGCATGGCGCGCAAGGTTTCCTCGAACAGGGCACGCCGGCCCTGCTCCAGATTGCGCCAGCTTCTGATGCCGGAGAACATTCGCGCCGCGAACAGCGGGTTGAGCTTGTCGATCTCGAGAACCTGTTCGGCAACATAGCGATAGGCGGCCCCGTCCTCGGCATGGAACCGGTACGGATTGCCCAGCGCGAAGCTGCCGATCAAGGCACGCACGCGGTTCGGGTTGCGCAGCGTGAAGACGGGATGCTCCGTGAGCTTGCGCACCGTCTCAAGCGTTTCGGCGCGGCTCGACATGGCCTGGAGCCCGAACCACTTGTCGAGCACGAGGGCATCCTCCTGCCACCGGTCATGAAAGGCCGCCAGGAGACGATCCCTGGACCCATGATCCGTGTCGACAATGATCGACAGGCCAGCGAGCGTGTCGGTCATGGGGCCATGGCCCTCGGCAAGGGCCGCCGCGGCGTCCAGGTCCTGCGGTTTGCCCAGAACGGCGAGCAGGCGCAGGGCCGTGTTGGCGAGCGCCCGGCGGCCGGCCTGGTCCGCGTCGGGGCTAAAGGCCTCGCTCCGGTCGTGGGCCGCGATGCGCTCGCGCAGGCGATCTTCCAGGACCTCGCCCAGCAGGGTGCGAAAGCTTTCCCGGGCCCGGTGGACGGCGGAAGGATCCACGGCGTTCATGGACTGGGCAATGTCCCCCTCGCTCGGTGCCTGGATCAGGCGGGCGAGGAAGGCGGGGCTGAGGCGCTCATCGTCGAAGGCCCGGCCCAGGGCCTGCGCAAGGGACCGGGCTGTCTCGCCGAGCGGTTTGTCCTCAGCGGCATTGCGCAGCTCGTCCAAGGCCATGCCATGGGCCGCTTCCCAGCGATTGTAGGGATCGGCATCGCCGGCGATGAGGGCGATCCGCTCCTCCACACCCAGATCCTGTTTGAGGATGACGGGCGCGGAGAAATGGCGCATCAGCGAGGGGGTCGGCGCGCTGGACAGCCCCTCGAACACGAAGGTCTGGGCCGGCTCCGTCAGTTCCAGGACCATGGAGCCGTCCTCGTCCGCAACATTCCGGCCCTGAAGGCGCAAGGGCAGGGCGGCTCCCTTTGGATCCATCAGGCCCACGCGGACCGGGATGGGCACGGGGCTCTTGGTGTCCTGGCCCGGCGTCGGGGGCGTTTCCTGGGTCAGGGTCAGGCTGTAGGTGCCCTTGGCCTCGTCGAAGCGGCCGCTCGCGGTCACGGTGGGGGTGCCGGCCTGGTTGTACCAGGTCATGAAGGGCGAAAGATCGCGCCCCGAAGTGTGGGCAAAGCTGTCGACGAAATCCTCCACCGTGGCGGCGCGCCCGTCATTGGTGGTCAGATAATGGGTGAGGCCGGTGTTGAAGGCATCGCGCCCCAAGAGGGTGTCCAGCATGCGGACGAGTTCCGCGCCCTTCTCGTAGACCGTTGTCGTGTAGAAATTGTCGATCTTGATATAGCGGTCCGGGCGCACCGGATGGGCGAGGCCGCTGGCGTCCTCGGGAAATTGGGCCGAACGCAGCCGGGTCACATCATCGATCCGCTTGACCGTAGGATCGCGCATGTCGGCGGTGAATTCCTGGTCCCGGTAGACCGTCAGGCCTTCTTTCAGGCACAGCTGGAACCAGTCGCGGCAGGTGATCCGGTTGCCGGTCCAGTTGT
>CAYYTT010000016.1:0-39432 GCA_964474635.1 uncultured Alphaproteobacteria bacterium | reverse complement strand
GGAACATGTAGCCGCCGGTCTGGTGAATGATGCCGATCACGGTGGACAGGCCAAGTCCCGTGCCCTTGCCCGCGCCCTCTTCCGTCTTGGTGGTAAAGAACGGCTCGAAAATGCGGGTGAGATTGTCCTGCGGAATGCCGATGCCGGAGTCTGCCACGGTCACTTCCACATATTGGCCCGGCGGCAGCGTGTCCTGACCGATGCCCGTGCCGGGAGGCGAGGCCTCACCCCGGCCCACGGTCCGGTTCGCCGTCTCGATGCGCAGGGTACCGCCGTCCGGCATGGCATCCCGTGCGTTCACGGCCAGATTGATCACGACCTGCTCGAACTGGCCCTGGTCGACCTGCACAAGGCCAAGGTCGCGGCCGTGGTGAATGTCGAGCACGATGGTCTCGCCGATCAGGCGGCGCAGGAGGATCGAAAGATCGGCCAATACATCCGTGAGCTGAAGAACCTTCGGGCGCAGCGTCTGGCGGCGTGAGAAGGCCAGCAACTGGCGCGTCAGATTGGCCGCGCGCAGGGCGTTCTGCTTGATCTGGTTGATATCGCCAAAGGACGGATCGCCGGCCGGATGGCGCGAGACCAGAAGATCGCAAAAGCCGATGATCGCGGTCAGAAGATTGTTGAAGTCATGGGCAACGCCGCCGGCCAATTGTCCGATGGCCTGCATTTTTTGCGACTGGGCGAATTGCTGCTCCAGGGACTTCTGGTGCGTCGTGTCAACAAAATAGAGGATCAGATGCCCGTCGCCGCCCGGCACTGGGTCAAGCCGGCTGACGAAGATCTGGGCACTGCGCGTCGGTGCGCCCGCGTTCTCCGCAGCCTGGGCAAGGCGCACCTCAATGCCCTCCTTGTCGGCGCGCTCAAAACGCAGTTGATGCACCAGGGTGGAGAGGAAATCCCGATCCTCGGGCAGGATCAAATCCTCGATCGTTTGCGCGCCGGCACCATGGGTGTCCATCATTTTGCGCATGGCCGGATTGGCCAACTGGATGGTGCCCTCCTCGTCCAGGATCACGATCCCGATGGGTGCGTGGTCCAGGAACTCCGACAGGGAATTGGCGGGCAGGTCCACGGGCTTGCCGCCATCGGCGCTGCGCGGCCACAGGGCCAGGTGCAGAACGGGGCTCTTGTCCACGGCCACATCGGTCCGCGCGCGCACCCAGACCCGCACGGGCTCATCCTCGCGGCCATTCTCACGCCGGGTGCGCAGGGCCAGTTCCACGGGCGCATCAGCCTCCGCCGCCTGGCGCAGGCAATCGCGGATGCCCGCCTCCTCACCGGCAAAGACCGTGTCGAGTTTCGCCCCGAACAGATCCCCGGCGGCCCGCCCGCCCATGGACCCGATGGTCCGGTTCGCCCACAACACCGCACCGGCGCTGTCGAAGGTGATCAACCCCACGGGCAGATGATCGAGCGCACGGATCAGCCCGTCACGCTCAAGCTGGAGCATCTGGCGTGCTTCGCCGGCCTGGCGCTCCGGACCCCGATCGACGATGCGCCAGAGCACCCGGTGGCGAAAACCGGCCACGGGGCGCACTTCGACCTGGAGCCAGGTCCGCCCTGCCCCGCGCGGCAAATCCACGGGCACGTCCTCGCGCGCCTCGGCGCCGGCACGGGCCGCGCGAGCCAGCTTGTAAAGGGGCTGAGCGGCATCTTCATGGCCGGCCAGGAGGCGCTCCAGGGGGCTGGGGCGTTCATCGCCGAGGATCGCCGTGAGCTGACGATAGGCCGTATTGGCAAAGACCACCGAGCCGTCCCGCCGGGTCACCAGATAGGCTTCCGGCACATCTTCAACGATCCGGATGGCCAGATCGCCGAACTGGGGGGCCGCGACGCTCGACAAGGCGCCCGTCGCGTGACCATAGACCACCACAAGGCCCACGGCCGTCGCCCCGCCCAGGAAAATAAGCGCGGGAAGTCCGGGCGCCATGACGGCCGAAATCGCCGCCGCGCCGCTCAAGCCGAACAAAACCGCGATAACCACGGGCAGATGGCGTTGCAGCCGTGCCAGCGTGTTCGGGCTTAACGCCGGGATCAGATCCAATCCCTGCACTGTCATTTTACGCATCATGGCAAACCCCCACGACCTGCCCACCCATGCCGCCGAGACCCGGGGACAAGATGTCCCGGTTCCGGCGCATACCGTACCCTGAAGGCTCCCTGCCGGCGATGAGCATGCGGCAAGGGCCCTTGCGACCCGCCAAGACCGCGCCTGTTCCGTATCGAAACAGACGGTGAGCAAAGCGTGTTCGGCGTTAAGAAGTGGTAAAGGCGCCGGGGTGGCCCGAGGCACCGTTGAAAGCCCGAGAGGTTGGGCCGGCCGAATCGCTCTGCCATCCCCAAAGGATACACCGAGTGCAAAGCGGTGAAGCCGATTTTTAGCACGGGGCCCCGCCCGGCCGCGCTCAAAGGCCAGGGCAAAGGCGAGAATCAGCGACGGCCCGCCTTGTTCCGGCTGCGCCAGATAAAGCCGATGATCTGCGCCACCGCCTTGTAATGTTCCGGGGGCACCGGGTCGTCGACCTCCACGGTGGCATGCAAGGCCCGGGCGAGCGGGGGGTTTTCGATCACGGGCACCTGCGCCTCGCGGGCAATCTCGCGGATGCGCAGGGCCAGCGCATCCACACCCTTGGCGACGCACACCGGCGCCTCCATCGTATCGGGTTCATATTTGAGCGCGACGGCGAAGTGCGTCGGGTTGGTCACCACCACGGTCGCCTCTGGCACGGCGGCCATCATGCGCTGCTTGCCGCGTTCGGCGCGCAACTGGCGCAGCTTACCCTTCACATGGGGGTCGCCTTCGGCCTGTTTGAACTCGTCCTTGACCTCTTGCTTGGTCATGCGCAGGCGTTGATGGCGTTCGTGTTTCTGGTAGGCGAGATCGGCAACCGCGATGATCAGAACCACGGCGGCGGCCGCGGCGAGAAGACGCGCACTCAAATCCTTCAGAAGGAGGAGGATCTGTCCCGGCTCCTGATCGCTCAGACTGTGGAGCAGATTTTGCTCCGGCCACAGAATGCCGGTGATCACGGCGGCGACCACCACGATCTTGACCACGCCCTTAAGCAGATTGATCCAGCCCTGGGGCCCGAACATGCGTTTGAGCCCGCCAAGGGGCGAGATCTTCTTCAAATCCGGCTTCATTTTTTCAGTGGTCATCACCGGAGGGTGCTGCACCAGATTGCCCACCACGGCCGCAATCACGATGACGATGAACGGCAAAGCCAGGGCCCACAGCAGCACAAAGAGAATTTGCGTCCACAGACGGGTCAGTCCCGCCTGTCCCATGGGAATGGCATGGGGTGCGCCGATGAAGGGCTTGAGCGCGAGGGTAAGATCGCCGGCGATCCACGGGGATGCGGCCACGACCAGAACAACGGCACTGAGCAGGAGGGCGAGCGTGGCCACCTCCGGGCTTTTGGCCACATCCCCCTTCTTGAAGGCCTCCTCAAGGCGTTTGGCGGAGGGTTCTTCTGTTTTTTGACTGTCGTCCTGATCTCCGGCCATGGGGAAGCGCCCTCAGCGGCCCAACAGGGCATCGATCCGCTCACCGAACGATGACAGAAAGACCAGCATGAGCCCGGAGAGCACCATGGCCAATATGCCAAACCCCATGGCAATGTTGATGGGCTGCACCAGGAAGAAAATCTGAAGCTGCGGCATCAGTTTGGCGAGCACGCCCATGGCCAGATAAAACAAAAAACCAAAGACGAGAAACGGAAACCCAAGGCGCAAGCCCAGCGAAAAGGCGTCGGCGAACCAGCGCGCAGCCACCATGCTGATGTCGCCGATGGGCACGGGCGCCGTGGCCGGAAAAATACGGTAGCTCTCGGCGGCGGCCGCCAGCATCGGATGGTGCAGGTCCGTCGCCAGGATCATGGCCAGCGCCATGATCGACAGGAAGGTCGCGATCACGACGCTCTGGCTGCCCTGCGTCGGATCAAAGGTCATCGAGAACGCAAGGCCCGTCTGCATGGCAATCACCGTGCCGGCCACATGGAGCGTCGCCATGAACAGACGGATGAGCCCGCCCACCGCAAGCCCGAGCAGCACTTCCTGGAGCAGCAGCACCATGACCCCGGGCCAGCTCTCCGGCAGGGGCGGCAGAACGGGGCGCACCGCTGGTGTCACGAGAAGGGCCAGCGCCAGGGCCAGCCCGAGCCGTGCGCGCGGCGACACGGACGGCTCGCCGAAGACCGGCAGCAGCATGACTGTCGCGCCGAGCCGGGCGAAGACCAGCAGGATGAAGAAAAGCTCCGTCGGCAGCGTGGCCAGGGAAAACGTCATGGCCCGTCACCCGGCCATGATGCGCTCGATGATGCTGTCCATCAGCCCGGCGAGCAATTGTCCGATATAGGGCAGAAAGACGATCAGGGCGAGAAACATGGCGATGATTTTGGGCACGAAGGACAGGCTCATTTCCTGGATCTGAGTGAGCGCCTGGAAGAAGGCCACGATGAGGCCCACCCCAAGGCCGAGGAGCATCAACGGTCCTGTCGCCTTCAGCAAGGTGAAGATCGCCTCGCGTGCCAGATCGATAACCTCGGCCCCATCCATGTCTCTCCCCTCTCCGGTGGCTCCGTCTCCCGCAAGGGAGCACCTGTGAGGCAAGGAGGATCGGTCAACATGCTGAAGAGGACATGAATGGACCCCGGGGTTTGCCGCCCAGGCCCCTTAGATCGGCATGCGCATGATTTCCTGATAGGCGGAAATGACCTTGTCGCGCACCGCCACGGCCGTCTGCACCGTGACTTCGGCCGCCGAGATCGCCGTCACCACATCGACGAGCGCGGCCTCCCCGCTGAGGCCCGCGGCGGCCGTGGACTCCCCGGTCTTGGCCGTCTCGATGCCGTCCTGGATGGCCGCCTGGACCATCTCGCCAAAGCGCGGCCCGTCACTGGGCGCCGCGCCGCCCCCGGCGGCATCGGTGAGATCGCGCTTTTGCGCCTGGGCATAGGCGAGGATCGCCTTGGCAGCTTCCATGGCTCAGTCTCCAGGGCGAGCGCCCTTTGCTCAACGTTGCAACAGATCGATTGTGCGCATCATCATGGTCCGGGCCGCCTCGACCACATTCAGATTGGCCTCATAGCTTTGCTGGGCCGTGCGCATATCGATGCTTTCGATCAGGCTGTTGACGTTCGGCGTTTTCACATAACCGTTTTCATCGGCAGCTGGATGGCTTGGATCGTGGCGCAAACCGAAATCGGACCGGTCCGGAACAGTGCGGTACATGCGCACGAGGGGGACATCCATTTCCCGGTCAAGTTCGGCCCGGAAGGCCGGAATACGCCGCCGGTAGGGCTCCCCGTCAGGCGTCGTGGCCAGACTGTCCGCATTCGCGACATTTTCGGCCAGCACCTTGAGACGGGCGCCTTGAGCCTGCATTCCGGCTGCCGCGATGGCCATGGTCTTATTGAAATCCATCGAACTGTCCCCTGTTCCGTCTCAAGAACGCCTGCGTTTAAGCCCTAAGGCCGTGCGTTACCGCGTGCCAAGGGCGGTACGCAGCAGGCCAACGCTCTTGCTGTAGAGGTTTGTCGCCAGACGATATTCCCCGACTGTCTCGCTCACCCGCATCATTTCCTGTTCGACCGACACCGCATTGCCATCGAGGACAGTCTCCCAGGGCGCCACGTCCTCCGCCCGGCTGCGCAGGTCAACCCGCTCCACGCCCATATGGCGCGCAGAGGTGCGGCGCAGCGCGGCCGTGCGCGCATCGTCATCAAGCATCTGCCGGAAATCAGGCCGGGTGAGATCACGGGCGCCATAACCCGGCGTTTCGGCATTCGCGATATTCTGTGCCAGGACCTCCTGGCGGGCCCCAAGCCATGACATCTTGGTTTTGATCATGCCCAAGAGGGGCACACTGTCGAACGCCATCGGGATCGCTCCACACCTGCAACGTTCGCTCGACCCTACGTGAGCGGTCTTAATCCCCCGTCGCCGAAGCGCCGCAAATGACGGTGCCGTTCTTCACAACCACTTAAGGCTAATAAGGCCACACTGGTCGCTGTAACCTTTTGGGGCGTGCAGGTTTTGGAGAGTGCAGGCATGGTGGAAGAGCGTCATGGACGGCGGTGAGGTCCTGCGCGCCGTCCTGGCCCTGACATTCGTTCTGGGCCTCATTCTGGTCTGCGCCATGGCCGTGCGCCGGTTTGGTTGGGTCGATTTCCAAAGTCCTGCGGCAACCACGCGCCGGCTTGCCCTTGTGGAAAGTCTGACCCTTGATCCGCGCCACCGCCTGCTGCTGGTGCGCTGCGACGACAGGGACCATATGCTTGTTCTGGGCCCGTCGGGATGCCATTTCGCCCCCGCCCCGCTTCCCGCGAAGGCGCACAGCCCGGCCGCCGGCTCTGACGGGCCGGCACCGTAATGCGCGCCTTACGCCCCATGGACACCGATAACCTGGTTCATCTCGCCGGCCGTATCGCCCTGCTGATTTTCGCCCTCGGGGTGGGTGATGCGGCACAGGCACAAACCATCAGTGTCGACGTGGATACGGGCGCGGGCCTGACCGAGCGGATTGTCCAGGTCATTGCGCTCGTCACGATCCTGTCGCTGGCGCCCTCCATCCTGGTGATGGTCACGTCCTTCACACGGATTGTCGTGGTGCTGTCCATCCTGCGCACGGCCATGGGTATGCAGCAAAGCCCGCCCAACACGGTCCTGATCAGCCTCGCCCTTTTCCTCACGGCCTTCATCATGGCGCCGGTCTTCGAGAATGCCTATGATACCGGCATCAAGCCGCTGATCGCCGAGGAGATCGACACCATGGCGGCGCTGGAACAGTCCGCCACGCCCTTTCACCGGTTCATGATGTCTCACGTTCGCGAGAAGGACCTGGGCCTGTTCCTGGACATGGCGCGGACGGATCGGCCCGAGACGGCCGAGGATGTACCGTTTCAGGTGCTTATCCCGGCCTTCATGATTTCCGAATTGCGGCGGGCCTTTGAGATCGGCTTCCTGCTGTTCATTCCCTTTTTGGTGATTGATATGGTCGTAGCTTCGATCCTGATGGCCATGGGCATGATGATGCTCCCGCCGGTGATCATCTCCCTGCCCTTCAAGCTGATCTTTTTTGTGCTGGTGGACGGCTGGTTCCTCGTGACGGGCAGTCTTGTCAAAAGTTATAGCCTGAACTGACCCCTTCGGATCATCCAGCCGGTTCGCTTCCACCGCCCTCGGAAAAGCCATCCATGAAGGCATCCAGGGTGTCCGTGGCGGCGATCCGGCCGACGAGTTCTCGGAAGGCCACACCTTGCGTCTCAATGCGTTGGGTCACGATGGCGAAGGCCTGCTCATCGGGCGTTCCGGACATGAGCGGCGTGAACCGCTGGCGCAGGCGGGCAAGACCGTCCGCGTCGTCGCCCAGCGCGAAGGCAATCGCCGCCCGCATAATCTGCAGGCGGTCGCCTTCATCCACGGTGCCGTCCCGCGTCATCCGTGTGGCAAGCGTTTCGAGGGCATCGGCCGCCTTCGGCCAGTCCTGGGACTGCCACAGAATATCCGCCCGCAGAGCCTGGGCCTCCAGGGTATTGTATTCCTCAATGACTTCCAGGCCCTGCTCATGGCGCCCCAGATCGCTGAGCGCACGCGCCTCAAGGAGCCGGCGCTGGCGGTTGAGGCGCTCGGGCAGACGCGTCTGCCGCGTGGCATGGATGATCTGGAGCGCCTTATCGGGCTTGCGGTCCATCAAATGCACAAGGGCAAGTTTCGTTGCCACCTGACTGCGTGCCACGCCGCGCAAGCGAAAGCGGACCTGGTAGTCGAGAAGTTCAGCCGCCTGCTCAAGCAGATCCACGGCCACCAAGCGGTCCGCCAGGCGCCGGATCATGTCGTCGCCGCGCGTGCCCACCGGTACAAGTTCCTTAAAGTCGTAAAACAGCGCCAGGGCCTGCACGGGCGTCATGTCATCGGCCTTCCCCTCAAGGAACAAGGCGGCGAACACCTCCGCCATATCGTCCGTGAGGTCCCGGGTCCGCTCCGCGGCCGGAAAGTTTTTGACGGCCAGGCGCATGATGTTGAGCCCCTGGCGCACACTGCCACTTTCCACATAAAGCTTGCCGAGCTGATGCAGGATTTCCAATTCCTGATCGTCGCCGCGCCATTGGAAGCGCAGTCGCTCAAGACCTTCGATGGTCGCGGCGCTGTCCAGATGATCGAGCCGGCGCTCCAGCATCAGGTGGCGAAAGGTCGCGCGCGCCCGGGCTGGCGGCGGCCCCCTGTCCATCAGATCCGAATAGACCGCACGCGCCTTGTCGGGCACGCCCAGGGCTTCCTTGAGGGCGCCGTCGACCAGGGCCGCTTCGACCGCGACCGGATCACCGGCCGGATCGCGCTCCAACCGGGCCAGCGCCTCCTGCGCCCCGCCCAGATCGTTTACGCCGAGGGAAGCTTCGGCAAGGGCGAGAAAAAAGTGAGCCTGCTGATCTTCATTATGGGAAACGAGTGCGGGCCGGCCTTCATCGAAGGCATGTCGAGCCTCTTTCCATTCCTCAAGCTCCGCATGGGCCACACTGCGCCACAGGGCGGCACTGGGATCAAAGCGCAGGCTCGGATGGCTCAAATCCTCCAGGGCGTCGCGGGCTCGACCGGCTCGCAGACGCGCAACGCCGCGCAAGGCCCGCACATCGGAGTCATTGACCGCTTCGGGCGTGTCCGCCTCGATCAGATCGAGAATGCCGAGCGCCTCAATCATGAAATCATGGGACGCATAAAAACGGGCCAGCGCGAGGCGCGCCGCGCCCACGGCCGCAGGATCGTCCGCCGCCGCCCGCACGGCCGCCTGATACCGGTGCAGATTGCCGCCAAATCGATCCGTTCCTCCCCCTGACCATTCCGCGAAATTCATATAGCCGGGTCCAAGATCGACGGCGGCGCGCAGGCCCTGCTTTTGCCGCGTGTCGGGTCCGGACATGATCAAGCCGCCGGGCCGTGAGATCCGAACGGCGCCATCGCGCAGCTCAACGGTCAGGTCCTCGGTTGTCGGGTCGATGGCCACCCCATGGGCGCTGGGCAGGATCGTCGCATCCACCATCATCCGCGGGGCAATGAAACCATGCGGCGCCGCATCGAGTGTGACCGCCGTAAGACGGTCCCCGACTTCCGTGTCCTCAAAGCGCACGATGCGCCCGGGTCCGGGCAGGGGCACGGCCAATTCTCCGCGCTCGGGCCCTTGCACGAGCCGATTGAGGGCAAGCGGCTGGGACGGTTCGGCAATCAGGTCGCCGAACTGAAAGAGCCAAGCGGTGCCGTCCCGTTGCGCGGACACAAGAACGGAACGGCGCACACCCACACGGAGCAAACTGGCCCCTTCGACGGGCTGGTCTTCCGCTCTCACGATCACATCGCGAAAACGCCCCTTGAGTGCGGAGACATCGAACCGGGCCGGCGCATCGAACACCAGCCAGATGTAATCGCCGCGCCGGAAGGCCGCCGCGCCCACCGTCATGCGCCAGGGAACCGTCAGGGCAATGAGATCGCCGCGCTCCTCGGCCTTAACAATGAGGGTGGGCCTTTCGGACGGCCCCGGATCACTCCGCGCCGTCTCGGGCGCGGCCTTAGCGGCCTCAGCCGCGCGCCGCGCGGCCTCCTCAGCGCGAACGATATCGGCCAGTTCCTCCGGCAAGACAACGCTGGGCGCATCATCCGGGTCCCCGTCCGGGTCCACATAACCCGGCGGGCGGGCGATCTCGACGACAATGCGCGGCCCGTCCTGGAAATGGCGCAGGCCCGCATCGGCAAGCCGTTTAAGCCGCACCCCAAGGGTCGGCCCATCAGGCCCCGGTTCAAGCCCGGTGAGGAAGGCCGGCAGGTCCTCGCTGAAGGGCTCAAGAGGCAGTGTTCCGGGCCGCGCGAAGGTCAAATCAATGACCGATCCGTCCTCGACAAGGCGATAGCCGGTTTTCTCTGGCCACAGAAAAATCAGCCTTGTGACATCCGGCTCGCGTTCGATTTCGAGACGCACCGGCACCGGAGCGATGGGAATCGGTGCAGCCGGTTCCGGCCCGGGAGGGCGGGCCACCGGCTTTGCAGGCGCCGCCACGATTGGCGGTGGGGTTGGACGTGGGGGCGCTGTCGTCTCCGGGGGCTCGGCGCGCGGCGCAAGGCCCTGCACGGCCGGCAATGGGCCTTCAGTACCCGGCGGACGCAGATCAATGGCGAGCCGGCGGCCCGCGCGGCGCACGGACGGCTGCAGATCGCGCGCCAGAGCAAGCCGCAGGGTCCGGCGATCCGCATCGATTTCCGCAAGGACGACGTAACGGCGCAAGGTGTCCCGAATGGGGCCGAGATCGCCCATGAAGGGACGATCGAACCGGATCACAAGAACCCGGTCTTTCAGGCGGGTCGCGGCGGCCACCCGATCGGGCCAGTCAAGCTCAATGTGCGCGGTCTCGCCAACCCACCGCGCCCTGACGCCCACATCCTGCACCCCCTCCTCAGCACCCGCCGAAGGAGGAAGAACGACGGCGGCCACAACAAGGACCGCAAAGACAAAGACACGCAGAACCGCCCCGACGCAACGGCCCCTTCGAGCGGTCCCGGTCCCGGCCGTTTCCATCGTCAGCGCCTTGGCATCACTCCGTCCCATGATCGTCCACAACCAGATCGATGGTCCATCCCGTTCCCCGGGCCGGCGGCCCCAAAAGGACCGCAACCGCGCCCGTAAAGCCGGTCTCCCTCAAGCGCCGGGCAAAGGCGAGACCGATCCCGAAGGCCTCGCCGCGTGCCTCGCCGCCGAGCCCTGCCCCGCGCAGGCCGGCAGGCACATGCACCCGGATCTGCAGCCCGCGCGCAACCCGGTCGAGCGCGGCGGACACATCGTCCAGGGGACCGCCCCCCGTGGCCGTCCACAAATCGAGCGGCGCGCGCAGCAGGAGACCTTCGGAAGTGGGCCGCATGCGCACCTGCTGTCCGGCGGCTGTCTGTTTCAAGGCATTGAACAGGATGGTTCCCAAATAATCCGTGTCTCTGATGGGCTCGAGGCGCAGGCGCGGTGCGCGCGGGCTGGCCTGGGCCGGTCGCAGGGCACGGTCGCGCGCCGTCAGCACACCCTCAAAGCTTGGAGGCGTGCGCATGGACAGGATCAGTATGAACAAAGCGAGAAGAAGGGCGGCCAGATCGGTGAAGGTGAGAAGCCAGCCGGCACCGATGGCGCGCATCTGTGTCTGTGCTTCCGGGGACGGGCCGGAAAACGGGCCCGCGCCCGAACCAATGTCCGCCCCGCGACTGCGAGGCGGACCGCGCCAATTTTCAGGCGCAAGACTTGAACCAGCGGGCGCAAGACTTGAACCAGCGGGCGCAAGACTGGGGCCAGGGCCGCGCGGGGCGGCGGGCCGTGTGTCACAGATGGTTGGGCACATCCACCTTGATCGTCAGCCCACTGTCACCGGGCACGAGACCAATGGCGGCGGGCGTGCCCGGCGCGATCAGCGGCCAGTGATCATCGAGAAAAACAGCTCGTTCCCGCGCGAGCGGATCCCGGTCGCCGAGCAGGAAGGTAACCTGCGCGCCGGGGACCTTCGAGATCGAATCCGCAAGGCGCGCCAGCATGGCGCCGCGTTCGGGCTCAAAGCGAATATCCTGGTCCTGAAAGAGGGCCGACATTTCCGTATGCATCGTAAAAGCTCCCTGTCGTGTCAGGACACGCGCGGCCGATGGATCGAAATCGGCGAGCACCTGCTCGATGCGCGTTGCGCTTCCCGTCTCAAGATACGCGAGGGGAAGCGCGTGTCCTTCAAAACGACCCCGCAAAATGGGCATCGCCGAGGCGAAAGCACCGCTTACGGAGCGTAGCACATCTGCCCCTCGAGCTTTGTCGAATGTTCCGCTTGCGGTCAACATTACGAAGAATGCAAGCATCACGAGGTAGAGAGGCAGATAGAGGCCGATCACACCGTGACTAGCCATCATCCAGTCTCCACCCCGACTTGGCAACAAAAAGACCCCTCCACGGCGGGACCAAGGCTGTTCATTCCAAAGTATTCTTTCCCATCCCTTACCATTGGATTAAGGGCCGGACAGGAAAGTCTTGTTTGCACCCGGAGCGACTGATTTGTGTGCAGTGCAAAAAGGCTTGATCGGACAGGCCTAGCCGTCAAGGGCGGCCTCCATCTGGGTGAAACGCTGGGCCAGCATAACAGTGAGGGCCTGAGCCGATTCCGGGCGCATTTGGGCCAGAATTGCGGCGATTTTCGCTTCTTTCATGCGCCCCGCGACCGACAACAAAATGGACCGCTCGAGGTTTTCAAAAATGCGTGCGGCATCCTTGGCCTTCATGTTTTCGTAAACCTTCACAAGGCTCGCGATCTGGGCCTCGGCTTCCTCATCGCGCTGGCCCAGCAGATCCTTGAGCCGCTGTTCCATGCGCTTGAGCTCATCGATGCGTTCCTGCACGCGTTTTTCGGTTGCCTGCAACAGGGAAAGCTGCATGGCCACGTCCTTTTCGCGCGCATCGATCTGGGCCCGGCGCTCGGCGAGGCTTTCGAGGACCCGCACTTCGGATTCGCTGATGAGTGCCGGGTCACGCCCCTCGCGAAAATCGGCATAGCCGAGCCCCGGCGTATGTTCGATCACCACGGGTTCCTTGTCCGGCTTCGCGGCCGCATCGCCCCCGTGATCCTCACCGTGATCCTGACCATGATCATCCTTGTGGGCCTCATCCTTGGTGGGCTTTTCGCCCCCTCCGGCTTCGGCCGGCGTGATCCCCAGAAGACCCGCCTGCCATCCGCTCCACAGATCCACGACCTTGACCGTCAGCAAGGCCAATGCCGCAAGCGCGACCATCGGTAAAATCTTCAAGCGCTCATCCATCGGGCCTTGGTCCCCCTGTTTCCCCGTGTGCCCCTGCCCCGCGATCCCGCCCAGGTGTCGGTCGGAGCCTACCGTGCATCCCTCAGGGCACGGCGCAACCGATCCTCAAAGGCCGGCTTGACCTCTTCTTCCGCCCACAGCGGTTGTACACGCCCATCCGGCTCGGCGAGCGCCACCTCCCGGGGGCCCGAGCGGCGCCCCTCAAGCCGATCGGCAAGGCTGTTGCCGCTTTCGATCATGAGACTGAGCTCATCGCGCAAGGCCTTGGCCGCACCGATCTGCCCCTTGAGATCGCGTGCATGGGCCTCGCCGGCCGCCTTGAGCTGGGCGATCGCGCCCTGGGCCTGCCCCGTCGCGGTGTTCAGCCCCTTGATAATATCGCGCAAACCGTCCTGGCCCGAGCGCAACTGGCGCAGCTTACGGTCCAGAAGCACGCAATAGGCCGCCGTAACGGCCAGGAGAATGGCCAACATGCCTTCCAGGATGAGATCGATCGGCACCGTCATCCAAGCAGCCCCCCAAGCGGTCGCCGAAGGATCGGCTTATCGATCCGTACGGCCACATTCTGCCCGATGCGCCCCATACGTCCCCGCAGCAGCGAAACGGGGCCACAGCGCAATTCCACATCGTTGTCCACGGACGTGTTCAACATCACGGTCTGGCCGACCTGGAGACCCATAACGTCCCGCAAGCCCATGTTGAGTTGATCGAGAACCGCCTCGATCTCGATCTTGGTCGACCACAATTCAGTGGCGAGGTGGCTTTCCCAGATGGAATCCCGGCCGAACTTCTCCCCCATGAACATCTGGAGCAGAAGCTTGCGGATCGGCTCGAGCGTCGCATAGGGGATCATCAATTCGATGCGCCCGCCCCTGTCCTCCATGTCCACGCGCAGCTTGGTCAAAATAACCGCGTTGGCGGGCCGGGCGATCACGGCAAACCGTGGGTTGGTCTCCATACGGTCAAGCGTGAAGGCAACCTTGGACAGGGGCTCAAAGGCCGCCTGCAGATCCGCCAGAATGACCTCGATCATCCGTTGGACGAGATTGCGCTCAATCGTCGTGTAGGGCCGGCCTTCGATCCGCATGGCCGCCGTGCCGCGCCGACCGCCCAAAAGCACATCCACAATGGAATAGATCAGGTTCGATTCAACCGTAAACAGACCGTAGTTATCGAGTTCCTCGGCCCGGAACACGGCCAAAATGGCCGGCAGGGGGATCGAGTTCAGATAGTCCCCAAAGCGTACGGACGAAATATTGTCGAGGCTGACTTCCACATTGTCCGACGTAAAATTGCGCAAGGATGTCGTCATCAACCGGACCAGCCGGTCAAAGACGATTTCCAGCATGGGCAGGCGTTCATAAGAGACAAGCGCCGAGTTGATGATGGCACGGATGCCGCTGCGGTCGCCCGCGCCGCCTTCGCCCACATCGAAGCCCAGCAGGCTGTCGATCTCGTCCTGGTCCAGAACGCGTTCGGACGTGCCGCCTTCGCCGCCGCCCCCGTCGCCCTCTTCGGCCATGGCGGCCCATTCATCGGCCATGGCATCACCATCGCCCGCGCCGCCGCCATCGCCCGCGCCATCGCCACCATCGGCTTCGGCCGCCCAGGCCGCCGCCATGGCATCCTGATCTGTATCGTCCTCGGGCGTATCCGCCACGGCATCGCCCCTTTACTGGATCAGCATTTCCTTGAACAGAACATTATAGACATGAACCGGATAGCTCGCGACATTCACCCGGCGGAGCAACTCCTCCTTGAGGCGAAACAGTCCCGCCGATCCGGTCAGGTCCTCGGGCCGCATTTCCCGTAAATAAACCTGAAACCGGTCAATGACCCGCGGCAAGGCATCGTCCAATGCCTGAACATCCGCATCCTTGTGAAGCTCAAGGGCAACCTTGAGCTTCAGATAAGTTGCCCGCTGGCTCGGCGCATTCAAATTGACCAAAATGTCCGGCAGGTCGAAGAAAATGGCATCCTCTGGTTTCAGCGGCGGGATCTTCGCGGCGGCATGGCCCCCACCGTGATCTGCGCCATGCCCGGTCCCATGGCCCTCGCCGTGCCCGTCCCCATGATCTTCGCCGTGGCCGCCGCCGTGCCCATCATCGTGCTCGCCCTTGTGCCCAGCTTTGTGATCGTCGCCATGGTCCGACCCATGATCACCGCCATGGTCCTCGGCATGGTGCCCGGCCTTATCCTCGCCGCCGCCCATAAACACGAAGAGCACGACAAGGATCAAAATCACCACCAGGACCGGCGCACCGACGAAGAGCACCAGCACCTTGCCCGGCAGCTTTTTTTTCTTGCTGCCGTCCGCCCCCTCTTCGGCGGGCGCTTCCGCGTCCTCGGCCATAATCCCGAACCCCCATGCCACGCATCACCAAACAGAGGGTAGAGCCGCCAGGGTTAAGGCCCCCTTGATCCGGTCTCACAGGGCCGGACGGGCCTGCCTCCCGGCAGGTTCTGCCCGGTGGAAACCGGCCCCTGCGCCACGCATCGTGCCGCCAAAGCGGCGGATTTCCGGGCCGCTTCGGGCTGGCACAGGCCCTGCGTTACGGGATGCGGGCTTTGGGGATACGGCGGGAGCGGACAATGGAAAATGTGGTTCTGGTCAATCTGTCCAGGCAAATGGCCATGCGCCGCACCATGGACGTCATCGCCAACAATCTTGCCAACATGAATACGACGGCCTTCAAGGCCGAAACCATGCTGTTCCAGGAGCACGCGGAAACGGTGCGCCCGCCCGAAGGCGACCGCGAGACAATCCGCTTCGTGATGGACTACGGCCTCACTCGAAACCTTGAGGAAGGCCAAATGCAGACGACCGGCAACCCGCTCGACCTTGCCATCAGTGGGGAAGGGTTTTTCGCGGTGCAGACCCCGGGCGGGGAACGCTACACCCGCAACGGAAATTTAAGCATTGATACGGAGGGCCGCCTCACCACCAAGGAGGGGCACCCGATCCTCGATCAGGATGGCCGGGAAATCTTTCTCGATCCGGAACAAGATACTCTGACCATCAATAGCGACGGATCGATCAATGTCGCGCCCGATGTGGACCCCTTGCGTCTGATGATTGTCCGCTTTGAGGAACCACGGGCCTTGAAAAAGGCCGGAGGCAGTCTGTTCACCACCGACGAGGCGCCCAAGGTCGCCGAGGAGGCCCGCATTGTCCAGGGCATGTTGGAGAAATCCAATGTCTCCGCAATTACGGAAATGACCCGGATGATCCAGACCATGAGAGCCTATGAGTCCGCCTCCAAGGCGAGCGAACGCAGCCATGACCTGACCGTCAAGGCCATCGAGCGTCTGGGCCGAACGCAAGCCTAAAGAGGCGTGTGCGAAGGATCGATCAGATCGAACCGAACACGCCGCCGCTCCCGCCGTAGACATGACGCGGACGACGTGCCGAGCACAGCAGCGGGTCGACGTCGCAGGATCACCGGTAGAAGACAGGTTGAGCCATGAAGTCTTTGAGTATCGCAGCCACGGGCATGTTAGCCCAGCAGACCAATGTGGAAGTCATTTCCAACAACATCTCCAACATGAACACGACCGGCTTCAAACGCCAGCGTGCGGAGTTTCAGGATCTGATCTACCAAAATCTCGAGCGGGTCGGAGCCGCCACATCGGACCAGGGCACAATCAATCCGAGCGGGATCCAGATCGGTGTCGGTGTGCGCACCGCGGGCGTGTACCGGATCACTGAGCAGGGCAATCTTGTTACGACACAGAACACCTATGACCTGGCGATCCAGGGCCGGGGCTACTTCCAGATCCTGCTGCCCGACGGTCAGGAGGCCTACACCCGCGCAGGCTCCTTCTCGGTGAGCCAGGACGGCCAGCTTGTCACCAATGACGGCTATGTGGTCCAGCCCGGCATCGCCATCCCGGCCGGGGCCGTGGACGTTTCCATCAATCCGCAAGGCGTCGTGCAGGCCATCTTGCCGGGACAAGTGAATGCCCAGGAAGTGGGGCAGCTGAGCATCGCAACCTTTTTCAATGAAGCCGGCCTTGAGGCCATTGGCGGCAATCTACTCACCGAAAGCGGCGCCTCAGGCCCTGCGACCCTCGGCACGCCGGGAACGGCCGGCTACGGATCGGTCATGCAGGGGTTCCTGGAAACCTCGAACGTAAATTCGGTGCAGGAAATCACGGCCCTGATCACGGCCCAGCGGGCCTATGAGATGAATGCGAAGGTCATCACGGCCTCCGATGAAATGCTCTCCACGACCAGTAATATGCGGTAAGCGGAGGAGTGATTACTATGAAATTCCCGGTCAACGATCTCGAATTCGGTTGTGCCCTGGTTCGCGCGGTTCTGACGGCCCTGTGTTTTGCCTGGGCACTGATCAGTTTGCCGTCCCTGTCAGGCGCCGCCGAGCTTGCCGAGGCCAGCGGTCCCCAGGTTGTTTATCTGCGCGCGGATCCGGCGGCCTATGGCGCGCAGATCACCTTGGGCGATCTTTTTGCCGATGCCGGTCCGGCCGCAAGCGTTCGGATCGCCATGGCCCCGCCGCCGGGGCGCCGGATCGGCCTCGACGCGGTCGAGGTGGCGCGTCTGGCCCGTGACCATGGCCTTGCGTGGGGCAACACCCGCGGCGTGCGCCGGGTGCTGGTCACGCGGGCAAGTCAGACCGTTCCCCTGCCCCGCATTCGGGCGGCCCTGAAGGACAGTCTGAGCGCGGCATGGGGCGGGGAAACGCTCGACATTCAGATCAACGGGCGCCCCAGTGCCTTCCATGTGGATATAGAAGCCGAAGCGACGATCGGGATCGACGTCCTGACCCTTGATGAGCGAACGGGGCGCTTTCGCGCCCGCGTGCGTGTGCCCGAGGATGCGCCCGAGACGGACGGCGTTGTGCTGACCGGTCAGGCCCATCGCCTCATGCCTGTTCCGGTCCTCGCCCGCACCATGGCAGTGGGCAGCGAAATCGGTGCGGACGACTGGACCTGGGCCGACTGGCGGGCCGACCGGATCGGGCGCAACGCCGTCATTGGCCCGGACCAGATCGAGGGCATGGCCCTGCGCCGTACGGTCCGTGCGGGAACGGTCCTGCGGGTGAGCGATCTCGCCCGCCCCGTGATGGTCGGACGCGGCGACCTCGTGACGGTGTCGGTGCGCCGGCCGGGCATGGAATTGACGGCCACCGGACGCGCACTTAAAGACGGCGCCATGGGCGACGTTATTCAAGTGCGCAACACCAATTCCATGCGGATCATTGACGTGACAATCACCGGGCGCGGCCGGGCCGATGCCATGGCCACCGCCATCCGCACCGCCGCACGTTGACCTTAGGAGTTCGGCCCATGTTCTCGATGCCGCTGCACAGCTTGTGCCGGATGGCGCTCGCCCTTGGCCTTGCAGGTCTGATGACGGCTTGCGGCAGTCTGGACCGGCTCGGCCGTGTGGGCCGGGCGCCGGACCTGTCGCCCATTGCCAATCCGGTTTCCGAGGCGAATTACCAGCCCGTGTCCCTGCCCATGCCGGCGCCCGACGACGCACGCTATGCACCCAACTCGCTCTGGCGTGCCGGGGCGACGGCCTTTTTTCAGGATCAGCGAGCCTCCCGGATCGGTGACCTGCTCACGGTCCGGATTAATATCACGGACCGGGCGAGCCTTGCCAATTCCACATCGCGCAATCGCTCCAGCCAGGAAGACGCAAACCTAACCAACGCCTTCGGCATCGAGGGCAGCCTTGCCCAGGTCCTTCCCGAGGCCGTCAACCCGGCGTCCCTGGCCAGTTTCGGCAGCACGACGGCAAGCAGCGGCACCGGCGCCATCGATCGTCAGGAAACGGTGGACCTGACCGTCGCCGCCGTCGTGATCCAGCGCCTGCCCAATGGCAATCTGGTGATCTTTGGGCGTCAGGAGGTGCGTGTGAATTTCGAGGTGCGCCAATTGCAGATCATGGGGATCGTCCGTCCCGAGGATATCTCGAACGACAACACCATCGCGCACACGCAAATTGCCGAGGCACGGGTTTCCTACGGCGGCAAGGGCCACATTTCCGAGATCCAGCAGGATCGATACCTGAAGCAGATCTACGACATCGTCGCGCCGTTCTGACGGCCCAGCCATTGGAACGGGCGCGCCGGGGCGCTCGAAGATCGACAGGCGCGGACAAGGGTGCTCAGATGGGGGGATGATCGCAAATCACGGCGGCGAACCGGGCCGCTCGGCCCATCGGAGGAAGCCATGGCCATTGTCCTTCGGCAAATCTGCCTTGTCGCCCATGACCTGACGCCGATCACGGCGGCCTTGCACGACGCCTTCCATCTGCGGGTCTGTTTTCGCGATCCCCATGTGGACCAATTCGGCCTGCACAATGTTCTGATGCCCATCGGCAGCCAGTTTCTGGAGGTGGTTGCGCCGATGATGGAGGACGCCCCGGCCCAACGCTATCTTGCCCGGCGCGGCGGAGATGGGGGCTACATGGTCATCTGTCAGACGACGGATCCGGATGAACAGGCACAGGTGCGCGCGCGGGCCGACGAGATCGGTGTACGGCGCGTTTTGGAAACGACCATCGGCAGCCACAGTTTCCTACAGTTCCATCCGGCCGACATGGGCGGCAGTTTCCTGGAGGCCGACTGGGACAGCGTCAATGAACCCGACGGGCAATGGGCCCCGGCCAATGGCCGGGTCTGGCGGCATTTTTCGGATACCTCCCGGGTGACCGCCATCGTGGGGGCGGAGATAACCGCGGTCGACCCGGCGGCGGTGGCCCAAACCTGGTCGCATGTCCTGGGCTTGCCGATGACGCAATTTGACGGCCCCGTTTTCGAGATTGCCCTGGCGAATGCCACCCTGCGCTTCATCGCCGGCGGGCCGGAGCGCTATCCCGGCCTGTCCGCAATCACGCTGCGCGCATCGCAAAACACCCCCCGCCATGGGCGAGGGGTGTTTGAAATCGGAGGTATTCGGATCGACGTGGTCTGAGGCCGGATCAATCGTCCCGGTAGACCTTTTCACGCCGCTCATGGCGTTCTTGAGCTTCAATGCTCAAGGTCGCCGTGGGGCGGGCAGCAAGCCGGCTGAGCGCGATCGGATCGCCGGTTTCTTCGCAATACCCGTAGGTTCCCTCATCGATCCGGCGCAGGGCGGAGTCGATTTTCGAGATTAGTTTGCGCTGACGATCCCGAGTGCGCAATTCGAGCGAACGCTCCGTTTCGGAGCTGGCGCGATCCACAAGATCTGGATGCTGATTATGCTCGATCTGCAACTGTGAGAGTGTCTCGCGACTTTCCCGAAGAATATCTTCCTTCCACGCCAAGAGTTTCCGCCGGAAAAATTCCTGATGCCGCTCGTTCATGAACGGTTCATCTTCTTTCGGTTCGTAATCGTTCGGAAGATCGACGCTCACGACCGTACCTCCCTTCAACCTGGACCACCACCACCCAAGACGCGCCGAGTATAAGAAGGCGCATGGCCCGGGGCAATGCGCATTTCCGGGGAGCACCTTTTGCCTGAACCCCAACGCTTTTGTCAGGTTCGCCGCACCCCTGGAACGCTCCCCGCCCCCCATCGGAGGGCGTTGGGGGATGGGCCTGGCACGGGTCAAACGGCGCCCACGCCTTTCGACCGGGCTAAACCCCCGGATCGGCGCCGTATTTCGCAAGCTCTACCTGCGCGCGCAACTCGATTTCCTCGATCACGCCGGCCAACTGTGGGTCTTCAAACGCGTGTGTTTGTTCCTTAAGCGTCGCTAAAAGCGTGCGAAGCTTGGCCGTTGGAATGGTTCCGCCGAGCACGGCAAGTCGAATCTCTTCAAGGCAATCAAGCAGTTTTGAAGCGCGCTTGACCGCACGACGACGCCCAGTTGTCGCATCTTCAACGGCGCCCGCCCCCTGCAATGCAACGAGCGCGTCAATCGACGCCATGGCCCCCGCCCGCACTGTGCCCGCCGCGGGGCCTGGCCCGCCCCCCTGATCGACCTTGAAGCCGGCCGCGGCCTTTTTTGAGCCGCCCGAGCGGACACTCGGCGTCGATATCCGGCCCGTGCCGCCGACTTTCATGGAAAGGCCCCCTTGTTCCTGGTGGGCGCGCCCGAGTGTTGGGCGCGGCTCGTGTGCGCATGTCGTACCGGCGCGGATGATGACCCCATGGCCCTTAAGGCGGCGCAAACATCGCGGCAGCTTCTGCCCGATCCAAGGCGCGGCCGTCCCGGCAAAACCTGCCCGGCCCGGGGCGGGACGCAAGGCGATCCGGGCCGTCCAGCCTTGGCATGGCGTTCGCTTTGCCTTGGCACAGACGGTCTGCGCAAGAAGGGTAATGGGCATGGTGGCTTGGGTTCGGGCATGGCTCCACATGATCGTGATCGGCGGTCTTCTGGCGGGACTGGTGAGGGGGGAAGCGTTGGCCGAGTCCCGGATTAAGGATCTGGCCGATATCGAGGGCATGCGGACGAACCACCTCATCGGCTACGGCCTGGTGGTCGGCCTGGACGCCAGCGGGGATTCCTTGCGCAACAGTCCCTTTACACGGCAAAGCCTTGAGTCCGTGCTGGAACAGCTCGGCGTCAACACCCGCGGACAGAACATCAATACCCGGAACACGGCCGCTGTTCTTGTGACGGCGCAACTCCCTGCCTTTGCGGCCCAGGGCACGCGGATCGACGTGACCATTTCCACCCTGGGGGACGCGTCCAATCTGCTGGGCGGACAACTTCTCGTCACGCCCCTGCGGGGCGCCGATGGCGAGGTCTATGCCGTGGCGCAAGGCGCTGTGACGGTCGGCGGCTTTTCGGCCGGCGGCGAAGCGGCCAGCGTCCAGTCCAACGTGACCACCAGCGGGCGGATCTCAAACGGCGCCATCGTGGAGCGCGAGATTGCCTATGAGATCAAGACGCAGCGGTCCTTGCGCATTTCCCTGCGCAATCCTGACTTCACGACGGCCCGCCGCATGAGCCAGGCCATCAACGATTTTCTGGGTGAGCCCGCCTCCGTTCCCGAGGACCCCAGCAATGTGCGCCTGACCCTGCCGGACCGCTATCGCGGCGACATGGTTGCGCTGATCACGGATATCGAACAGTTGACCCTCACGCCGGATCTGATGGCCAAGGTGGTCATCAATGAGCAGTCCGGAACCATCGTGATGAGTGAGGCCGTCCGCGTCAGTACCGTCGCCATTGCGCAAGGCAACCTGACCATCCGCGTGACCGAGACCCCGCTCGTCAGTCAGCCCGCCCCCTTCTCGGACGGCGAGACGACCGTCGTCCCGCGTACGCAAGTCAGTGTCGATACGGACAGCGACGCCAAGCTCACCGTGTTGCAAAACCGGGTCACACTGCAGTCCCTCGTCGACGGCCTCAATGCCCTCGGCATCGGCCCAAGGGACATGATGGAAATCCTTCAGGCCATCAAGGAAGCCGGCGCCCTCCATGCCGACCTTGTTGTGCAGTGACCGGATCAAAGGAGTGCCCCGATGATCGATCCCAGTGCCTCCGCGCCCCTGCCCTCTCTTCTCGGGCAAGCAAAGCCGAACGGCGCGGCCAGCGACACCCTGCAAAGCCTGGTGCGCACGGCGCGCGCCGGCGGCCCCCTTGACACCCAGTCCATGCGGGCCGCGGCCAAGGAGTATGAGAGCATGTTCCTCGCCTCCGTTTTCGAAACCCTGCACCAGGGCATCAAGACGGACGGCCCCTTCGGCGGCGGCCAGGGCGAGGCCATGTTCCGATCCCTGCTGACCCAGGAACATGCCAAGGCCATGGCCGCCCAGGGCGGAATTGGCCTTGCCGACCGGATCGTCAGTGAACTTCAACGTCTCCAGGAGGTGTGACATGCCCATCGCCGCAAAAGATGCCTCGGACCGGGTCGAACAGCTTGCCATCCTGACCGATCGCCTAGTCAGCCTGGTTGAATCCGAAATCGAGTTTTTGAAAACCCGCCGTCCCAGCGAAATCACTGCCCATACGGAGGAACGGGACAAGCTGGCAGCCATTTATGCTAAGGAAATGAGCCTGATCCGTCAGGACAAGGCCATGATCACGGGCGCAAAGCCCTCCGTGCTGGCGAGCTTAAAGGAAAAGACCGCGCGTTTTCGCGAGGCCCTGGCGACGGAGGAAAGCCTGCTGGGCGCCATGCGTGCGGTCTCCGAAGGGTTGTTGAAATCCGTCGCCGAGCAGGCGCAAAACCGCGCGCCGTCACTCCAAGGCTATGGCAAGGACGCAGGGCTGCGCAGCGCCCCGGCCAAGCGGCCCGCATCGCTTGCGCTCAATCAGACGGTCTGAAGACGGACCGATGGCCCGTCCACCTGGTCCGTCCGCATGGGGCGCACTGTCATGGGGATACGGGTGAGCGGGCGATCCGGAAACCGATATGGCTTGTGGACAGGGTCCGATCCTGCGCATGGCGGGCCGCGGGCCGGTACCGGGCGCAGTAAGAGGGCGCGCATAGGTAACTGCCGCCCTTGAGCACCTGGACCGGGCGCCCCGGATGCTGCCGGTCAAACCCGTCCGGATAGCGTTCCTGGCCCGGTCCGGGGCGGTGGGACGGGTAATAGACCGAGGCGGTCCATTCCCAGACATTGCCCAGCATATCGTGAAGGCCCGCGCCATTGGCCGGGAAACGCCCGACCGGAGCGGCGCCGGCATAACCATCCGCCTGCGTATTGTTGACCGGGAACAGGCCCTGCCACGTATTGGCGGCTTCGGGGGCAATTGTGCGCAAGCGCGATGGGGGCGTGCCGTGACGGGCGGCGTATTCCCATTCGGCCTCCGTCGGCAAGCGTCCACCGGCCCAGGCCGCATAGGCCTGGGCATCGGCGAAGGTGACATGGACAACGGGACGCCGCAGAACGTCTGGGCCGCCGGCCGCACCGTCCTGGGGACGACGCCACGACGCGCCCGGGGCAAACCGCCACCAGTCCGCCAGCGTGCGCAGTTTTCCCTTGGGCTCAAACACGAAGGATCCTGGGGGAACGGCCTCCTCACCCTCCCAGCCGCGCTCGGCATCGGTGACATGGCCCGTTGCCGCCACAAAGGCCGCGAACTGCGCGGTGGTCACCTCATGGGCCGTCATCTCGAAGGCCTCGACACAGACCTCGGTCACGGGGCGCTCTTCCGGATAAAGACCGTCTTCTCCCAGACGGACGCACCCGGCCGGCAACGCGGCCCACTCATGGGGCCGCGCGGCGCGGGCGAGTTCGTTCGCCGGGCCGAGAGCGGGTCCGCCTGAAGGCTCGCCCGCCTCCAGCCAGAACCACAGCCCCGCACCAGCGACCACCAAACCAAGCAAAATCATACCCAGGCGCATCACAACCGCTTCCCATGCCACCATGTCCCCCAGAACCGATGAGACTAGGGCAATGGCGCCCGGACGGGCAATGGCAGCGACGAGGGAACACCCGGCTTCAGAAAAACCCACCCGTCGTCGGGCCGCCGCCCAGCAACCGGTCAAGCCCCGCCTGGTAATTTGCGATCTGACGCTGCAAATCGGCCGGCACGGGACCTGAGACACGATTGCTTTCGCGCAAAAGGGCATCGAGCGCCGGATCGCGGGTCAGGTCATTGAACGCCTTCCGGACCGCCGAAAGACTGTCGAGCAGCACTTGCGAGGCCCGAGACGCGCCGGTCCGATTGTCGATTTTAAGGTCCCGCTCCAGTCCGAGGCCGAAAAACAGGGGGCCGTCATTGGCCGTATCCACCGCCTCGTCGTCATTATCGAGAAGACTGCCCTCGTTCACCACGAGGCCGGCCTCAAGACCCAGGCCCTTGAGCGCGTCATCGGCCCCATCGCCGGCGATCAATTCGATCTTCACGCCCTCCTTGCCTTCGATGCGCAGTTTGTCGCCCTCCGATGTTCGCCGCACACGGGCTTCACCGTTCAGCAGAAGGACATTCTCGATCTTGCGCGACAGGGCCCGCAGGGTGTCGTCCGCCTCGATGGTGATTTTTTTGGGTCGGCCGCCGTCCACGGCGATGGAAAAAGACTGGCCGGCGCGCACCGGCCCGTTCGCCGTCACGGTGCGCGGCCCGCCATAGGTGATGTCACCACGCGGCAGACCGAGAACATCGAGCACTGAACTGCCTGTGGGATCGACCGTGACCGATTGGGCCGACGCGAAGCCAGAACGCCCGCCATATTGCTGGGTCCAGACCTCGTCTCCGCCGGCGGAATAGCGAGCGATAAAGCCGTCCCGAGTGCCCGAATTGCCGGTACCGTCCATGTCTCCAAGGGTGTCGCCGGCCAGGATCACATCGCCATTGTGGATCGTCAGACTGTTGATATTGTCCGATGCGTTCGACCCGATGTAGCGGGTATAGGTCACGTCGGCGGTCCCGCCCAGATCATCGATGCGGGTCAAGAATCCATCCCGCCCCCCCGAAAACGTGCCAAGTTCCGCCCCATCGCCATTTGCCGTCAGGCCAGCGGCCCGGGTGGTGCCGGCAAGATAAATCCGGTCACCGTCCATTTTAAGATCGCCGATCTGGCCCTTGTTCAAGTCACCCAGATCGACCTCCCAGAGCGGCGGCTGACCCGGATCACTTTCGTTCAGCTTACGAACGATCGCGCGGCCAGACTCGATGCTGGCAACCACGAGATTGCCGTCCTGGGCAAGCGCGGTTTTGACGGCCCGGTCATCGCCCGCCCCGCCGAACTGGTGCTCGTAGACCGTGGCACCCTGGCCGTCGAGCTTGATCAGGGTGGCGTCTTCTCCGCCCGCATAACCACTGGTGCTGCTCAGGGCGGCATTGGCATAGCCTGTCACATAAACCGCGCCATTCGCCCCGGCCGACAAACCAATGGCGCCGTCATCGGCGGCCGGCGAGACCTGGCGCGTCCACAAGGTCTGCCCGCCGCTGTCAAGCTTTGAGACAAAGCCGTCCGTACCGCCCCCACGGGCCCCGACGACCGCCTCGCCCGCCACCTCACCGGCGATAACCACATTCTCGTCACTGTCGAGGGCAATGGCGAGGCCCGAGGCGTCCTGCGACGCGCCCAAACTCCGCGTCCAGACCAAGGTCCCCGTCGAGTCATATTTGGAGACAAAGGCATCCGTCTCACCAAGGGGCGCGCCCTGGCCAAGATCCACCCGCGTGGTTCCGGTCACATAGAGATTGCCGTTGCTGTCCTGGACCGACGCTCTCACCTGCACACTCGTGTCGGTGTCCTCATCGCCCTGCTCCTCGGGCTCCAGGCGCGGGCCCCCGCGCAAGGTCGGCGCGCCGCCATCGACACCGGTAAACTCAAGAATCTGGCCGGCTTCCCGATTGCCCGTGCCGGAAACGCCGGCGACCTGCACCGTTGCCGTCGCGTCCGGTGCCGAAAAGGACAAGCGCTCGGTGCTCACACCCTCGATCTTGATGCCGAACGTGTTGGGCGGCAGGGAAAATTCCCCCTCGTCGTCCTCGTCTTCCCGCTCGATGATCCGCTCACGGGAAAACCGGCTGACGACGCCCTCATCCTCCAGACGCTGGTTCATGTAGCCAACGACAGCATCAAGCGTCAGCGGCTCGCCCACATCGGCCATGGACATGGTGATGTCCTGGGTGGCGCCATTTTTCGTGACCGAAACCGTGAAGACATCGCTTGTGGACAGGCCCGACATGGGCTCCAGAACCGAGGCGCGGTGGGCCACCTTGCCGGTGAACTCAGAGCGTGTGCGCGGCACGGTCAGCGCCGCGTCGGCCTCCTTGCGCTTGGTGCCGGCCGCAATTTCGAAATCATCCGCCTCGAAGCTATCGATATAGCTCAAAACCTCCGTGAGTCCGTCCTGAAACTGACGGTCAAGGCCGCGCAGGCGAGCGCTCGGCGTGTCGTCCTTGGCGGCAAAGCCCGCGATGGCCTGAAGCCGGTCGAGACCGCGATAGAGCGCGAAGAGCTTTTTGTGGTCCGGATGGACCGGCCCGCCGGTGCCCAGATTGGCACCATTCTCGTCAACGAACTGGCTGGCCGAGAGCGCGTCGCGGATTTTCTCGTCAGGGCTTGGCAGGTTGTCGATATCGGCCCAAGGCGGGGTCACATCCGTGGGGCCGCGCGCGCTGCTCGCATCACGGGTCGACACGCCTGACAATTGGGGCCCCTCGGTCCGGCTCAGAAGCGAAGCGGTCCGGGTGGCCTGCTGCGCCGCATACCAATTGGTGAGCAGGTTGGGATCGAATGAAATGATGGTCGGCCGAAACGAATTTACCACGGCCCTTGCCCCCGCAACGCCCACACGTCCCACACATTCAAACGGACTTTGAGTGTCCCAAACTGCGCTTAACCGGCCCTTAAGCGGCTGCTACAGTTACCAAGTGCATGGTTTTAAAGGGTCGGGAGCAGCGGCGGACATGTCGATGGATCTGCGGACGAACAAGCAGGGCCGGGACCTCATCCGGTCCTTCGAGAATGTGGGCCTGACGGCGGTCAAGGATGACCATGGCTGCTGGGTTGTGGGTTTTGGCCATTCGGAGCGGGTTCACGAAGGACTGTCCATCTCCCAGGAGCAGGCCGACGGCCTGTTCCGCCTGGACCTGGAGCGGGTCGAGGGTGCCGTTCGGCGGGTCCTGCATACGCCTGTAAACCGCAACGAATTCAGCGCGCTGGTCTCCATCGCCTATGACGTGGGCCTGACGGCGTTCGAAGCCTCCGACGTGCTCTATCATGTCAATGCCGGCAACCAGAAAGCGGCCGGCGACGCAATTTTGCGCATGATCCCGGGCGATGTCACCCAGGCCTACGAGGCCGGCAGTGGGATCGCGAAACGACGGACCGCCGAAGCAAGCCTTTTTGCCAGCCCTCCGCCCCTTGAGGTCACCGACGCCCCGGTGTCGAACAAGCTGGAGCGGGCGGCGCGCAAACTCGCCCACCCTGGCCCGATGCGAACCGTGCGCCCATGGGTCAATGCCTCACGTCTGCGCGTCCTGCCCGCCCTGGCGCTCGCGGTTCTCCTGTCCGGCTTCGCGGTGGTGCGCGAGGCGGCGGTGATCGCCGATCTCGGCAATCTCGACAGTCCGCTGCTCAGTGGTCTCATCGACACCATTATCCTGTGGCCCCGGACCGCCCATCTCCTCATGGCGCTCCTTGTTTTCGCCGGCGTCGCCTACGCATCCTTTGTCGTCCTGCGGGCGCTCAAGGACTGAGCCCCGGGGGCCCCTTTTAGATCCTTCACGCGGGCCCCCATGCCGCAAATTGACCGGGAAAGGGTTTCCTCCGCCTGCCCATTAACGGCACGGCAAACAATCTGAGCAAGGCTCCCGGCACATGCGAACACCGGGGCCAGGCCCCCACGGAGGATCCCTCATGGAAATCGTTGCATTCGGCTCCAAGGATATCGAGAACGCGCTGGCTTCGATGGAAACCGACGATCTCGACAATCTTCCCTTCGGCGCGATCCAGCTCGACGGTCAGGGCAAGATCATCAAGTACAACCAGACCGAAGGCGAAATCTGTAACCGCGATCCTAAGGAAGTCCTTGGTCGGAATTTCTTCACCGACGTGGCGCCCTGCACCAACACGCGCGGCTTCAAGGGCAAGTTCGACGAGGGTGTCCAGTCCGGTCAGCTCAACACGCTCTTTCAGTATACGTTCGACTATAATATGAAGCCCACCCGGGTGAATGTGCACCTGAAGAAGGCCAGCAACCAACAAGACCGGTACTGGGTCATCGTGAAGCGTCTGTGACGCAAAGGGTCGGTGCCGCCATGTCCGCGCAATTGCCAGGCCCTCCCGGTCCGGAAGGCTCCTCCTCCGGCGGCACCCAAACGGTGCTGGCCGACCTGAACGAACGGGTTTCGGCCGCAATCCGCGGCCTCGCCAGCACGGCGGCCCCGGCGGCGCCCAAACAAGCCCCGCCGGAAAGCCCGAGGCCAGAAACCGGCCCAGAAACCGGCCCCGAAACGGGCCCCAATACCCAGAGAGAGACCGGCGGCTCCATCGATCCGGACTGGGCCGCGCGGCTTGGCATCGGCCCGGCCCTTGCCGTGCGGATTCACTCCCTTGGCGTGCGGCGCCCAGAGGACCTCAAGGCCGTGGGCGCCGCGGCGCTGGCCGCCAAGCTTGGCCCTGTGATCGACGAGGCTACGCTTCAGGTCTGGATCGCCAAAGCATCGACCGACAGCACTCAGGCCACCAACACTGGGTCTGGCAGCACTTTGGGCGGCGATGCCGCCTCGCGGCAAGGGTGAACGCGGCACAAAGCGCTGTCCGCTTTGATCCAAGCCAAAACAACGCGTCAGGCCAGCGGCATACGGAATAATAACCTCAATCGGTCATTCTTCATCCATGGCCAGTTCCTGAAACTGGATCCTGAGGACCGGGCCAGGCGCCCGGGGCACGGCCCAGGGGCCGGCCCGCAAAACCGGCATGAACCCCCTTCGCAAGGATGACGAGGATGTCCTACATCACCGAACTGCGCGACCGCGTGAACCGGCTTGAAGAAGCCCTTGATGCCCCGAGCGTCACCGACCTGCAGCAAAAGCTTGACGACCAGGCCCGTTACAGCGCCGAAATCTCCGGCCTGCTGCACTCGCTACTGAACGCCGTGGAAGACTACGTGTCCCGCAAGGCGGCCTGAGGGGCGCGGGAACGCTTGCGGCGCGTGGGCGCGGCAAAGAAGGCGCAGTGGCGCGCTGGGCTCAGATCGCTTCGGATTTCTCGCCCGTTGCCGTGAGACGGCGCGGGCGAGCCTGTCCATGGGGGCCCTCGCCCTCCGGTCCTGGGGCATATCCAGGTACGGGTTCGAGCAGGACCGGGCATGTTGACGGTTTCGTCCGTTGCCAGGGGAAAAAAAGCGCACCATATACCTTAGTGTACCGGATACGAAGGGTGCGAACGGCAGGGCCCACGCAACAAGACCGGGCCGGAGGAAGGGGTCATGACCTACAGACAAGCAAAATATGCGATCGGCGATGTGGTCCATCACCGCTTGTTTCCCTTTCGCGGCGTGATCTATGACGTCGACCCGGAATTCAACAACACCGAGGAGTGGTGGCTGTCCATTCCCGAAGAAATCCGGCCCCGGAAGGACCAGCCCTATTACCACCTCTTCGCCGAGAACGAGACGGTCTACTACGAGGCCTATGTTTCCGAGCAGAACCTTGTGCCGGACACCACGGGCACGCCCGTCGGGCACCCGGACATCAAGGATGTCTTCGGCGCCTTCAAAGGCAATCGTTACGAAGTGAAAAACCACATCGCCCATTAAGGTTGGCGCCTTTAAGGCGTGGCGCTCCCGAAGTGGGCGGTACGCCGTATCATGATGATCCGGGCCTTTCGATGGAGCCATGCTCCCATCGCCGCGCAAACGGTTCGCTCATCACTTTCTGCTTTACAGGATGCAGGAATGGGTGCAGGCAGGACTGCGGCAAGTAGACCGGCCGCACCGACCGCGTTACGTGCTCCTCCTCCCCCGTCAGACCGTGTCGACCGGCCCTCCCTTTTGAAACGGTTCGGCCGACCTATACGCTTCGGATCGACCATGACCGTCTTGCGCGCGCTCGTCAGTCTGATCCTGTCCGTCGGTCTGTTCATGACCGGCCACGGGCTCTTATTTTCCATTGTCAGCTTACGTCTGTCCGAGACGGTGACCTCGTCGGTGGCGGTCGGCCTGGTGCAGGCCTGTTATTATGCCGGCCTTACGCTCGGCGCCCTGACGGCCGCCGGCCTTGTGCGGGCAGCCGGACACATACGCACATTCGCGGCCGTGGCCGCGCTCTATGCGGCGCTGACGCTGGCCCATGACTTGCTGCCGGCCGGTGTCCTCTGGGCCGCCCTGCGCTTTGCCCAGGGCCTGTGCATTGCCGCGTTGCTGCTGTGCGTGGAAAGCTGGATTGCCAAAAGCGGACAGGGAAACCGGCTCGGCCTGATCCTCGCGGTCTACACATCCGTCACATATTTCGGGCTCGGCCTTGGTCAGATTGGCCTTGCGATCATCCCGGTCGATGATCCCTCCGCGATCGTCCTCGCCACACTGTTTGCCATCCTCGCCATCGCGCCGGTGGCCCTGACACGAACCCGCGAGCCGGTGGTCCCGACGGTCACCCTGCTGCCCTTGCCGTCCATGCTGAGGACGTCGCCGCTCGGTACGGCGACCACCTTCGCGTCGGGCGCCATGGTCGGCTCGATTTTCAGTATGGCACCGGTTTTCGGTCAGGCCCTGGGGCTGACCGGACCCACGCTCGGTTTTTTCATGGCGGGCCTGATCATTGGGGGCATGGCCCTACAGTTTCCCCTCGGCCGCCTGTCGGATTTCATGGACCGGCGGACGCTCATACTGGTTTTGTTTGCGGCCCTCTCGGTGGCCGGGATTGCGGCTGCGGGCTTTGCCACGGGAGGCATGCTCGGCACGGCGGTGCTGCTGGTAACGGTGATCGGCGGGCTAACCTTTACGCTTTATCCCCTGGGCCTTGCGCAGCTTCTCGACTTCGTGTCGTCCGAAGACAGTGTGTCGGCCGCGGCCGCCGCCGTGCTGGGCTATTCCATCGGCGCGACCGCCGGCCCGGTGGTCGCATCGATGTCCATGGAGGCTGTCGGACCGGCAGGCCTGTGCGTCTTCATCGCTGGCGTCAGCGCAGTCATGACGGTGGTATGCGGCTGGCGCTGGATTGTCGGACGGCCCTTGCCCGGGCACATCCAGCCCCACGACTTCGTACCGGTTCCCCGCACGACCCTGGTCTCAGCGGTTCTCGATCCGCGCACGGAGGACGAGCAACTCTCCTTCGATTTCATCAAGCCTGAGCCTGAGCCAGCGAGCGATGATGCGCCCGCCGCCCCGCCCCTTCTGGCCCCGCTTAACGAAGCCGCAAGCGGCGTGTGATGCCATAGCGCGCACTGGCCCCACGCCTTGCGGACGTTGCCTCCCCTTGCGGACGTTGCCCATGGACCTCGACTGGACACCGATGCCTCTTACCCAGTGGCGCGCATTGCTTGCCGCCGCGCCCGGCGCCAGCCTGCCCCAGTCCTGGGCCTATGCCCGCGCCATGCGCTCAAGCCGGCAGGTGATGACCCGGCCAGCGGTGATCCGGCGGGCAGGCCATGCCCTTGGTCTGGTCCAAGTTCAGATCTCCAAGCTCGGCCCCCTTGAGATCGTCCAGCTTCACCAGGGCCCGGTCTGGCTCGACGGGGCCGGGGGCGAGAGCGACTGGGCGGATTTTCTCAAGGTCTTTACACAAACCTTTCCCGCGCGTTTCGGGCGCCTGCGCCGCATCATGCCGGACCGCGAGGAGGGCCCCGCGACCCGCGACCTGATGGGCCGCTTCGGCCTCAAGGCGCTGGGCGAGCCTTATGAAACGATCCGTCTGCCCCTTGCCGCAGACCGCGAGACCTTGCGCAAGGGATTGAAACAAAAGTGGCGCAACGCGCTGGCGAAAGCGGAGCGCAGCGGTGTCACCGTCGAGGTCGATCGGGCCGGGCATCTGAGACCATGGTTTCTGGACGGCTATCGACGGGACCGATCCGCACGGGGCTATCGAAGCGCGGCCCCCGGATTTTTGGATCATCTGATTTGCGAAGCGGCCGCGCTGGGCGACGGTCTCATTCTGCGCGCCCGCATGGATGGGCAGGCCCTCGCCGGTGTTCTCGTGCTGTGCCACGGGGCCAGCGCGACCTACCAGGCCGGATGGACCAGCGCGCAAGGGCGGACGGTCAATGCACATCACCGGCTGCTCTGGGCCGCCATCGAAGCGCTGAAGACGCAAGGCACAAGCCTGTTCGATCTGGGGGGCATTCACCCCAAAATGGCCGAAGGCGTGACACGGTTCAAACAGGGGCTCGGCGGCCGGCACCGGGTGCTCGCCGGCCTGTATGCTTAGCGCCGCGTGTCCGCGTCCGGGTCGCGAGGCTCGCCCTCGCCGTGGATGCCGCCCCGTTCCTCCAGATCGTCATCGAGCAGTATGCGGTGCTTGGCGCCTTCCAGATCGTCGAACTGGCCCGATTTCAGGGCCCAGAGAAAGGCGAGCAGCCCCATGAAGCCCAGAAACAACGCAATCGGAATAAGATAGAGCAGAGCCGACATCAGCGCACATCCCCGGACGCCGTGAGCCCGGCCATCCGGTGAAGACGCAAGGCGTTCAAAATCACCACAATGGACGAAGCGGACATGGCGATGGCCGCCACCAGGGGCGTCACCAGACCGAACACGGCAATGGGCACCGCGATGCAGTTGTAGAGCGCGGCCAGCAGGAAGTTCTGCAAAATCAGGCGGCGCGTCGCCTTCGCCACCCGCCAGGCCACGAGAACGGGCCGCAGCCGCTGCCCCTGGAACACGAAATCCGCCGATGTCTGAGAGATATCGGCCGCGCTCGACGGTGAAATGGACGCGTGGGACTTGGCCAGCGCCGGCGCGTCATTGAGGCCGTCTCCGACCATCAGCACACGGTGTCCGTCCCGCTCCAGGGCCTCAAGGCGGGCAATCTTGTCCTGGGGTAGAGCCCGCCCCCGCCAGGTTTCAAGGCCCACCGTGCCCGCCACGGCCCCGGCCACCGCTTCGGCATCGCCGGAGACGAGTTCCGCGCCCAGACCTTCCGCCTTCAGGCGTCCCACCGTTTCGGCGGCGTCCTCGCGCGGGTGGTCCTCAAAGCGGAAAACCTGCGTCGCCCCGTCGGCCCGGCGCAGCCACAGGGACGGGCCCGCATGGGCGTCCTCACCCGGCGCGCCGCACCAGTCGGCCCGGCCGAGACGCACCATGCCCTCCTCGGTTCTCAGCTCCAGGCCGCAGCCGGGCACCTCCACCACGCCGTCGCGCACCGGGCCGGGGCCGGCCGCGTCAGCGAGGGCCCGGGAGAGCGGATGGCGGCTTGCCCGTGCAAGGCCCCCGGCAAGCTCCAGATCCGCCGGATCGATCTCTGCGCCATTGGCGAGCGCGGGGCGCCCGAGCGTCAAGGTGCCTGTCTTGTCAAAGACCACCCGGTCCACCTCGGCCAGACGCTCAAGCCCATCGGCGGACTTCACCAAGATGCCGCGCCGGAAGAGCGCGCCCGACGCGATGACCTGAACCACCGGAACGGCAAGGCCGAGCGCGCACGGACAGGTGATGATCAGGACCGCGATGGCCGTCTCGGCCGCGAACGCCCATTCACCCGACGCGATCCACCAGCCCGCGAATGTCAGGGCGGAGATGGCGTGGACGGCGGGCGCATAGACACCGGCAGCACGGTCCGAGAGGCGCCGATAGCGCGAGCGCCCCTGTTCGGCGGTCTCCATGAGGGAAACGATTTCAGAGATCAGGGAATCGCTGCTGGTCCGTGCCGCCCGCACCGTCGTTGCGGCGCCCATATTGATCGCACCGGCATAGACCGTACCGCCGGGCGTAATGTCCTGGGGCGCACTTTCACCGGTCAACAGGCTGACATCGAAGGGCACGGGCCGGTCGGACCCGGATTGCGGTTCCAGCACCGCGTCGACGGGGACCCGCTCCCCCGCCGGTACGAGCAGAAGATCGCCCGTGCGCACGGCCGAGACGGGCAGGCTGTCGCTGCGGCCCTCCGCATCCAGAATGAGGGCATTGCGGGCCTGGATCGCCAGCAGGTCGGCGGCCGCGGAGCGGGCCTTGCTGCGCATGGCATGATCGAGATAGCGGCCGATCAGCAGGAAGAAGAGCAGCATCACGCTGGCGTCGAAATAGGCGTGCTCGCCACTGTTGATCGTCTTCACGATGCTGAGAATCGAGGCCAGGATCACCGCAAGCGAGATCGGCACATCCATATTGATGCGCCCGCCGCGCAGGGCCGCAAAGGCTGATTCAAAAAACGGACGCCCCGCAAAGGCGACCGCCGGCAAGGCGATCAGACCGGAAACCGCGTGCATCATGTCCCGGGTTTGCGGGGTCATTTCTCCCCCCGCCCAGACCGAGACGGACAGCAGCATCACGTTCGCGCTGGCAAAGCCCGCCACGGCGAGGCATGCCAGCAGCCGCCGCCGGGTCGTGTCCACCGGCGGCGCGGCATCGTCCTCGCCCAGTGCCTTGGCCTTAAAGCCAAGCCCCTCGACGGTGGCAACCATCTCCTGAACGAGGCTTTCCGGCCCTGACCAGGTGACATGGAGCCGGCGGGTGGAAAAGTTCAGCCGCACGGTGCGCACATCGTGGCGGCTGGAAATCCCGTGTTCGATATCCCGGATGCATTTGGCGCAATGGATCCCGTCGACGAGGAGAACCGCGTGGTTCAGCCCGTCGCCATCGGTGCGAACCAGGGCCTCCTTGCCGCCCGTTCGGCCCGAGGACACGGCACCGCCGAGCCCCACGGCTGCGGGCGACTGAGCGGCCGATGCGGCGCCGCCGGCCTTCCCCGCACTCATTGGAACACCGTCCGCTTCCACACATCGAGGGTCTCTCCGTCCCGCTCGATGGTGGCGCGCAATTCCCACAGACCCCGCGCTGGCAATTCAAGACGGGCCCCGTAAAGACCGGCCTCCCCCTCCGTGAGGACCACGGTGCGATCAAGCGTGGCCTGGGTCGGACGGCGCACCGCCACGGTGATCTGCGCACCGGACAGGGGCATGTCCCCCGCATCGGTCAGGCGCAGCGCAATCTGCGCGTCCGAGGCCGGCCCGGAGCCCTCAAGGCCGGCGGTCCAGCCCAGTGCTTTTTGATCTTCGACCTGCGCGAGTTGAGAATTGTAGGCCAGTCCGCGGGCATAAGCGTCGTCCTCGACGACCCCGGTCCAACTCGACAAGGCGGCAACGACGAAGACGGCATTGACCGCGAACACGACAGCGAACAACGCCCCCATGATCGCCCAGAAATGCCAGGCCTTGAACGGCCCCTCGGTGCCGCCGGTTTCAGCCGTTTGAATGCCTTGCCCTTCCATAACGCCGCTCTTTCTTCTGGTTCACATTCAAGCCCGAGCCTCGCCCGAGCCCTATGAGTTTAGCCCCGCTCGGGGATATCGAGCGAGACGGGACGGTCGCCCGGCCCGACGAACACGCCCGGCGAGGTCGCCTCGGTCCCACGCTCCACATCCTTAATCCTAAACAGGAAATCGATGCGGGGCTGCTCGGGCAGGTCGGCCCTGTCCATTTCGATGTAGATCCGGACGGCCTTGGTCCGGTCCGGGCCCACATCGATGGGCGGAAGCTGCGTGAAGTCTTCCCGCCGGCCGACAATTTTCAAGTTGGCCTTCGGTAATCCCTCCACGGTGAGCACATAGCTGGCGGACTGTTGGGTCATGTTCAGCAGTTTGACCGTATAGCCATTCCGGATGCCGCCGTCGTTGAGGCGCACAAAAAGAGGATTGCGGTCACGAATGACATTGAGTTCAAGGAAGGTACGCGTGCTGAGCGACCAGGCCATCGCCCCGCCCACAAGGAGCAGGATGGAAGCGTAGAAAATCGTTCTGACACGGATGAACTTGAAGCGAGGTTTTTCGCCCCTCATCCGTCGTTCCACGTTCAAGTCGGTGTCGTAGGCGATCAGGCCGCGGGGACGGCCGATCTTGTCCATGATGTCGTCGCAGGCATCGATGCACAGGGCGCACTGGATACATTCCAATTGCAGACCGTCGCGAATGTCGATGCCGGCCGGGCAAGCCGCCACGCACTGCTTGCAGTCGATGCAGTCCCCCCGCCCGTCCCAGGGCTCACCCTTTTTGTGGGGCCCGCGCGGCTCGCCCCGGTCGATCCGATAGGTGATGGCGAGGGCCTGATCGTCGATCATGGCCGCCTGGATGCGGGGCCAGGGACACATATACGTGCACACCTGTTCGCGCATGGTTCCGGCGAGCGAGTAGGTCGTGAAGGTCAGCACGCCAAGGAAAATATAAGAGGACGCCTTGGCCTCGCCCCTCGGCAGTTCGGCAAGAAGGGTCGGCGCGTCGTGGAAGTATAAGATCCAGGCGCCGCCCGTCGCCACCGAAATGAGCAGCCAGACACAGTGCTTGCCGATCTTTCGCCAGGCCTTGTTCCAGGACCAGGGGGCCTTATCGAGCCGGATGCGGGCACTGCGATCCCCTTCAAAGGCCCGCTCCACAACGATGAAAAGATCCGTCCAGACCGTCTGCGGACAGGTGTAACCGCACCAGACCCGCCCAAACAACGCGGTGATGAGAAACAGGCCAACGGCAGCCAGAATCAAAAGGCCCGAAACGTAGAACAGCTCCTGGGGCCAGATCTGAATATCGAAGAAGTAAAAACGCCGATTGTCGAAATCAACCAGGACCGCCTGGTCCGGCGCGTTTCCGGGCCGGTCCCAGCGGATCCAGGGCGTGAAATAATAGACCGACAAGGTCGCGGCCATGACGAACCACTTAAAGTTCCGGAAGGTGCCATGGACGAGTTTGGGGTAAATCTGCACCCTGCTCTTATAGAGCTCCCGGGACTGCTCGCTGTTGACCGCCTCCACATCCCATCTTTGGATGCCATCGGCGGCCATCACGGGCCTTTTGCTGTCCTCTTGCAGATCCTGCGTCATGAGCGGCTGTCCTGTTCGTGGTGCTCGGGTGTTAATCGCCTCGTGCCGAAACTATGATCAGCATAGCCCGCATGTCCTCTGCGGTGTTTCGGTGCAGAGGACCCGCAATCATCCCAGGCCCCAGAGCGCGCCCGAGAACCGGCTCTTGAACCGGCTCCTGAACGGGCTCGGGCGCAAAGGCCGTCCGGCACTTGCGCCCGAAGACTGGACCAGGCCCGGCCGCCCCTGCCCGTAGGGCATGGCGGCAGAGCCCTGGGGCCGCGCCTTATTGGAGCGCCGCGGACTGTTGCTCAGCCTCCTCGCCGCCGCCCAGGGAATGGACATAGACGGTCAGGGCCCGAATGGTCGTGTCGTCGAGTCGGTTTCGCCAGCCCGGCATCACGCCCGCGCGGCTATAGTAAATCGTCTCGCGCAGGGTGTCGCGATCCCCGCCATAAAGCCAGATCGCGTCCGTCAGGTTGGGCGCGCCCAGATCCTGATTACCCTTGCCGTTTTCACCGTGGCACACGGAGCATTGTTCCGCATAATTGGTGCTGGCGCGGGATACGGCCTCCCCATCGGCTTCGCGGCCGGACAAGTTCACGACATATTCGACAAGATCACCAATCTGATCGTCCGTGAAAATCCCATCCTTGCCATAGGCCGGCATCATGTTGAAGCGGGCCTGATCGTCGCCCGAACGGATGCCATAGAGCAGCGTCGTGTAGATGGCCTCGACGGTCCCGCCCCAAAGCCAATTGTCGTCGTTCAGGTTGGGATACCCCACAAAGCCCTGGGCCCCGCGACCATGGCAGGTGGCGCAGTTATCGCCGAAGGCAGACTCACCGGCGGCGAGGGCGAAGTCGAGGAGTTGCGGGTCTTCACGCACCGCCTCCAGATCCATGGTCTGAAGACCTGCTCCGCGCTCGTTGCGGCTCGCCTTGAGGGCGGCCACCTGCTCCATGACATTTTCCCGGTCCGAATTGTTCAGCAGACCCGTGGTGTAACTGCTGACCAGCGGAATGGCCGGATAGAACACCATATAGATCAGGGCAATGACGACCGTGGCGTAGAAGATGTTCAGCCACCAACGGGGCAGAGGATTGTTCAACTCCTTCAGCCCGTCCCACGAATGGCCCGTCGTCTCAACGCCGGTCGGCCCGTCAATATCCTTTTCGTGCTCGTGAGTGTGGTCACTCATTGTCGTCCTCCATGAGAGGCACGCGCGCGGCGCGGTCGAATTTTTCCTGATTGCGGGGCCACAGGGCGTAGGCGACCACCGCACCGAAGAGGACCACGAAATAGATCAGTCCCCAGAGGGCCGAGAAATCGGCGACGGTTTCGTAAGTCATGGTTGGATGCCTCCTGTGGTCCTCAGCGACGGTTTTCTTCCGTCTCGAATGTGGAGAAATCGACCATGGTCCCGAGAACCTGGAGATAGGCGATGATGGCATCCATCTCGGTTATCCGCTCCGGGTCGCCGTCAAAGTCGCGCACCTGCGCGCCCGGGTAGCGGGCCAGCAGGGCATCGTAGTTGGGCGAGTACTCATCGACCTGGGCCTCGATGTCGGCCGCCGCCTGTTCCACCATCTCGTCCGTATAAGGCACACCCACCATGCGGTTGGCGATCAGATGGTCGGAGATGGTGCGGTAGTCGAGGTCCTTGGCCGCCAGGAACGCGTAAGGCGGCATGATGGACGCGGGCACCAGGGAGCGCGGCTCGATCAGATGCTGGCGGTGCCAGTCATCGGAATATTTGCCGCCCACCCGGGCCAGATCCGGGCCCGTCCGTTTTGAGCCCCACTGGAAGGGGTGGTCGTACATGCTCTCGGCCGCCAGGGAGTAATGGCCATAACGCTCCACCTCATCGCGCAGGGGGCGGACCATCTGGCTGTGACAGACATAGCAGCCTTCGCGGATATAGATGTTTCGCCCCGCGAGTTCGAGGGGGCTGTAGGGGCGCACCCCTTCAACCTTCTCGATGGTGCTCGACAGGTAGAACAGGGGGGCCAGTTCGATGACCCCGCCGATGGCCACGACGATCAGGATACCGACCGTCAGGATCATCGAATGGCGTTCGAAAATTCCGTGGAATTTCATGATCCCCTCCTCACGCCGCTTGGGTGGCCGCTGCGGCCGTGGCCCCGGCGGGAGCCGGATCCGGGCGGCGGGCGGTCATGTAAAGGTTGTAGGCCATCACGATGGCACCGAGCAGATAGAGGACACCGCCCAGGGCGCGGCCCACATACATCGGGTGCATCGCTTCGGTGGTCTCAATGAAGGAGAACTCCAGGAAGCCAAGCTCCG
>CAYYTT010000015.1:14807-39917 GCA_964474635.1 uncultured Alphaproteobacteria bacterium | reverse complement strand
ATCACCTGATGTTACGTCCGGGGGCGGAGCGGGTGGCGCGGCTCGGCGGGCTGCACCGCTTCATGGGCTGGTCGCACCCCATCCTGACCGACAGCGGCGGCTATCAGGTCATGTCGCTGGCGAATTTGCGCAAGCTCACCGAGGACGGCGTCACGTTCCAGTCCCACATCGATGGCTCGCCGGTCGAGCTGACCCCGGAACGCAGCATCGAAATCCAGTGCCTGCTGGGGGCGGACATTGTCATGGTGCTTGACGAGTGCACGCCCTTTCCCGCCACGCCCGAGGTGGCCGAGCGGTCCATGGAGCTGTCCATGCGCTGGGCCGCCCGGTGCCGGGAGGCCTTCGGCGTGCGCGAGGGCCAGGCCCTGTTTGGCATCGTCCAGGGCGGCGTCCATGGCGAACTGCGGGCCCGCTCCGCACGGGCGCTGCAGGACATTGGCTTTGAGGGCTATGCGGTGGGCGGCCTCGCGGTCGGTGAGGGCCAGGATCTGATGTTCTCGACCCTCGATTGTACCGTGCCGCACCTGCCTGTGGATCGTCCGCGCTACCTCATGGGCGTCGGCAAGCCGTCCGATCTCGTTGGTGCCGTGGCGCGGGGCATCGACATGTTCGACTGCGTGCTGCCCACACGTTCAGGGCGCAATGGCCAGGCCTTTACCCGTTATGGCACGGTCAATTTGCGCAATGCCCACCATGCCGAGGATCCGCGCCCCCTCGATCCGGAAAGCCCCTGCCCGGCCTCCAGCCAGTATTCGCGGGCCTACCTGCACCATCTGGTGAAGGCCAATGAGATTCTCGCCTCCATGCTGATTTCCTGGCACAATATCGCCTATTACCAGGAGCTTATGGCACGCATGCGGGAGGCGATCGCGGCCGGCCGTTTCGCCGACTTTCAACGCCAATTCGCCGCGGATGAGGCCATTGGCGACCGGGACAGGCCGCTCACCGGCTGACCCGCTGTCATGGGGCATCGGCCAAGCCGCCCGGATGCGCTCCAAAAGCCGCGCGACTGGGCCCTGTTCAGGCACCGCCGCTTTCGACTACCATGGGCGGATAGGCTGAAGGACGGCTTCACAAGAAACCCGTACGGGGACCTTCGATGACTTCTCTTGTTGTGGTGATGAACAATCGTGCGGCGGCCATCGCCGCAGACAGTGCCATGAAGACCACCTGGGAGGGGCGCAAACGCAACCGCATGGGCGTGCGCAAAATCTTCCAGATCAATGACCGCCTGCCCATCTCGGTCATGACGCACCGCTCCTCGGACGTCATGAACATGGCCTGGGGTCCGATTTTCGTCGCCTACCGCAAACAGTTCGGCCACAAATCCTTCTCGAGTGTGGAGGAGTGCGCGGAGCACTTCATGTCCTTCCTGGACAACTACCAGGAGTTCTTCACCGACGCGGTCCAGACCCGGTGCTATCTCGATTATGTGGAGTGCCTGTTCGACTGGGTGCGGACGAATTTTAATGAGATTGTCCGGCGGGAAACCGAAGAGCCGAGCGAGAACGGGCCGCGCACCATGCGCGATGTCATGCGCCAGGCGACCGATCTTGTCTATTCTGACGTGGTAATGACGCCGGATGACCGTGAGCGCGCTGACCTGCCCGGCTTCGACGGCACCTTCGCACGCGATCTGCAGCGTAAATACGCCGAGGACGTCCAGCGCCTGATCGATCAGATTTTCACTGAGGCCGATCCGGACAAGGATACCATCCGCCGCCTGCGCGAGATGGCCGCGCTCGCGGTCACCAAGGACTTCTTCCCGGATTTCTTTGAGCCCTCGGGCCTTGTGTTCACGGGCTATGGCGACCGGCAAATCACACCGCAGATGGTGTCCTACTTGGTCGGCTTCGCGGTCAACGGCAAACTGCGCCGGCGCCGCTCCAACACCAAGTCCATCAGCACGGATGATCCGGTGATCATCGCGCCCTTTGCCGATGACCGCATGCTGCACACGTTCCTGACCGGCATGGACGAAGATCTTCAGGATTTCATGACCGACCAGATCATCGATCTGGCGGTGTGCATCCGGGACCGGACCATCAGCCAGCTGCCCCAGCTCAACCGGCAGCAGCGCCAGCAATTCTCCCAGAACTACAGCGACGATGAGATCATCGACCTGATCAATGAGTTTCTGGCACGGCTCGATAGCTTTCAGTATGCCGAGCACACGCATCCGATCCTGCTGGCCATCGAAAGCCTGCCCGAGGCCGACCTGGCGACCACGGCGGAAATGTTCGTGCGCCTTAACGCCTTCCAGCACCATGTGGGCCTCGATCTGGAGACGGTGGGCGGCGATATTGATGTTGCCCTGCTGACCAACGAGTCCTTCCGCTGGGTGAAGAACAGCAAAGTCTGAGGAGCGTGATCCATGCGTAACGACACCCCGTCCAAATCGCTGCTCAAACCGCTGGCGCAGCGCACCGTCAATCCGGATCGCGAAACGGCGAAATCCGGTGAGGTGCGCAAGCGCCAGACCCGGCCCATCGCGCTCTTGCCGCTCGACAGCCTTGACAAGGCCCACCGGTCCGTCCCCCCCGGCGGCGCGCAGCCCCGGCGCTTCACGGGCCGCAATCTGGTCGCCGAGGCGGTGTCGGCCCTTTACGGCGCCGAGTCCCGGGCGCAGATCGCTGCCGCGCTGGCGCAGGACGGCGAGCCGGGGACGCCCAATGCCACGGGCCGCCCTCAACTGCGCAAAGCACGCCCGGCGCCCGGCACGAAGAAAAAGGGCCTGTTCGGCTTTTGATCCGGGGGCGCCCCTGAGAGCGTCGTCTCCAATCGTCCTGAAGGCGTTCCATTCCCATTGGCCTGAAGGCGCGCCATGCGCACACGCGTGAAAATCTGCTGCATGGCCTCGGCCGCCGAGATTAACCTGGCGGTCGCCGCCGGCGCCGATGCGCTCGGCTTTGTCGGTCCCATGCCGTCAGGGCCGGGCATCCTTGACGATGAGACCATTGCCACCCTGGCCCCCCTCGTTCCGCCCGGGGTCACCGGTGTTTTGCTCACCTCACAGACAGATCCCGAGCCCATCGCGGACCATGTGCGCCGGACCGGCGCAGGCGCGGTGCAGGTCGTGCAAGCCATTGCGCCGTCCGCATGGGAGATCTTGGGCCGGCAGCTCCCCCCCGCCGTTCGGCGCATCCAGGTCGTCCATGTTGAGACGGCGGACGGTCTCGGCGACGCCCTCGCCTGCGCCCCCTTCGTGCACGCCTTCCTGCTCGATTCCGGACGGCCAAGCCTCGCCGTTCCTGAACTCGGCGGCACGGGGCGCACCCATGACTGGACCTTGAGCGCGGATTTCGTCGCGCGCTCGCCGCGCCCGGTGTTCCTCGCCGGCGGTCTCACCCCGGACAATGTCGCCAAGGCCGTCGAGCAGGTCCGCCCCTACGGCGTCGATGTGTGCTCGGGCCTGCGCCTGGTCGGCCATCTCGATCCCGGCCGGCTCCACGCCTTCATGGCGGCCATCCGCGCCGTGGATGCGCGCCGCGCCGACTGACGCTGCCGTTTCCCCTTTCCACAAAGGTCCCGAACGGGCACGGTGCGGCGCCTTGAGCCCCTTTGCCGGATCGATCCCATGTCTTCCGCCCTTCTTCCCATCCTGATTTGCCTGACGGCCATTGGCTTTGGCTCGCTGATGGATGCCGCCATCAAGGCCGTGGTCGCCAACGGTCTTTCGGTGTTGGCGGTCCTGTTTTGGCGGTTCGCCATTGCCGGCGTTGTGATGGCGGTGGCTTTCGTGGCCCTGCGCCAAAAGCCTTTGGGCTGGCCCGCGCTGCGCTTTCACACCCTGCGCGGCCTCATCCATGCCACCATGGCGGCTCTGTTTTTCTATGGGATCTCGCAAATTCCGCTGGCCGAGGCCACGAGCCTTGGTTTCACGGCCGTCCTGATGGCCGGGCCCCTTGAACGCCTGTTCCTCGCCGCGCCCTTGCGCCCCATGGCAGTTTGGGCGGCCCTGGTGGGCTTTGCTGGTGTGCTGACGATTGCCCTTGGAGACAGTGGCACGCCGGGGACGGTGCCCCAGGGCGATGTGGTGCTGGGACGCGCGGCATGTCTTGGCGCGGCCCTGCTTTATGCGCTGACACTGATCATGCTGCGCGCCAGGGCCAGGGCCGATGGCGCCTTTGCCATTGCTCTGATGTCCAATGTCGTCCCGGCCCTCTGGCTGGCCGCGCCCTCGCTCCTGCTTGTGCCGCAGCCGTCTCTTGAAGATGCGCCAGTGCTTGTAGGCCTTGCGATCATGGGCTCGGGCGTCTGGATCCTCATGACCCTCGCCTATGCCCGCGCGCCGGCCCAGCGTCTGGCGCCGCTCGAATACTCGTCCCTGCTGTGGAGCGCCCTGTTCGGCTGGGCGTTTTTCTCAGAATGGCCGGGCCCAAACCTGTGGCTGGGCGCGGCGTTGATCATTGCCGCCTGCCTGCTCACGCTCATGCCCGAGCGCGCCGCAAAACAGGCGTGAGACCAGGGCCTGGCGGACCCGTCAGTAGTGCGTCAAATCCATCCAGCTTCCGTGGAAACCCTGGGGCACCCGGCGTGGCAAGGCGATCCGGGCCACCGGCGGCAGGGTCATGGTCTGGGCGTCGAGGATCAGGAAATCGCTCGTACCGGTCTTGGCCGAATAGACAAAACCCATAAGCCAGCCCGCGTCATCGGCGCTGTCGGCGCCGGCGGCGGGGTCAGCCACGAAGACGAATTCGCTCATCACCGCGTCCGGGCCGAAGTCCTGGACGATGCGGCTGCCGGTCTCCAGATCGTATTTGATCAAATTGCGGAACTCGCCGCGCACGGACGGTGCCGTTCCGGCCGAATAGATGTGGCGGTGCGCCGAGCCGGAGCGCCGGTCGTCCACACGCAAAAACTCGATGATCATGTCATCGAGGGGTGACTCGGTGACCCGGCGCTTGGCCGGATCGATGCGCCAGCGATGCAAATTGGCCATCGAGAACGTGGCCGAGTCCTCGCGCCAAAGCTCGGGATAGCGCGCCACATCGACCACAATGCCCCCCGCCTCGTCTTCAAAAGCATTGGCCACATGGAAGACGTAGCAGTCCTCGATCTCGTACCAGCGCACGTCCGCCGCCGCCCCGCCCCGGGGCATGACGCCGAGCCGCGCGCCGTGCTTTTCGCTCCATTTGAACGGCATCGTGCCCTGGGCGGCCTGGGCGCCGTCGAAGGTGACCGGCAGATCAAGGAACACCACATGGCGGTCCGACAGGGCAAAGTCATGCATCATGACGGGCCCTTTGGTCCGTATGGGGAAGCTCTCGATCAGGTCTCCGTCGGCACCGATGCGATGATAGACGAGATAGGGCTCAGCGAAGCTATAGCCGAAGGCGTGCATCTCGCCTGTCCGTGGGCAGATCTTAGGGTGCGCCGTGAAGGCATGGGCAAGCTTGCCGTCGAAATCATGAACGCCGATGGTCTCAAGGCCCGGACTGATCCGCGTGGGAAAGCTCGATTCCACGAGGGCATAAAGCTGGCCCCCATGGGGCACGATATGCGTGTTTGCCGCCGCCACCGTGTGGTCGATGCTCAGGTCCGGCCGGATGAGCGAGGCCCCTTCGAGCTGGCGTGTCTTGACGTAACGGTTGCGATACCAAAGCGCCTTGCCCTCCTTCAGGCGAATGCCGTGCAGCATGCCATCGCCCAGGAACCAGTGCGGCGAGGTTCCCGAGTGCGGATTGGGGCCATTGCGCACGTAGAGGCCGTCCAAACCCGGAGGAATCGCGCCCTCGACGCTCAGCGCCGTCAGGTCCACCTCGTCCGAGACCGGGGCATAATTGCCTTTGAGGTGAAAATTTCGCTCCGTACCCACACCTGACGGGGCTTCGGCGCTGTTTTGCTCACCCATGGCGCTGTCTCCTTGTTGCGACCGTTCCGGTTTTTTGGCCAGGAGCAGGAGTATAGCCCAGCCGTCAGGCAGTTGCGTCATCCTCCCCCTGGCGGCACTGTAACGTGGATTGGACACGGGGCAGGAGAGCAGCGTGGGGCCTGATTTTACGAGTGTTTTGGGACGCTTGACCGGGGACGGGCGCGCCTGGAGTGCGGAAATCCCCGACAATTGGCGACAGGGCCGGACTGCCTTCGGCGGGCTCATCGCGGCCCTTGCCCTTGAGGCAGCCCATCGAGCCTTTCCCGGGCTCGCGCCGCTGCGCTCGGCCCAGGTGTCCTTCATCGGCCCCGTACCGGCCGGTGTCGAGTTCGATGTTTCGGTGCTGCGCAAGGGCCGCTCGGCCACCTTCATTGAAGTCGCGGCCATGGCCGAAGGGTCTTGCGCGGCCAAGGCGGTGTTCTGCTTTGGCGCCGCCAGGGATTCGGTCCTGACCCATGTGGGCCCCGACGCGCCGCCCGTAAACATGCCCGAAACCGTGCCCAGCCTGTTCCGTGAGGACGGCCCCCGTCCGGTCTTTTCCACAAATTTCGATATGAATCTGGCCGCCGGCTATGGCCTCATCGCGGCGGCGCCGGAAGCGAAGGCAACACTCTGGGTACGCCATAAGGACGCGGCGGCCCGGGACACCGAAACCGGGTTTCTCGCCCTGTGTGATGCGCCGCCTCCGGCCGCCTTCACCATGTTGTCGGAATTCACCCCCATCAGCACCATGAGCTGGCTGCTCAACGTTTTGACGGATGATTTCAAAAGCCGGGACGGCTGGTGGATGATCGACAATCGCTCCGATCACCTGGCCGAGGGCTATGCCAGCCAAGCCATGGCCATCTTCGACCGGGATGGGCGCCCATGTGCCCTCGCCCACCAGACCGTGGCAGTATTCGGATAAAGCGTGCGGGTCCGATGCGGTGTGCTACGGTCCATGCCTGTCCACGAAATCGTGCCTTGGTGCCTGGAACGACATGGAAAAAACACTGCGGGGGGCCCGTCGGCGCGCCCGGACCAACAATCAAAAATCGGTGCTGGATGCCCTGCGCGATGCGGAACGCCCGCTCACGGCCTATGACCTTATCGACGTTCTGCGTGACCAGGGCATCACCTCACCGCCCACGGTCTACCGGGCTTTGGGCCGGCTGACGGATGACGGTCTTGTCCATCGCCTGGAAAGCCTGAACGCCTTTGTGGCGTGCCGCAGCGGCGGAGGACACGAGGAAGCGGCGATCTTCACGATCTGCACCGAGTGTGGAGTGGCCGCCGAGATCACGGACGCGCCGACCACTGCAGGCCTGTACCAACGCGCCAAAGAGCTGAATTTCCGGATCGCGACCATCACCTGCGAATTGCGCGGCACGTGCGACAAATGCCGCGAGGCCGGCGGTCCGAACTGAGTAAGCGCCGCGTCCCGGCTCTCTAAACCCGCAGTGTCAGACCGTCGGTGAGGGCTGTCCTGTAGGCTTGCCAGGCCGGCACGATGCCGAGCACCATCGCCGCGCCGGTCACGCCGGCAAGGACGCCGAGATCGAACAGGCCCGGCCCCAGGCCCACCAGCGCCAGACCGAACCGCGCCTCAATGAGCGGCGCCGCGACGCCCAGGGCGGCATAGATCGCGGCCAGTCCCAGCAGACTGCCGGCGAACGCCAAAAGCCCCGCCTCACTGACCAGCAGCACGAAGATATCCGCCGGCCGCGCACCCACCGCGCGCAGGATGGCCATCTCGCGTCGGCGTTCCTGGAGGCTCGTCAGGATAATGGTCATGACGCCGACAAGGCCGACAAGAATGACAAAAAAGGCGACCGCCGAGAGGGCCCGCTCCACAAGGGAGACCACCGACCAAAGCTGACTGAGCGCCACGGCCGGGATTACGGCCTGGAGCGCTTCGCCGCGATAGGTGTTGATGGTCCGCTGCAGGCGCAGCACGGCCACACGGGATTTCAGGCCGACGAGAAAGGCCGTGATTTGCTCCGGCTGCAGGTCCATCTCACGGACCTTGTCCGGCGTCATCACCTGGGCCATGGGCGTTTGCACGCCGGACTGCCAGCCCAGATGGATCGCCTCAATGGCCTTGAGAGAGACATGCACAGCCCGGTCCACAGGGGTACCGGTGGGCCTTAAAATCCCGGCCACACGGAAGGGTTTGTCCTCGTGGTTGGAGAAACTGACCGCGCCCAGACCGTGGGACAGGACCATGGGATCGCCCAGGTCATAGCCCAGATCCCGCGCCACATCCGCACCAATCACGGCGTCGAACAGGTCGTTGAACGGCACGCCTTGCGCAAAGGTAAGGGCCCGCCCACGCGCGTATTTATAGTGTTCGAAAAATCCAGTCGTCGTGCCGACCACGCGGTAGCCCCGGTGACTGTCCCCAAGGGAAATCGGCACGGTCCACGCCACGTCGCGGCGCCTGGCCACCTCCTGATAGCTTTCCCAGGTGATATTATTCGTGGGCGAACCGATCCGAAATACGGCATAGAGCAGGAGGTTGACCGGGCTTGAACGCGCGCCGACGATCAGGTCCGTTCCCGAGATGGTGCTCTCAAATCCGCTGCGTGCACCGGTGCGGATCTTCTCAACACCGACGAACAGCATGACGCTGATCGCCACGGCAAGCACGGTGAGCCCGGCCGTCAGCCGGCGGCTCATGAGGCTGCGGGCCGCAAGGCGCAGCACCGGCCCGGTATGGACCGCCCACGCCCCGCTCATGGCACCGCCTCCCCGCCCCCTGTGGGCGCGGCCCGGTTCAGGGCCGGCAGATCGAGGGCGCGGTCGAAATGGTCCGAAAGGCCGCGATCATGGCTCACGAACAAAAGACTGGAGCCATGGGCGGCACTTTCTTCGATCAGCAGATCGATAAAGGCGTCCCGGGCGTCGCTGTCGAGGGCCGAGGTCGGTTCATCCGCCACAATGAGGGAGGGTCCGCCGATGAGCGCGCGCGCCGCGGCCACACGCTGCTGCTGGCCAACGCTCAGCTCACGGACACTGGTGCGGTTGATACTGTCTTTCGACAGGCCGAGCCGGCCAAGAAGGCGCCGGGCCTCAGTCTCAAGTCCCCGGGCACCGGCCCGCCGCAGCCGTTCCCGCGAGAACCGGCAGGGCAGAACCACGTTGTCAATCACGGAAAGAAACGGGAGCAGATTGAACATCTGAAATATCACGCCGAGATGGGCCGCCCGCAGAGCATCGCGCCGGGCCCCTGGCATGTCCGTCAGATCGCAGTCGAGGATGCGCACGGCGCCTGAGCGGGCCGTCAGCACACCGCAGATCAGGCCCAGAAGGCTGCTCTTACCGCTTCCGCTGGGCCCGCGCAGGAATACCTTTTCGCCGGCAGCGATATCCATGGCGGGGATGTCGAGCAGGACTGACGTGTTCTCCCATCCAAAGACGAGATCGCGAATGGCCACAACCGGTGGCAGACTGGCCCCCGTCACGGCTTCAGATCCCATAGAGCTCGATTTTACTCAATGTGACCGTGTACGCTGCATTCCCGAGATCATTTTCGTTTGCCTCGGTCGTCAGTACGCCTTCAATCCAGAAGGGCTGCCACAGTTCCTCCACCGTGACCGCCGGATCGGCTCTCACATAGAGCACCTGGTTGGGCGGCGGCGGCGGCGTATGCAGGCAGGCGCCAAAATAGGGGACCAGGAGAAATTCCGTGTATTGATCGCCGATTTCCGCGGCCAGCGGAACAATATAGCCCGGTATGCGGATGGTCTCGCCATTGAGGCTTTCAACGACATTGAATGTGCCCAGCTGCGGCATGGTGTCGGCGGCGCTGCCCTCGGCGATCATTGCGAAGGGATCGGCGCCCGCTGACAAGCTGCTGTCATTGGCGCGGCTCATCTGCCGCTCCATGTCCTCGTAATACTTGGTGTAAATGTCCTGGAGCCGTTCCACCTCGCCCTCGGGCAGAAGCTCGTTCCAATTCAAAAGGCGCGGCACTTGGCCCGTGCCGGTGCCCGGCGCGGACCCGGAAATGGCCTCCCCGGTGGCGGAGGTGGCCGAACCATCCGCCGTTTGCCCCTCCCGGGTCTCGCCGAAAGGCAAGGATTGGCCGCTCGCCAGGAACCAGCCCGCGACACCCAGGGCCGCAAGAACAAGTACGATCAACGCGATCCTAAGGCCGCCCATGGAGCACTCCAGCGCTGAGGAAACGACAGTCAGCGCAACGTAAAGTTCGGCTGCTCGGCATGCAAGCGGGCTGCCGCCTGCACGTCGGCGCCGAGATAGACCGCATCAATAGCCTCAAGGCGTGGGAAGACCTGGAACAGCGTCAGGTCGAAGCGGAGCAGGGCTGACGGATCGGCGCATGTAAAGGTGTAGGTCGCGGTCACATCGCCGTGGGCCGCGCCTTCCCCGTGATCGTCCCTATGATCATCCCCGTGCTCGTCCCCATGATTTTCGTCGTGTTCGTCGTCGTGGTGGCCATCCTCGCTGTGATGCCCGTCCTCGTCCCCATGGCCGGTTCCCAGATCGATATCCGCGTCCGTCTGCGTGCAGCCGGCATCAGCCGACGGGCCGAACAGGGCAGCCCCATCAAGGAGGCTGCGCTGCGCCTGTGCTGCGGCGGCCTTCTCGCCGTCCGTGCGCGGCTCGTGTTCAAAGCCCAGGATATTCCAGGCGGCGCTGCGCAGTTCCACCACCAACTGCGGGCCATCGAGGGCCGCCGCGAATTCGGCCTCACCATGCACATGTGCGCCTGCTTCCCGGTGGGACGCGCCAGCCCCATGGCTCGCATCGCCTTCCGCGGCCGGGGCGCCGGGCGTCCATTTCATGGCGGCGATCAGGGCAAAGCCAGTCAGGCTGAGGGGGCGCAGGCGCATCGACATGACGGGTCCTCCGAAGGGATTTGACGAGAGTTTCTCACAGTCGAGGTGTTTGTGTCAGTCCTGCACGCCGCGTCCAGGCACAACCGCTTCAGGTTCGCTGTTTCCATCATCCAAATGCGGGACATCCCCGTCCTCATGCTCGTGATGGTCGTGGCTGTGTTCATGCACGAGGCTTGCGGTGATGCCGATCACGCCGCCGAGCACAAGGGCCGGGATCTTCCGACGTAAGGGCTCGTGGTCCAGATGGGGCAACAGATGGCTGGTCCCGATATAAAGAAGGACCCCGGCGATCATGGCGAACAGCGTTCCGATCCACATGTCGGACAGATCACGCAGAAAGATGGTCGTGGTCAGGGCGCCCAAGGGTGTGGTGAGCGCCGCGCCCAGAAACGCCAGAATGAAGGCTAGGCGGTTCGACAGACCCGCGCGCTGCAACAGGGTGAAAACGATGATGCCTTCGGGAACCTCGTGGAAAATCAGTCCGATCACAGTCAAAAGACCCGTGGTGAAATCGGCCGAGAAGGTCACGGCGTAGGCCATGCCGTCCACAAAAGAATGAAACGAGATCGCCAGCAAAGGCACAAGCGCCAGGGCAAGGGCCCCATGCCCGTTGGGTTTTCGTCCCGCGAAAGCGAGCACACCGCTGTTGAGGAAATAGGCCGCCGCAAAGCCCGCCATGAGCAGACGCGGCGCTTGCTCCGTGGTCTCGAAGGCCTCCGGAAGCAGGTGGAGCAGGGAAATGGATACGAGCGCGCCGGCCGCGAAGGCGGCGAACCACCCGGCCCGCGCCCGCGTCTCCTCGCGCCAGATGGAGACAGCCATGATGCCGCCCGTGGTGACCATCGCTGCGACACCGGCGAACAGCACCGCATCGGTCAAAAGCAGCTCCTGCATGGTGTCCTCCAGGGACAATCGTCACGGGGTGAGTGGGCCGGCCCATGGGGGCGTTTTTAGGAGACATGCCTTGGGCCCCTGGGAAGAACCGTTATGTTATAACACTTTGATAAAGTCGTCTGAACTCCGGGTCAATTCGAAAGTGCTGCGCGGGCTCACCGGATGTCATACGCACAGGGTCGGATATACCGTGGACGGAGAAAAGGCCGCCCGGAGGCGGCCTGTCTTATGGCTGTGTCCGCGCGCTGCGGATCATTTGGTCACCCGCACGGGCACGCCGCGTCGCTGCTCGGCGGCGGTGCGAAGGGCATTCCAATTGAGGCGGCCGATGTCCCGACCGGCGGCCTGGAATGCCAGTTCGGAAAGATTTTCGAACGTATGGGCGCCCATGGATTTGCCCTGCTCCAGTAGATCCACTTCTTCCTCGCTCGGATGCGCCTGGACATAAAGGTCATCGCCGATCCAGCCAAACTTCACGGGCTGGCGCGTGATCGCCACCGGCATGCCGACCTTCGCAAGCTCGAACAGGGCCTCGATATGGGCTGGATACATGCGCACGCAGCCGCGGCTGACCCGGCGCCCGATGCCCTCTGGCTTGTTCGTACCGTGGATGGCGTAGCCGTTCCAGCCCACCCGGACGCGGAACTTGCCGAGCGGGTTTTCCGGCCCCGGGGGAACGCGCGCGGGCACCGTGGGATCTTCGGACCGGTGCGTTTTGGTCGGGATCCAGGTGGGGTTGCGGGTCAATTCGGTCACTTTTTGCAAGCCCACAGGGGTCTCGTAGGCCTCGCGGCCCGTGGAAATCGGCCAGCTGCGCACCGGCCCGCCATTTTTGGGAAAGTAGTAGAGGCGCAGATCGCCGAGATTGACCAGGATGCCCCACTCGGCCCGATGGGGCAGCAAATGCTGGGTGGGAAGGATCACCGGTGTGCCCGGATCGATCAGCCATGGGTCGAGATTGGGATTGGCCGCCCGCAATTCCACAAAGCCCAGACCGTACGTCATGGCAATGTCGAGCAGGGTGTCCTGTTGCCCCGCATAGTGCAGGCCAAGCTCGCCCACGGCCTCGAACCGGGTGTCCGGATCGCGTTTGACCAGGGTCGCCGAGGCGGGCGCGCCGCCGAACAGCGTCAGCGCGGCAAGCATTAGGGCCACCACAAAGGGGTGCAATCCAAGGCGGGGCGCCATCGCCCGCCGACCAGAACCATGCTGATACTCAACCATGCTCAACCGCTTGTTTTCCACGCCATCACAGGCCCAACCCGTCCAAAGGTCGTGCCCAAATCCCACAATTCCAATGCTTTTACCGTTGTTTGCCATTTGGTGAAAGCTCCAGCCGTTCAAACGTCCTTTACGCCTCGCTCTTGCCCCCCGGCTCCGGCTGCTGCAACACTCGCGCCGCGTAAGGCGAACGGGCGCGTGCTGCATCGGCCCCCCGCGCCGCCGCGGTCAGGCACATGATCGCGATCAATCGAAGGACACGGGACCATGCATCCACTCAGCGGGGCCGATTTGGGCACGCTTTGGCGCGTCTTTGCGCAAAGCGGCGGAATTCCGCCGGCAAAATGGGGCGAAGCGGCCAGCATTTGGCTTGCTGCCCTGGGGCGGTTTCCGATGACGGCCGGCGAGTACCTCGCCCTCCAAGGCCGTTTGCCGGCCCTGACCGACATGCCCCCGCCGGTCTTTATCATCGGTCATTGGCGCAGCGGGACCACCCACCTCTATAATGTGATGAGCCGGGATGATTTCGGCTTCGTTCCACCGCTCGCCACCGGTCTGCCGTGGGACCTGATGGGAATCGCCCGTCTGATGCGCCCCATGCTCGAACGGGCCCTGCCGACGACGCGTTATATCGACAACATTCCCGTGCTGCCCGATTCGCCCCAGGAAGATGAAATCGCACTGGCGAACATGACGCCGCTGTCCTTTTACCACGCGATCTACTTCCCCCAGCGCTTTCAGACTTACCTGAATGAGGGCCTGTTCTTCGACGATCTGACCAGCGCCCAGATCGCGGCCTGGCAGGACACGTTCTCGTACTTCATGCGCAAGCTCTATGTGCACCAGGACCGCAAGCGCCTCCTGATCAAGAACCCCGTCTATACGGCCCGCGTGGGCATGCTGAACACGATGATGCCGGAGGCGCGGTTCATCCATATCCTGAGAAATCCCTACGAAGTCTTCATCTCGATGCGGAATTTCTACGCGAAATTGCTCAAGCAGTTCGCATTGCAGCCTTATGACCATGTCGACATCGACGAGGCGATCTTGAGCGTGTACGCCCGCATGATGCGCAAGATGGAAGAGGATCTCGCCCGTCTTCCAGATCATCTGTACACGCAGCTGCGATACGAGGACCTCGACCGCGATCCTTTGGGCTCGATTGCCAGCATCTACAATCACCTGAGCCTCGGCGGTTATGAGACCGCGCGGCCGATTTTCCAAAGCTATCTCGACAGTGTCCGCAGCTATGAAAAAAACCGCTTCGACTACAGCACGGACCTGGCCGAGAAAGTGGAGCGCCATCTGGGCGAGTTCCTCACCAAGTGGAACTACCAGCGACCCGGCTCGGCCTGAGGATCGCCGGGCGTGCCGGACTGGCCTTGGCGGATCGGCGGCGGTGCTGGTCGCCGCCCTCGCCGCCTGCGGGTCGCCGACCCAGACGCCCGAATGGACAACCGGTGATTGCCAGCAACTTGAGCTGACCGACCGGTTTGCCCGGCAGCCCCTGCGCGGCGCCGAGGACATCGCCGTGGATCGGCGCTCGGGCACCATTTATGTGTCTGCCTATGATCGGTTCGCGCTGGAGGACGCGCTTGCGGCGCACACGCCGCCGGAGCGTTCCGTGGGCAGCGCATTCGTGGTTCCGAGCGCCCCGCCGGACCTGCCCAGGGGCGGCATCTACGCTCTCGCGCCGGAGACCGTCCGCACGGCCCTCTCGGCGTCCGGGACGCAGCGCGCCTCCGCGCGGGTGGCTGAGGTCACCGGTGCTTTCGTGGGACCGGCCGACTTCAGGCCCCATGGCCTCGACATTTACGACAATCCGCTCGGCAACCCGCTGCTCGCCGCCGTGGTCCACCAATATGGCCACAGTCCGCGCGGTCTCGAGCCCACCAGCGGCATCGTGCTTTATGAAATCGAACCGGAGGGCTTGCGCGAGCGGGCACGGATCTTCCATGAGGGCCTGTGCCGCGCCAACGACGTGGCCATCGTCGGACCACAGACGATGCTGGTCACGCGGGACCACGGGGCCTGCCGGGGATGGGCGGCCGTTGAAGACGTTCTCTCCCTGAAGCGCTCCAGCGTCGTCCGCCTGACCCTGACCGAAGAAGGCACCCTGGCGCGCCCGCCCGTGCCGGTGGCCGGCGGCATCGGCTATGCGAACGGCATCGTCGTGGACCGGCGGGAGCGCCGGGTCATCGTCGCGGCGACGCGGGAAAAGGCCCTGCTGGTCTTTGACCTGGACCGGATGATCGGCGGCCATGCGGGCCGGCCGCTTGGCCGCCTTGCGCTCGACGGCGGGCCGGACAATTTGATTTTAGAGCCCGGCGGGCGATTGCTGGCGGCGGTCCATCCCTCGCTCCTCAGACTTGGCTTCTACCGGCGCCGCTGGCTCGGAACCGAGCAGGCTCCGGCCCAGGTGGTGGAAGTGGATCTGGGCGATGCGGAAGCCCGCACACTCTATCGCGACACGGATGGCAGCCGATTCCCCGCGATCACCGTCGCGGCGCGCAGCGGCGGCTATGCCCTCATGGGCAGTGTCGGTGCGCACGGCCTTCTGGTCTGCGGGACCGGCCCAGAAGAGACGACTGAGCCTGAAGACATGACAGGGCCCATGGAGGGGACATGAGCACGGACACAGGCAAGGGCTTGACCCTGGTCACCGGGGGGGCAGGCTTTATCGGACGCCAGATTGTCGAAGCCCTTCGCGATGAGGGACGGCGGGTCCGTGTCCTCGACTGCGCCGCGCCCCGGAAGCCTTTCGCAGCGGATGTGGAACCGGTCCAAGGGTCGATCCTGGACGCGGATGTGCTGTCGACGGCGATGGCCGGCGTCGAAACCGTGTTCCATGCGGCCGCCAACGCGCAGCTTTGGGCACGCCGGCGCCGGGATTTCGAAGAGATCAATCACATGGGCACGCGCGGCGTGATTGAAGCGGCCCGCGCGGCCGGCGCCCGGCGCTTCATCCATGTCTCCAGCCTGACCGTTCTCGTGGGCAAGCATTTGGGCCGCGCGCCGATCACCCTCACGGAAGAAGACCGTGGGCTGACGGCCGAGGAAATGCTGGGGGCCTATCCACGAACCAAATGGCACGGTGAAAAGGCCGCCCTGGCCTCCAATGACGAGCACTTCAAAGTCACGGCCGTGCTGCCGACCATGCCGCTCGGCCCCGGTGACCATGGCCTTACCGCGCCGACCCAGATGATCGTCGATCTGGTCAACGGCAAGACGCCCGCCTATTTGGACTGCGTGCACAATTTCGTCGATGTGCGCGACCTGGCCCAGGCCATGCTGGCGGCGCGCGATCGCGGGGCGCCGGGAGAGCGCTATCTGCTCGGTGGGCAGAACGTCACCATGCGCGATCTGCTTAAAGACCTGAAGGCGATGACGCAGCTGCGCATGCCCACCGCCCGGGCGCCCTACCCCCTGGCCCTGATGGCCGGGATGATGTCGGAAGTGGTCTCAACCATGGTCACGGGCCGTCCGCCCAAGGCGCCGCTGACGGGCGTGCGTCTTGCCGGCCGGCGCATCTATTTCGACAGCGCAAAGGCCAAGGATGATCTCGGTTTCGCGCCGCGCCCTTACCCGGAAGCCTTGAGAGACGCTCTGATCTGGGCGCGCGAGGAAGGGCACATCTCCCGATCCGTCCGCGCCCTGGATCCCGCCGCCGCGTGAAACGCTTCAGCCCCTTAGAAAGATAATCCGAGCACCGCGAGACACTCGGCCGGCCGCACCGCAAGACTGGTTTTAAGTCGTGGGCGGAGCGTAAGTGCGACCTTTCCAGGCCCCGCCACGGCCCTGCCAGTGGGCGAGCGCCGAACCGATCGTCATGGCGGTGTACAGCAGGGCCGCCAGGGGCAGCAGCAGGGCGGCAGGCGTGAGGTGCCCGTAAAACCGCACCGTCGGCACATAGGCAAGGGCCATCAGGGCCCAGCCCGCCGCGCCCCACCAGGCCGCCGACGTGGAGCCGTGCCAGGGCAGACCAAGAAGCGCCAGCGGACCGGCGAGATAGATGATCCCCATGCCGATCACGGTGCCCACCAGAAAGACCGATGAATAGGACAACTGGGCAAAGGCCGTGCGCGAGACCATGGTCCAAATGGAACCAAGGGACTGGTTGTCCCGCAGGCTGACCACCTGGCGTGACAGGCCAAGCCAGATGCCCCGGCTGGGCGGATCCCCCTTGATGAGCCGCGCCAGACTGCAATCATCGATGAGGGCACCGCGAATGGCCTCAAAGCCCCCGGCGCTCTCAAGGGCGAAACGGTCCACGAGCATGCAGCCGCCGGCCGCCCCGGCCATGGCGCTCGAGGGCTTGTTCACGGTGCGGAAGGGATAGAGCTTCTTGAAGAAAAATATGAAGGCGGGGATCAAAAGGGCCCCAAACAAGCCCCGCGCATCGAGCTTGGCCATCAACGAGACCAGCGCCAGGCGGTCATCCTGAGCCTTGGCGACGAGGGCGCCCAGGACCTCCGGCGCATGCACGATGTCGGCATCGGTCAGAAGCACATAGCGCGCGCCGGGCGCCAGGTCGTGGGAGGCCTGCAGACCCGCATGCTGGGCCGCGAGCTTGCCCGTCCAGCCGGCCGGCAGGGGCGGCGCCTTCATGATGTAGAGGCTGCGCTGGGCCGTGCCGGGCGCCTGCTTGACCGCATCGAAGGCCTTGCGCGCGATTTGGGCCGTGCCGTCCCGGCTGTCGTCGTCGACGAGGATCACGCTCACCCGGCCCGGATAGGCGGTGCGTGCGTGGCTCTCGATGCTTTGACCGATCACGTCCGCCTCATCGCGCGCCGGGATGATGACGGCCATTTCCGGCCAGTCGTCGGGTTCTGCCAGGTCTTCGGGTTTCAGCCAGGGTCCGTCGAGCCAGAAACCGCCGCGAAACAGCAGCATCCAGACCCATGCAAGGACGCAGAGCACCGCGCCCCACTCGATCGCTTGTACCAAAGTCACCATGATCAGCCCTGATGATCGACCTTAAGCGCCCCCCTCGCTCATTGCAGCGCGACAATCCCCCGGTCCGCGCCGCATCGCAAGCGTTTTGGGGCGATTTAAACGGCGCGATGTCCCACGGGTGGCCCGCTTGTCTCACCGCGACGCGCCCGCTAGGGTCTCGTCGACATCTGGGTGGGACATTCAATTCCATGACAAAAACGACCGTGCCCTCGGGACAGCCTGACGTGACCGACGGGCTCACTGCGGCATCTCAAGAGCCGTCGCAGGCGCATCCGGCGCCGAATCAGGTCCACGGCGAAGAACCGACGCATGGGGATGGGCCGACGCATGGGGATGGTCCGGCCACCGGTGGTCCCGCAACCCCGCCCCAGTTTTCCGGAGGACCGGAAGCCTCCTCTGGCAAGGATGCGGACGACGAAAACTTTCCCGTTGGATCCTTTCTCCTGCCCGCGCATCTGCGCCCCCATGTGGCCGCGTTCTACGCTTTTGCCCGGGCGGCCGACGACATTGCCGACAACAAGGACCTGGCCCCGCGCGACAAGATTGAACGTCTGGATGCTTTTGAGGCCGCGCTGACCGGCGCCCCGGGCTATGACGAGGGCTATGAGAAGGCCCATACCCTGCGCGAAACCCTGCGCACCACGGGGGTCACGGACCGCCACGCCCGCGATCTGCTGTGCGCCTTCCGCCAGGATGCGGTAAAGCTGCGCTACGCCAATTGGCAGGAGCTGATGGACTATTGCCGGCTGTCGGCCAATCCGGTGGGCCGGTTTCTGCTCGATCTCCACGGCGAGCCGACCTCCGCCCATCCCCATTCGGACGCCCTATGCACCGTGCTGCAGGTGATCAACCATTTGCAGGACTGCGGGGACGATTATCGCGACATGCACCGGGTCTATATCCCCGAGGACTGGATGCTGGAGGAAGGCGTGAGCGTGGCCGATCTGGACGCCGATGCCCTGGAGCCCGGCCTGCGCCGCGTGCTCGACCGCATGCTGGAGCGCGTAGAGGAGCTGCTGGTGAGTGCCGACAAGCTGCCCGCCTCCCTCAAGGGGCGCCGGATGGCCATGGAATCGGCGGTGATCGTGTCCCTTGCCCATCGCCTCACAAAGCGGCTGCGCACCGGAGACCCTCTGGCAACCCGGGTCGCCTTGAGCAAAGGCGACTTTGCCCTGGCCGGGATTTGGGGCGCGGTGACCGGTTTCTTCGCGCCCCAGCGTCAGTCGCGGCGCCAAAAACGGCGAAAGGACCAGTCATGACCGCGTCCGCGCCGATCTCCCTTGACGACGCCAAGGCCCACGCCCGCAGCGTCGTCGGCGCCTCCGGGACCTCCTTCGGCCTCGGCATGCGCATCCTGCCCAAGGCGCGGCGCGAGGCCATGTTCGCCATCTACGCGTTCTGCCGCGAGATCGACGACATCGCCGACGAGGAAGGCACCCCCGAAGAAAAACACGCCGCGCTCGACGCCTGGCGCGCCGAAATCGATAATCTGTGGGCGGGTCAACCGACCTATCCGACGGCAATTGCCCTCGCCGGGCCCATCGAGACCTATGGCCTGGAGCGCCAGGAATTCCTGCTGCTGATCGAAGGCATGGAAATGGATGTGGACGGACCGATTCACGGGCCGAGCATGGAGGTCTTGCTGGCCTATTGCCGGCGTGTCGCCGGCGCCGTGGGGCGCCTGTCCATGCCCGTCTTCGGCGCGCCCGCGGGCGAGGCCTCGGATGATTTTGCCCTGTCCCTCGCCGATGCCTTGCAGCTGACGAATATTCTGCGCGACGTGATGACGGATGCGCGCATCGGCCGGCTTTATTTGCCCGGCCCCCTGCTTGAGGCCCATGGTGTGCCCACGGACGATGCCATGGCCGTCGCCCGCCACCCGAACACACCGGCCGCCTGCGCCGAGCTTGGCGCACTCGCGCGAGAGCGCTTCGCCAAGACCCGTGCCGCCATGGCGCAGCTCAACTGGCGGGTGCTGCGCCCCGCCCTCCTGATGATGGGCATGTATGAAGAGACCCTGCGCCGCCTTGAGGATCGCAGTTTTGCGGTCGGTGAGGAGGCGGTTGCCCTTTCAACGCGCGAAAAACTGGCCATTGCGCTGCGTTATGCGGTTATGCCGCCTTTACGGCGCCCGCCGGGCCGGGCTGATTAAGGGGGAAGGCCCGCGCGGCGCGAGGCCTGTCCCCCGTATTGTTGGATGCAGCCGTCATGAGCACCGTTCACGTCATCGGGGCCGGCCTTGCGGGCCTGTCCACCGCCCTGCGCCTCCAGGATGCCGGCTTTTCCGTCGCCCTTTACGACGCGGCGGGACATGCGGGCGGACGCTGCCGCTCCTTTGAGGACAAGGCGCTCGGCACGCTGATCGATAACGGCAATCACCTCGTCATGAGCGGGAACCGCTCGGCGGTTTCGTTCCTGGAGCGCATCGGCGCGCGGGACAGCATGATCGAGCCGCCGCGGGCGGTTTATCCCTTCGTTGACCTGAAGACCGGCGAGCGCTGGAGCCTGCGCCCCAATGGCGGCCCGGTGCCCTATTGGCTGCTGGACCCCAAACGGCGGGTGCCTGGCACACGGCTCAGCGATTACGCCGGTGGCCTGCGGGTTGTGCTGGCCGGCGCCGACCGGACCGTGGCTGATGTTCTTGACACGGATGGTCCCCTTTATGAACGCTTCTGGGAGCCCCTCGTTGTGGGGGCGCTCAACACCACTGCCGATGACGGGGCGGCGCGTCTGCTGCGCAGCGTGCTGCTGGAGACCTTCGCCAAGGGGGAGGCCGCGTGCCGACCGCTGATCGCGCGCGAGGGCCTGGGGCCGAGCTTTGTCGATCCGGCCCTTCAGGCGCTTGCCCAAGGGGGGACCGTGCCCCACTTCGCGCACCGGCTCGTCGAGCTTGAGCGCTCGCCGGAGCGTGTCACCGCCCTCACTTTTCACAACCGGTCCGTAGACATCGCGCCCGAGGACTGGGTGGTGCTGGCCCTGCCCTCCACCCGGGCCGGCCAGGTGCTCCCCGAACTCGATCCGCCCGGGGACGGCGGCGTCATCGTGAATGCCCATTATCGCCTGGCGCAGCCCTTGCCGGGGGGCGAGACGGCCCCCTTCCTGGGACTGATCAACTCACCCGTGCATTGGATTTTTCTGCGCGGTGACATTGTCAGCCTGACCATCAGCGCGGCCGGTGCCCTGGCGGACGAACCCGCCCAGGACCTGATCCCGCGCCTGTGGACCGACACCACCAAGGCGCTGAACCTTGAAGGCACGCAGTTCACGGCGGCACGGATCATCAAGGAAAAAAAGGCGACCTTTGACGAATCGCCCGCCGGAACCGCCAAGCGCAAAGGCCCTGGAACGCGGCTGCGCAATCTGGTCCTTGCCGGAGATTGGACCGACACGGGCCTTCCAGCCACGATCGAAGGGGCGATCCGCTCCGGAGAAGTCGCCGCGTCCCACATTCGCAAACGCCGGGCGCCTTAAGTGCGGCGCCGTGTTGGTGGCCCCCCCTGCGCGCCGGCACACGCGGCCTCACCTTTTGATTGACAGACCCCATCGCCGATGGTCCGGTCCTTTCGGATTTTTCAGGCTCTTGCCATTCGGCATGGGCCCAATTCGCCGTGATCGTGCGCAAGGCACGACACTTTCCCCGGTAAAAAAAGACGGGCGGCGGACGGTCTGTTTGGGAATGGTGTGATGGGAACTGGGTTTATTGGGTTTGTCTGCGGTCTGAAAAGCGAGGCGGCGACACTGTCCGCCTTCAATGCGCACTCCCAGGTTCAGATCGGTGTTTCCGGTGCGAATGCGCAAAGGGCGCGTCAGGAAGCCGAGCGCCTCGCCGGGCTGGGAGCCAGGGTGCTGGTCAGTTTTGGCGTGTCGGGGGGGCTGTCACGGGATCTGGCACCCGGAGATCTGGTTTTGGGGCGCGATGTGGTCGAGGCGGGTTCGAGCACGCGCTACCAAGCCGCGCTCACCTTGACCCACAGCGTTTTAGCCCGGCTTGAGGGCAATGAACGCGCCGTGGCCATGGGCAGTGTCCTTGGCAGCGACACACTGATCGATGGCCCGGGGATGAAGAAGAAATTGGCAAAAGCGCATGCGGCGCTGGCTGTGGACATGGAAAGCCATGCCGTTGCGCAAGTGGCGGCCGAGCGCGATGTCCCGCTCGTGGTGTTTCGCGCTATTGCCGATCCGGTCACCCGCGCACTGCCCCAATCGGCGCAGCACGCCGTCGCACCGGACGGTTCGATCCGCCCCCTGGATGTGCTGCGGGCGAGCCTCGCTCGCCCGGCAGAAATCGTCGATCTGATCCGTTTGGGAACAGACAGCAGAGCTGGCCACAAGGCCTTACGCGGCGGCGCCCGCCACCTCATCCCGGCCCTTCTTGGGATCATGCATGTCGGCTAGTTGCTGCTCCACGATGGTCTCGTGGACAAACTCGGCCGGACGCTGATTGGCCAGCGAAATTTCAGGCGCAAAGTCGCCATCGACTTTCGGACCGCGCAGACCCACCCAAAGCGCCTTGAGCGGATTGTTCACCGCATCGGCGGCGGCCGTGGGCTCATAACCGCAGTGGGCCATGCAGTCGGCGCACTTTTCGTATTTGCCGGTCCCGTACTGGTCCCAATCGGTCGTCGCCATCAGTTCCTTGAAGGTCTTTGCGTAGCCTTCGCCGAGCAGATAGCAGGGGCGCTGCCAGCCGAAAATGTTCCGGGTTGGCATCCCCCAGGGCGTGCACTTGTATGTCTGGTTGCCGGTCAGGAAATCCAGATACAGCGAGGAGTGATTGAGCGACCACTTCCGCCCCTTGTCACCGCGCTTGAGGATGTCGCGGAACAGCGTCTTAGTCTTCTGACGGCTGAGGAAGTGCTCCGTATCGGGTGCGCGTTCATAGGCATAACCAGGGGAGATCGTGATCCCCACGCCGAGATCCGTACAGAAATCGAGGAACTCAGCCACACGCTCCGGGTCCGCGCCATCAAAGATGGTTGCATTGGCATTGACCTGAAAGCCCTTGTCCCGGGCGGCCTGGATCGCCTTCACGGCACGGTCGAATACGCCGTCCTGGCAGACCGCCTTGTCATGCTCTTCTTTCAGACCGTCGAGGTGCACGGAGAAGAACAGGTAGTCGGACGGCTCGAACAGGTGCAGCTTCTTTTCAAGCAGCAGGGCATTGGTGCACAGGGAAACGAATTTCTTGCGCTTCACCAGGCCCTTGACGATCTCGCCGATTTCCTTGTGCAGCAGTGGCTCGCCGCCGGGAATGGCGACCATGGGCGCGCCGCATTCATCGGCCGCCTGAAGACAGTCTTCGACGGACAAACGCTTGTTCAGGATGGGATCGGGATAATCGATTTTTCCGCATCCGGCGCAGGCGAGATTGCAGCGGAACAAGGGCTCAAGCATCAGCACGAGCGGATAGTGTTTCCGGCCCATGAGCTTCTGCTTCATGATGTAGGAACCGACAGCGATTTGTTGCTTCAGCGGGACGCCCACCTGCGCCTCCTTTCCTTTATCACTCTGGCCTCTGAAGAAACGGTGCCGCTTTGGCACCAGGAGGCCGCTTCGATTGACTCCATGGGGGCCTTCAGTGGCCCCCGCCCCGTCCATTCCACTTGGCAGCCGAACGGGCGATCCGTTTCGGACGCCCCCGGCCGCGTGTCCACCCTCACCCGGCGCTTTGGGTCCCCCACGCCGCCGCACTACCTTCCGCCTGCGGAACATCGGCAAGTTCCGGGGGCAGCTTGAAGTGCACGCTTTCCTCAACGCCCTTAAGTGTTTCCACCGTGACGTCGCGCAAGTCACGCAGCTGATCGATCACACCCTGCACCAGCGTTTCAGGCGCCGATGCCCCGGCGGTAATCCCGACCACCGACACACCGTTGAGCCACGCCGGGTCGAGCATGGTCCGGTCGGCAATCAAATAGCTCGGCACGCCATTATGTTCGCCGATTTCGCGAAGTCGGTTCGAGTTGGAACTGTTCTGTGCGCCAACGACAAGAAGCAGGTCCACCTGATCGGCAAGCTCGAGCACCGCCGTCTGACGGTTTTGGGTCGCGTAGCAGATGTCGCGCGTGTCGGGCCCGACGATCTTTGGGTATTTGGCCTTCAACGCTTCGATCACGTCCTTGGTGTCATTCACGCTCAAGGTTGTCTGCGTGACATAAGCGACCCGCTCGGGATCGGAGACCGTCAGGCGCTCCACTTCCTCGACTTCCGAGAGGACATGCACCGTACCGGGAATTTGTCCCAGGGTGCCCTCGCCTTCCGGATGTCCCAAATGGCCGATCAGGACCACTTCGAAGCCTTTTTCGATGTAGCGCTGCCCTTCTTTGTGAACCTTGGTTACCAAGGGGCAGGTTGCATCGATCACGTCGAGGCTGCGCTCATCCGCGCTGTCGACGACGCGCCGGGCAACGCCGTGGGCGCTAAAAATCGTGACAGCGCCGACCGGCACTTCATCGACTTCCTTGACGAAAATGGCGCCGCGCTCTTTCAGCGTCTCGACAACATGCTTGTTGTGCACGATTTCATGACGGACATACACCGGAGCGCCGTATTTCTGGAGAGCGCGTTCAACGATGTCGATGGCCCGCTCAACGCCGGCACAAAACCCGCGCGGCTTAGCCAAGACAACCCGAAGTGCCTGCTTTGCAGGATCCATGGTTCCTCACTCCCCTTGCCTCGCGCGGCGCTACCACATCGAAATCCCGCGATGCGTTACCTGTAGGCCCGCTGGTCGGCTCCGGACATCTCCGGCTGTGTCGTGGTTGGACCGTCGGTCTCAAAAAAAGAGCTGCGGACGATCCGGCCAGTCCCACCGGTATCCCGTTCAATCGAGCGATTGTCCCATTCGCGCACCGAACGTCCCCCGCAACACAGCGGGCACAGCACTTTGTCTGCGTCGTTATATCATCGGAAAACCGCACCGCAGCAAGGGCTGACAACACAAAAATTTGCGCTAGCACCGCAATGTGACGTGGGCGCCCCATGCCAATCGCGGCGTGCACCGCCATGCAATTCTGGAATGATACGCTATTTTTATGAATGAATTCAACATATTAAATGTTGCCGGCGCAGCTAACACGATGATCGGAACCGGGATGATCCGCGACCATCTCGTAACCACGGCAACTAAATTGTAACCGCGCCTACAAATACCGTGGGCGGATGGTTTGCCGGATCGATGGGTGGCACAAGGCCGAAACGCGACTCACCGCCGAACGCGCATTGCCCCAAAACGCTCTCCTACTGGACACCCCGTGGACGCATGCCGGAGGCCGGGCCACGCCAGTCACAGGCCACGCCGGTCAAAGGCCACGCCGGTCAAAGGCC
>CAYYTT010000015.1:0-14707 GCA_964474635.1 uncultured Alphaproteobacteria bacterium | reverse complement strand
AGGCCACGCCGGTCAAAGGCCACGCCGGTCAAAGGCCTGGGGCTTCGGGCAGCCCCGAGCGACAGCCCCTGGAAAAAAGGCCAAGGTTGGAAAAAGGGCCAAGATAACGGGGACCGCGCACCTGGACCGCCGCCCGGCTTCGGTGCATACCGGTGGAAAGCAAGAAACACATCACAAGGCAAAGACCCCATACACAGTGGGGGCGAGGCAGCACGAGGACGCCGGCGATGAGCGATTTAGAAAGCCGTATGGGTGACATTGGTGAAAAGGTCACCCAGACCATGGATTCGCTGCTCACCCCCGTAAACGGGCCCAGGGGCCGGGTTCTGGAGGCCATGCGCTATTCGGCCCTCGGGGGCGGCAAGCGGCTGCGCCCCTTTCTTGTCGTGACCACGGCACAACTCTATGGCGTGGCGGATGCCCGTTCCCTGCGGGCCGCCGCGGCCCTGGAGATGATCCACTGCTACAGCCTGATCCACGACGACCTGCCTGCCATGGATGATGCGGATCTGCGCCGGGGTCGGCCATCGGTCCACAAACAATTCGACGAGGCCACGGCGATCCTCGCCGGCGACGGGTTGCTGACATACGCCTTCGAAGTGATCGGCGCGCCGGAAACCCATGACGACCCCAAGGTGACCAGCAGTCTCGTCATTGAGCTCGCCAAGGCGGCCGGCGCGGACGGCATGGTTGGCGGTCAGATGATCGATCTGTCCTCGGAACGCGAAGGGCTCGACCTGGACGGCATTTCCGAACTTCAACGCCTTAAGACCGGGGCCCTCATCGCCTATGGCTGCCAGGCGGGATGCATCCTCGGTCAGGGGCCGGAGGAAGATCGCACGGCCTTTCAGGCCTATACGGACAATATCGGGCTTGCCTTCCAGATCGCCGATGACATCCTCGATGCCACCGCCTCGGCAGAGGACCTGGGCAAGCCGGCCGGTCAGGACGAGGCCATGGACAAGGCCACCTTCGTCAAACTGCTGGGCCTAGACGGCGCCAGGGCCAAGGCGGACGAACTCGTTGAGCGGGCCTGCGAGGCGCTGTCGCGGTTTGACAAGCGGGCCGACCCGTTACGGGACGTTGCCCGCTTCATCGTCACCCGCAAGTCCTGACACCCGGTCGCGGTAATGCGCAGCAAACGGATGGTAGACAGAAGGAGGCGGTCATGAGCGCTGGGGATGACGGCAGGCGCCCCCTCGACGGCATTCACGGCCCGGAGGATTTGCGCGCCTTGCCACGTTCGGCCCTGCGCGCCGTGGCCGACGATCTGCGCAAGGAGGTCATCGCGGCGGTGGCCGAAACCGGCGGCCATTTGGGGGCCGGCCTCGGCGTTGTGGAATTGACCGTGGCTCTCCACTACGCGTTCGAAACGCCGGCGGCAAAAATCGTCTGGGACGTCTCCCATCAATGCTATCCGCACAAGATCTTGACGGGTCGGCGCGACCGGATCAGAACCCTGCGCCAGGGCGGCGGGTTGTCCGGCTTTACCAGCCGCGCCGAAAGCCCCCATGACTGTTTCGGCGCCGCGCACAGCTCAACTTCCCTGTCGGCGGCGCTGGGCTTTGCCATGGCCCGGGATTACGACGGCAAAGACCATCCCGTCGTTGCCGTCATCGGCGATGGCGCCGCAACGGCCGGCATGGCGTTTGAGGGCCTCAACAATATCGGTGCTCTGAAGCGTAAACTGATCGTTGTGCTGAACGATAACAACATGTCGATTGCGCCCCCCGCCGGCGCCTTGAGCCACTATCTGAACACGCTGCGCGCCGCCTTGCCCGATGCCGAGACACGGCGTGCGGCGCTGGCGGCCGAAGCCCTGCCCCGCTTCTGTGCGGCCCCAACCCTGTGGGACGATCTGGGCCTCACTTACGCCGGTCCGTTCGACGGGCACGACGTGGAGGAAATGGTCAGCGTGCTGGAGCGTGCCCGCGCCCATGACGGGCCCGTCCTGCTCCACGTGGTCACCGTGAAGGGCAAGGGATTTGCCCCCGCCGAGGCGGCCGCCGACCGTTATCATGGGGTTGCGAAATACGACGTGGTGAGCGGAAAGCAGCACAAGGCGCCGCCCAATGCCCCCAGCTATACATCCGTTTTCGCCAAGGCCCTGATCGCCCATGCGGACATGGATCCGCGCATCGTGGCCGTGACGGCGGCCATGCCCTCCGGCACGGGTCTCGATGCGGTCCTTAAGGCGCATCCGGACAAATGCTTCGATGTGGGCATCGCGGAACAACACGCCGTTACGTTTTGCGGCGCCCTGGCGTGCGAAGGCTATCGCCCCTTCGCCGCCATTTACTCGACCTTCCTGCAACGCGCCTACGATCAGATCGTGCACGATATTGCCATCCAGAACCTGCCTGTCCGCTTCGCCATCGACCGGGCCGGCATGGTCGGCGCCGACGGGGTCACGCACCAGGGCTCTTTTGATATCGCCTATCTGGGGTGCCTGCCGAATTTCGTGCTCATGGCCGCCGCCGATGAGGCTGATCTGATGCACATGGTTGCAACGGCCGTTGAAATGGACGACCGGCCTTGCGCCTTCCGCTACCCGCGCGGCGAGGGCGTGGGCATGGACCTGCCCGCCCTTGGCACACCGCTCGAGATCGGCCGGGGGCGGATCATCCGTGAGGGGGGCGATATCGCAATCCTGTCCTATGGCGCGCGCCTCCAGGACGCGCTCCAGGCGGCCGAACTGCTCGAGGGGCAAGATGGCCTACGCGTCACGGTGGCCGATGCGCGCTTTGCAAAACCCATCGACCAGGACCTGGTGCGCCGCCTGTCCCGCGAACACCGCCTTTTGGTGAGTGTGGAGGAAGGCGCCGTGGGCGGCTTTGCCACGGCCGTGATGCATGCCCTGGTGGCCCAGGGTCCCAATGCCGCCCTGGGGCGGTTTGTGCCCCTCACCCTGCCCGACCTTTTCATCGACCACGGCAAGCCGGCCGATCAGATTGCGCAAGCGGGCCTCGACGCCGCCGGGATCGTGGCCCGGATCCGGGCCGCCTTGCGGGCGTGATGCTCCGTGGGCGTCCGCAAGGGCGCCCGAACCCGGCGGACACAGCGCGAATGGCCCGCCGGAAATGCCCCTCGAAGACTTGCAGCCCTGCCCAATCTGCGATACCCCGGTAAGTGGGCAGGTGGCCGAGTGGCTGAAGGCGCTCCCCTGCTAAGGGAGTAGACGGTGTTGAGCCGTCTCGAGGGTTCGAATCCCTTCCTGCCCGCCAGTTAGCCCCCCTTTTTCCGCACTTTTGAAGCTTTTCCGGAAGGCTCGAGACACGCGAGCGGTCTTGCGTGCCCAGTCCGAAGCCAAAGACCGCTATTGGGCGGTCTTCAGGTGGCGAACTCGGACCTTTGGAACGGCAATCTCTGGGGGTCAGACAAACTCTGAGGACTGGCAATCTCTGGGAACTGGCAATCTCTGGGAACTGGCAATCTCTGGCGGCCCGGCCACGGCGCAGATCCCGACGGTGGTCAAGACAGGCTCAGCCGTTACCGTCTTTGTTGTCGTTTGGGGCGAGAGGCGCTCGCTTCATGGTGCCACCCAGGTGTTTGCCGCGCAGACACGACACAAGCGAGCAAGCAGTCCAGGGGAGGTCCACGGCTACGCGGTCACACTCTGACCTGCAAACTCTGACGTGCACACTCTAACCGGCAAAAATCAACAAGCGAATTTCTTGCCTGGTGCAACTGAAATACTATCTGGATATTTTGGTACAGACGAATGTTCCACGAGCACAGGGTTCAATCATGGTTTTTTCCGGTACACCATCCCAACACCCTAGTCAGACAACCGTCCAAGAGATCACGCGCAAAGCATCTGATTGGCGAGGCGTTTTGTCATCATCCTTTTTCGGCAAGCGTGGCAATCTCAACCTGAACAGTGATAAGTCTGCGCACCGCCGATATGCATATCTGTATGAGGATCTTCTCGCCTAGGATGAAGCGTAACGTGACTGGTGAAAAGCCTCCGATCTTTGTCCGTCAGAACTCCTAAAACCGACGTGTACAAGCACATTGTACGCGTCGTTGACAGTTCGACACTGGAGAAAATTCGACACTGGGGAAAATATGAAAATTCTCGTCATTGGCGCAAGCAGCGGTATTGGCCTTGCCACCGTGAAAGAGGCACTGGAGAACGGTCTGGCTGTGCGTGCATTTTCGCGTTCTGCCGAAAAAAGCATGACCTTGTCACACGACCTGCTTGAAACCCGTTCTGGTAACGCACTCAATGCGGAAGATATCCGCGCGGCGCTCTGCAATGTGGATGCTGTGGTTCAGGTCCTTGGCGTTCCCCTAAACCTCAAACTCATTACTGGGCCCATTTCGCTCTTTTCAGAGGCCACCAAAGTCCTCTTGCCCAGCATGCATGATGCGGGTGTGAAACGACTGATAGGCGTGACGGGCTTTGGTGCGGGCGAGAGCCGCACAGCGATTTCACCAGTGCAACGCTTGCCTTTTCGCGCTGTCTTCGGGCGCGCTTATGATGACAAAAGCATTCAGGAAACCATGATCAAGTCCAGCGGCCTAGATTGGACAATTGTCCGCCCTGGTGTGCTGACCAATGGCCCAAAAACACAGAGATACCGGGTGTTGGTGAACGCTACGGAGTGGAGCAATGGGATTATCTCTCGCGCAAATGTGGCGCATTTCATCGTTCAGGAGCTGAAGCAAAGCGCTTTGATCGGGGCTGATCCCGTGATCATTCGGTGATTGATCAAAACGCGCACGACGAGGAGAACCCTTGAGAATGGTGGTTGCCGGATATTTTTTGCTGGTCAGCTCAGCCCTTCACATCATTGGCTTTGTACTGACGGGCTATAGCAGTGATAACCTTTTTCTGGTGTTTCCTGCTGCTTTGTATATTTTTCTGTCCCTTGGTCTAATGAAGCATATGGTGTGGGTCGCGTGGATTGCTTTCATCTGCATGCTTGGAGGCATGGCGGGCACGCTCATTGAGATTTACGGGCCCTCTACAATTAATCCCTGGATTTTATGGGGGATTCTGGGGGCTGATTTTCTTGTGGCTGCTTTTCTCTTCAAATCTGTCAAGAAATCACTCACGACAAAAAACGAGACGGCATAAAGCGCTCGCGTAGAACAGTTGGAATAATTCCACATTGGTTGCCCGCGATATCGGTCACGCCGCCGACGCGGGGAACACGGCCTCGCCATCTCGCCCCTTAAGTCAATCCTATCCATTCGCCGATAATGGAGACGGTCAGTCTATCGGGCCCGAAGCTCGATCGGGACGTGGAGAAGCGCAAGGCGGAGGATGCCGGACGCATGCAATTCAAGACATTTCCAAGGTGTTTGGTTAGATTGCTTGCTTGTCTGGTTTGCCTTGGCGCTTCTTGTCTCTCGTGGATTGAGATGCCGGGGCTCGCTCCGGTCAATCGGACGCGGGGCGTTTAAAGCGGGGTGGTTCGCGGTCCTTTATGCAGGTCGTCGCGGCCGTCGGAGCTTCCAGGAATGCCTTAGGATCCGCAAAGAAGCGGGCCGCAATGGCCATGGCGCAGCCGTCTCCGCTCCAGCGGGTTGTTTCGGTGTGAAGTCCGTAGGGGATCTCGACCACGTGGGCACGGCTCAAGGTCCGGGCCGCAAGATGGGCCCATTTGGGCGGTGTGTCGGGATCGAAGGCGCCCGCGATGATCAGAGTGGGGACTGGTCCTGTCGTGGGAGCAACCTCGTGCGCCGGTCTTTGTGGCACGTCCCATGCGGCGCACACGGACGGCGGTACAACGGCGCCGTCAAGGCCGCCAAAGACCTCCGGCGCATTGCCTTGGGGCGCCCGCTGGCTGTAGGGCAATGCCTCGGCGCACCAGACCGACAGGCGCATGCCCCAGGCGAAGGGCGTTGGGTTGCCCGGCACGGCGAGACGGGGTTCGATAACGGCCCGATCGCCTCGCGCAACGGCATCCATCAAAAACGGTGCCTCAGCCACACCGCCGGGCGCGTCGAGGGACACGATGGTGGCAAGATCCCGCCGGGTAACCGGGCGCTCGGCACCATCCGCGTGTTGAAGCGTCCACGGATGATCCCGCACCTCCTCGAGCGCTGATGCGAAGCGGGCAAAGACATCCGGATAGGCCGCGTCGCACCTGGGCTGGGCCTCACAAACCTTGGCGACCCGCATGAGGGCCGCCTGATAGTTCGCCGCGCTCTCATCATCATAGTCGGCGCCGTGCGGCAGGGGTGAGTCGAGCACCATGGAGGCGACCGCGTTTGGGAAATCCCGCGCATAGGTGAGCGCCAAGCGGGTGCCATAGGACAGTCCGTAAAGGGACCAGGCCTCCATGCCCAAAACACGGCGCAAATCTTCCATGTCCCGCGCACTGGCGGCCGTGTGGTACGCAGACGGATCGATCCCAGCCTCATCGAACCGGGACCGGCAGTTGCGCGCGGCCTCGACCAGGGCTTGGGCCTCCCCGTCCCCCTCAAGACCAGCGATGTATTCGGGACACATCAGGGCCGGGTCGGCATGGACCGTGCCCCGCTTTCCAAAGACGATGAAATCTCGGGAAGCGGTCCAGGGGTAAGCGCCCGGATAAGCGGCGGCGGCCAGCGACCCAATGCCAGGGCCACCGGACAGAAACACAACAGGAGGCAAGGGGTGGGACGAGCGCTCTGTCTGACCGCGAACAATCGCAACGGGCAGACGGATCTCGTGAGTTCGCGGGTCGGCTCGATTTTCGGCCACGACGAGATAGCCGCGCCGGGACGCAAACCGCCCCGGAACAGACACCGGGAACGCGGTATCGTCGCTCACCTCTTCAAAGCGAGGCACGTGAGCACTTGCGTCCGGTGTTGCCGCCAAGAGGAGCATCACCACGGTCACGCAGAGCCGAAGATCCATCGCCATCACCTTGAGACGAAGCACGAACCCAAAAGGCAGCCCCCGATCCATTCGGGGGCTGCCATTTTTAAGGCCTTAGCGCAGCTCTGCTGCGATCGCCTGGGTTGTTGTCTTCAGGGCCGCGAGCCGCTGCGTTGCGGTAGCGCTGTCGCCTTTCGCCTTCAGCTCCGCGGCAAGCTTTTCAAGCGTTGCCGCAAGCCCTGCATCCTTGGCGCCGTCCTTGGTGAAGAGGGCCTTTGCCTGTTCCAGTACATAGGTCCAGGCACTGGCATTCTTCTTAGTGATCGCGCCGCTGCGGGCAAGCTGATCCACATAAGCCAGGGCCACCACGGGGTGGTCGGGCCAGGTCACCGGGAACTGCTGCTGCGGATTGAAGACCGCGCCCTGGTCGGCCAGTTCGGCCGCGGCAATTTCGTTGGCGCTGAGGAACGCGCTCGGCTTCAGGGCAAAGACATCCAGACCGCGTACAATCTCCGTGCCGTAGATCCGCCCCTTGTACCAATAGGTCGACCAGTAGCCGCCCAGGATCAGCTTTTCCTCATGCAGGGGGCCACGGTCGAAATAGGCGATCTCGACCGGATTGGCGGAGTCGGTGAAATCGATGATGGACATGCCGCCCTGGTACCAGGCCTGGACAAAAATGTCCCGGCCCGGAACGGGCACGATGGACCCATTATGGGCCACGCAGTTTTCCTGCTCCGTCTGGGACGCGGGCACCTTGTAGTGGCTGCGGAACGTGAGCTTGCCGTCGACGATGTCGTAGATGGCGTTGGCGCCCCAGTTGGGCTTGTCATAGGTCCGGCAGCGTGGACGCGAGCCACCGCCCCATTCGTCCGTAAAGAGAACCTTTGTGCCGTCATTGTTAAAGGTGGCCGAATGCCAGTAGGCAAAACCGGTGTCGACGACGGCATCGATCCGGGTCGGCTTTCGCGGATCGGAAATGTCGAAAATGATGCCGTTGCCCGAGCAGGCACCCGCTGCGATGCCGGCGGAGGGGAACACGGTGATGTCGTGGCACTGGTCCGTACGCCGCGTGTCCTGGGTATCATCGCCATGGTCGCCGCCGCGCCACAGGCCGGCCAGAACGCCCGTCTCCTCATCGGCGAAGACGGCCGGGCTGTCGACGATACGCGCCTTGGACGGATCATCCACCGGGATCTCGATCACGTCGATGCGGAACAGGGCCGTGCGGTCATCGCCCGGGATGGCTCCGATGCAGCCTTCCAGTTCTTCCTCATCGCGCACCGATGCGGTGCCGGAGTTGTAGACGATGATCTTGCCGTCATCGCCCGGGCCCGAGACCACCGAATGGGTGTGGGAACCGCGGCAGGTCTGGACCTGACCGACCTGCACGGGGCGGGTCAGATCGCTGATATCGAAAATGCGCAGGCCCCGGAAACGCTCTTCGCTGATGTCTTCGGCAATGCCCTCAAGGCCGCAGTCCACCCGGCCGCGCGTCTGCTCGACGGACATGATCAGGATATCGCCGACGATGGAGACATCGCCCTGCCCGCCCGGGCACACGACGGAACTGAGCAGATCCGGAACGCCGTTGGTCTTCAGCTTGTAGACGTTGAAGCCGTGATAATTGCCGGCCACCATCACATCGTCCGAGAATGCCATGTCGGTGTTGGAGAAGCTGAGCAGCGGGGAGCGCTCGCCCCATTCGGTGCCCTCATTGGACTGACCATCCGCCTTTGGCTTATCGGTCTCTTTCTTGTCGTCTCCGGCCTTCTCGTCGCCCGGCTTGGTCTGCTTGGCCTCCTTGGTTTCCTCGTCCGCCTTTTCCTCGTCTTTCTTCGGCTTGACGGGCGGCAGGTCATAGGGATTGCGTGGATCGAAGAAGCCGGCCGGCTTGGGCAGCGAGGCCAGTTTTTCCAGGTTTAGGATGGCCTCGCCCGCATCGTCGAAGCCTGGCTTAAGACCGGCCCGCGGATCCTCCGAGAGACCGGCGAGCATGGCGTTCATGCGCTCAATCTCGGATTCCTGGTCGTTGACGATGTCGTTCACGAAATCATAGAGCACCGGGTCATAGGCCGAACCGCGTTTGTCGAGCAGGTCCTGCGCCATGGTCACGGCGCCGTCGTGGTGACGGATCATCAGCTCCAGGAACAACTTGTCGAACGCGGTATCTTTGGCCGCCGCGAGGGCCTTCATCTGGGCCGGCGTCGCCATGCCCATTTCGGCCATGCGCTTCATATCCATCTTGTCGCCATGCATGGACCCATGGCCGCCTTTTTTGCCATGGCCGGCCTTGGCGGGATCGGGCGCCGTCTGGCCGCGATCCTTCAGCCAGCTCTGCATGAACTCGATTTCGTCCGACTGCGTCGCTTCGATCCGGCCGGCAAGATCGACGAGTTCCTCGTAATTTGTCCTGTCCTTCACCAGCTTGGCCATCTCAATGGCCTGGTAGTGGTGCGGGATCATCTCCTGCATGAAAACCACATCGTCGGGCGAGAACCGCGTATCGGCGATTTTGCTCGCCTCATCCGCGCTCAAGGTCTGCGACGGCTTTCCGGGGGCGCCGGGCTTCACGATGGGCACATCCTGGGCGACGGCGAGGGCTGTCAGGCCCGCCAACGCCAAGCCGGCACAAACGCCGGTCTTCAGGTGCGCGCGAATGGTGGTGAAATCTGCCATATCATTCCCCTTTTACGCGTATTGTGAAAATCGGGCCCATTAGGACCCACAATGGTTGAAATCGAAAGAGGGCGCGGCCCCTTTTCGCAGGTCCGGGCCTGCGCCTCCCATGTTTATCAAAGACATCTAGAACGTCCAGGTGAGCTGGCTGTAGCCAAACAGGGTGCGCCGCCCCTCCGGCCCGTCCGGCACGGTGCGCGTGAAGCGACCGAAGACAAACGCGGAGCCACCGATCTCCAGGCGCAGGCTGTCCGGCACGAGCCAGACGCGCACGCGGCCATCGAGCGTGTGGCCCATGAAAGTGCCCGACCGGCCGGTCGGATCGCGCAACCGGGCGATCACGAACGTGTCGGTGGCCGACGCCAGGAATGCCGCCGAGTAATGCACATGGGCGTCCCAGCGCCGGCCCGGCCGCACATCGACGCGCACGCCGGGCGCGGACAAATTGGCCGGCGTTAGCGGCCCGTGGATCGAGGTGTTATTGAGGTCCGTCCGCCGCCCGCCGAACAGGCGTTCATATTCATCGAACTGATTGTCGCCTGGGTCCTCATCGCCGCTCGCCCAGTAGTATTGCAGGGCAAGACGCGGGCGCCACGGACTGTCGAAGGTGTATCCGACCCGCGCCAGAAGCTGCGTTGCCTTGACGTCGAGATCCACGACATCGTCGGGCCGGTTCGTGGCCCGGCGCGAGCCGAAGCGGATCGATCCTTCCACATCCACATCGAAGGCCCCCACTTGAGGCGCCAGGAACACCCGGAACCCGGGGGTCACATAATTCCGGTTCGTGGTCTGCGCCGCCGGCGAATCGTCCTCATCCAATCCGTACACGAAAAGCTCGCCCCACAGATCCCGGACAAGGCGCGGCGCCATGTCCGCCCGGCGATAGTGCACCGCCCAGACGATCCGGCGCCATTGCTCCCGGTCCGCGACAAGGAGGTTGTTTGCAAGCTCGTCCCGCTCCGTCGGAAACCGGCCCACCAGTGCCGCCACGAAGCCATGCAGCTCATCGCCCCGGTCATTGCTGGATAGTCCGTGCACGCCCGTGAAGGTACGGATCACATTGGCGTAGGACACTCGCTCGATCTGCCGTTTGGAGCCAATGCTGATGGTCTGGCGGCCCAGGATTACATCCGTACGGGATCCCGGTCCCAAAAGCCCCGGCGCCGGGACGCGCACATAGGCCTGAAGAAAATCGAGGGGATCGACAAAACTGGGCGACAGGGGCGTGCCCGCATCGCCCAGATAGGTGCGGCTGTCCTGGAATTCCACGCCGAAGGTTATAGGCCCCGCGTCGATCTCGGCGAGCAACAGGGACCGGAACAACAAAAGCTGGTCACTGCCTTCAAAATCCCGCCGGAATTGGCCGTCGAGGGTTTCGTAGCGGCCCCTCACCTCGCCCGAAACCCGCAGCCAATCCGGCAGATCGAAGGCCGTTTGGGCACGCCAGGGACCGCGCCGCGTCTGACCCGGCGTCTCCGCCATGGACGAGCCACACGCAAAGATGGCATAAAGCGCCAAAATGGCCGTAAGGCGTTGTAACACTGCGTGCCCCACTCCGGAGGTCCCCGAGGGATCATTGCGAGCCAGTTCGCATTGATCCATTGTTCAAGAACCATGGATATTTCAGACACCGTAACAGCGTTGGCCGCTTTGGCTCAAGCCACGCGGCTCAAGGTTTTTCGTTTGTTGATGGAAGCGGGCCCGGATGGTCTGCCGGCCATGCAGATCGCAGAGCGGCTCGACGTGCGCAAGAACCTGATGTCGACCCATCTGAGTATTTTGGCCCAGGCGGGCCTGACGACGGTCCGGCGAGACGGGCGGCAGATTTTCCACGCCGTCGATCTGACGGCGACGCGGCGGCTGCTTGCGTTTCTGGTTCAGGATTGCTGCAAGGGACAGGCGGAGACCTGTGCGTCGCTGCTCGATGAAATCCTGCCCCTGGAACGGTGCCCCGAGCCTTCAACGACCGACAAACATGCCCAGTCCTGACGGACGCGATTGGCCGCTTGGAGGGCCTTCTGGCGGACACACCTCAACACAGGGCAAAAGGCGCCGGTTTCACTCACTCGAGCGGAAGCATTTGAGGCCGGCGCCTTCACGTCTCGCGCGTCAGCTGGCGCGCAGCCATTCCCGGGCCTGGCGCTGGGCCTCGGCCACTTCGCTCGAGGACATCTCGCCCGCGAGTTCCTTGCGCCAGCGCTTGGCTTCCTCGTTGCCCATGGTCGCGGCGAGGTTGAACCATTTGTGCGCCTCAACGATGTCGTAAGCCACACCCTGGCCCGTGGAAAACATCATGCCCAGGCGGTACATGCTTTGCCCGCACCGCTCGTCCCGGGCCCGGCGCGCAAGCTGCGCATCGGTGCGTTCATCCGCCTGAACCGGCGTCGCGGCCGTTTCCGGCGTGTATCCATCCATATCCAACATAGCCCAACTCCCCTTTCACTCGGCCCTACCAGGCGCGCGGGCCTGCCAGCCTGCGCTTCGGCAGGGGCTCCCCGTCTGCCGATATCCCGACGGTGCCCCCTGGCCGTAAGCATCGGGTTAAACGGACCACGTACGTGGAAAGGGAACCGTGCTGGTCAGCACGGGGCGATTTTTGGCGGTTCTGGAGCGTGGACCAGCCCCTCAAGACCCCATCGATGGCCTGTGCGCGAGAAAATATCGAACCCAAACGGGTGGGAGATCGGGCCCCGCATCAAAGGGAGAGCAGGAATAAAACGCCCGCGAGGATGGATGCGACGGTGCGCACATGGTTCCAGCGGGTCCACACCCGGCCATAGGCCCGCCAGACCGCGACGCCCTCCGGCGACGCTGGATCCGCAGCCTTCAGGCGCTCATTCAGGGGCACATTAAATACGACCGTACACAGAAACATGCCCACGAAATATGTGGCGCCCGCCGTGAGCACCCAGGCGCTCCCAGGCCGGTCCCACCACACCGCGCCAAGGCCCACGGCCATGAGGGACACAAGGCTCGTGGCGAAGAACAGCGGCAAGAAGATCGAGCGGACAATAACGTCATTGATCGATTGCATGGCGCCCATGCCGGCGGCCGGCGCAATGCGGCCCAGCGCGGTCATGATGAAGGCCGAAAATGCGAAATAGAGCCCGCCCATCAGGGTGCATCCAATCCCGGCGAACCAGATAAGGGCGGTAAGACCTGTCTCCAACATGGCGATCCTCCATGGGTGCGTCATCCGCATCGGGATGAGCGTTGAGCCGATGGACAGGACATACGCCGCCACATGCGCCACGCCCATGCGCGGACTGTGCAAAGCCATACGCAATCGTCTACATCTGCGGCATGAACGGGTTCGACGACACCTTCGACAGACTTTTGGAGGACACACGCGCGCAAGGGGCGTTCACCCTGCGCTGTGTCATGCGCGATCCCTGGAGCCTGCGGATTGCCGCCGAAGCCCCGGTCACGGTGATCGTCGCGATTGCCGGCGCGGTCTGGATCGTGCCCGACACGGGCGAGCCCCTCCATCTGCACCCCGGCGACGTGGCCGTGACACGAGCCCCCGAGCACTACACCGTGGCGGGTAAGGCGGATGAGCCACCGACCGTTTTCATCCACCCGGGCCAGCGCTGCTGCGACGCGCAGGGCCGCTCGCTGCTGGAAGAGATGACCCACGACGTGCGCACTTGGGGCAATGATCCGCAAGGGGACACGGTTTTCCTCGTCGGCGCCTATGAGCACTTAAGCCGGATCGGCGACCGGCTGCGCGGCGCCCTGCCGCCCCTCCTCGCGGTCCGTAAGGAGGACTGTTCCTCGCCTTTGATCGATCTTCTGTGTGGGGAGGTTGTGCGGGACGAACCGGGTCAGGCGGCGGTGCTCGACCGGTTGCTCGACCTTCTGCTGACATCGGTGCTGAAAGCGTGGATCGCACAGCAGTCCGTGGAGGACCCAATCGATCTGTCCGCACCGGGCAACCCGGTTGTGGAGCGGGCGCTCGCGCTGCTGCATCAGGACCCGGCCTTTCCGTGGACCTTGGAAACCCTGGCCGCACGGACCCACGCCTCGCGCGCGTCCCTGGCGCGGCGGTTCAATGAGACGATCGGAGAACCGCCCATGACGTTCTTGAAAAAGTGGCGCATGGCCCTTGCCGCGGATCTTCTGTGCCGGCCGGGCGAGACCGTCGCCAGCGTGGCCGCGCAGGTCGGCTATGCCAGCCCCTTCGCCTTCAGCACCGCGTTCAAAAAAGTGCGGGGCCTGAGCCCGCAGGCGCACCGAAGCCAGGGCGGGAGCCATGGGGGACCGGGCGTGTCGTAGCCACCCTGCCCTCCTGTTGGCCCCCCCCCTTATTGGAATGCCCGTATTGGCGGTGTCAGAGGCCCAACTTCTTGTTCAGGATCTCGTTGACCGCCTGGGGGTTTGCCTTGCCGCCGGTAGCCTTCATCACCTGGCCGACGAACCAGCCCGCCAGCTTGGGCTTTTCCTTGACCTCTTCGACCTTGTCCGGGTTGGCCGCGATGATCTCATCAATGGCCGCTTCGATGGCGCCCGTATCGGTAACCTGTTTCAGGCCGCGTTCCTCAACGATGGCGCCGGGATCCTGGCTCGTCTCCAGCATGATCTCGAAGACATCCTTGGCGATCCGCCCGGAAATGGTCTGGTCGGCGATCAGATCGAGGAGCGCGCCGAGCTGGTCGGCCGAAACCGGACTTTCGGTCACGTCCTTGCCGAGCTTGTTCAGCGCCCCGAAGAAATCCCCGGTGACCCAATTGGCCGCGAGCTTAGGGTCGCGCCCCTTGGCCACGGTCTCGAAGAACTCCGACTTTTCCTTCTCGGCGACAAGCACGCCGGCGTCATAGGTCGACAGACCATAATCGGCCACAAAGCGCGCCTTCTTGTCGTCAGGCAGTTCGGGCAGGGTCTTTTCGATATCCGCGATCCACTGGGGATCGAGTTCCAGGGGCAGAAGATCCGGGTCCGGGAAATAGCGGTAGTCATGCGCCTCTTCCTTGGAGCGCATGCTGCGTGTCGTGCCGGAAGACGTATCAAACAGGCGTGTTTCCTGGTCGATGGTACCGCCGTCCTCAAGAACGTCGATCTGGCGCCGGGCCTCATGTTCGATGGCCTGGCGGATGAAGCGGATGGAGTTGACGTTCTTGATCTCGCAGCGCGTGCCAAAGCCCTCGCCCGGCCGGCGCACGGAGACGTTCACGTCGGCGCGCATGGAGCCCTGCTCCATATTGCCGTCGCAGGTGC